>JADLBT010000001.1 GCA_020847555.1 Gemmataceae bacterium
GGACCGCCACTGCGGCGGCGCGGGCGAGGACGTCGTCGCCGCCCATCCAGAACTGGTAGTAGACCTCCTCGGCGAAGGTCCGCACCTGCATGTGATCCGTGACCGTGATTTCCGCCGCCGTCTGGAGCCCGATCCACAGCGCCGCCGCCGCGACGGCCGCACGGCAGCGCGGCAGCGTTACCCGCCACACCACGCGCCACGTCCCCGCCGCGAGCAGCGCATCCTCCTCTATCTCGCCGGGCACGGTCCGGAGTCCCTGGCCGACGATCAACACTACCCACGGCACGGCCGCGACGGCGTGGATCCAGATCGCGGGCGGCAGTCCCGACGCCCACGGCCGGCCCGGCGCATCGCGCCAGAAGTCCAGGGACAGCCACCCGCCCGCCCCCAGCGCACCTTGCCACGCCGACGTCAGCACCGGCAGCGGAACCAGCAGCAGGAGCAGGAACACGAGTCGCAGGGCGTGGCGGAACGGCAGGTCGGTGCGGTAGAGAAGGACGGCCGCGCCGACTCCGGCGGGAAGTGCCACGGCGAGAGTGCCGCCGACAAGGAACAGGGTGTTCCTCAGCAGCGGCAGGCTGTCCGCCGGCACCGCGAGCGCTGCGGGCCGGCGGATCAGGGCGAACAGCGGGACGGCGAGGGGGGCGACGACCAGCAGGCCGAGCGCGGCCGCCGCGGCCAGCCGCCACCAGTTCACCGCAACCCCCCGGCAGAACCCGACGGCGGTCCGGACGCCAGCAGTCGCCGATCGAGCAGTGCCTCGCGGCGACCGCCCGGCGCGGCGGGCCGACCGACCACCCGCTTCAGCCAGTCATTGTCGGCAAACGGGATCAGCGCCCCCGGAGCCGCACCGATCTCGGCGGGAACCTTCTTCCCGTCGTCCTTCATGCCGCCATCCTTCTTGCCGTCTTCCTTCTTCCCCCCGCCTTCCTTGGGGCCTTTCGGCGAGGGCTTTTCCTTGCTCGGCGGAGTCGTGACGGGGACAGGAACGAGGTTGTTGCGGTGATGGAGGCAAACGAGGGAACCGTCGTGGGCAGCGAGGTACAGCCGGTCGGTCTGCTCATTCGGCACCAGGAACGGCCAGTCCCGCACATCGTACTGCGCCAGGGTCGTTCCGCGCGCATCGTCCAGCACCAGCAGCCGGCCGAACCGATCGAGAGCGTAAACGAACTTGTAGTTCGTGGCGAGGAACGTTTGGGCGTCCCGACTGACCCACCGGGCTCTGCCCGTCGTCCGATCGACCTGGCACATGCCGATGCGTTCCGGCGAGACGTAGACGTCGCGGTCGGTGGCGTGGACGGGCCGCAGGATGACGCCGCCGCTCGGGAATCGCCACCACAGGCGAAACCCGCGCAGGTCAAAGGCGTACAGGTGAGAGTCCTCGGAGCCGACGTAGATCATCGAACCGTGCTGGGCGGCGAGGGAACGTACCTTCTTCTCCACCTGGTAGCGGTAGCGGTCGATCCCCTCGAGCGTGGTCAGCATGGCCAGCGTGCCGTCGGTGGCGATGAGGCCGAGGATGTCGGGGGTGAGCCGGGGCGGTTGGAGGAAGCGGTGCGGGGCCAGGATCTGGGTCCACTTGCGCGTCAGCTGGTGGGAGGGCTGGCGCCTGGCCTCCTTGTCCAGGCCCTCTCGCGCCGCGGCCTGGGCCAGTTTGCGGAAGTTCGGCACCGCGTAAGCGGACACCCGCGACCCCATAACGATGTAGAGGTGGTCCTCGTCTGCCGCCAGGCCGGCGGACGGCACGTCCTCCACGAGAGCGCCCCACAGGCGCTCCTTGCTGTCCCGATCCACGTCCCAGAGCAGCTGTTGGCCGCTGTCGCGGTCGAGGACGAACACGCGCTGGCGGCGCACCGCGAAAAGGTGCTGGGAGTCGAACGCGACGGGCTGCGCCGGCCAGTACGGGGTGCCGACCTGAGTCCGCCAGAGGGTATCGCCGGTTTCCGCGTCGAGGACAACGACCACGCCGCCGAGTGTCTGAACGACCAGGCGCAGGCCGCCCGGGTCCGGCATGAACTGGACGCTGAACAACCCGTCCCGTGCTCCGTCGGTCGCCAGGCGCGTGCTCCAGGCGAGCGTCAGGTTGAGCCGGTCGAGGGCCTCGCGCGACGGCGTCCGGGGTCTGGTGTAGACACGCACCGGCTCCGGCTGCGACGTGGCGGTGACCGCGGCCAGGGACAGGGCAACGACAGCGACAGCGAACGGTTTCACAGGCCCCCCTCCAGGACGGCTGAGGACGAGAGAACAGGCTGCCTCAGTCTATCACGCCGGCGCGCGGCCGAACAGGCGCCGTGATCGCGGCCGGCCGGAGTGCGAGCGCCAGGGACCGGACGACGCGCGCACACACTACAGACCATACCGGCGATGCGCCTTGCCGGAGGCAGCCGCGGCACGATCCGAAACGAAGCGCTCCCTGCCAGGCCCACGGGACGCCACCCGTGGGCTTTCCAATGCCCTTCCCACACCATCCTTCTTGACTCTGCTTCTGTTCGCACTTCCCAGTTGCCGGAAACCGTCGCGAACACCCGTTCCAGGTTGCCAACTCCCCGGGAGGCGTGGACAATACCCCTCTGGTGTCGGCGGCGGAACGAGGCGCAACGGCGAGGGCCATCCTGTGCGGGCAGCGCGGTGCCGATTCACTTCCCTGTGGGTCTCGCAGGTCGCACGCATCCTCGCGGACAACTGCCTGCGCATCTTCGTTCTGCTCCAGTTCGCGGAGGCCGGGGCCGCTTCCGACCGCGAGAGCGCCTGGCACCTCCTCACCGCTCTGCTGGTCCTGCCCGCGGTCTTCTTCGCGCCGCTGAACGGCGCCGTCAGCAACAGCCTTCCCAAGCCCGTGGTTCTGCTCCTGACGTCCGTCTACTGCGGGGCGGTGACGGCGGCGTTCGGCCTGGCCGGCGGGCCGTGGGTGGCGTGCTGGGCGCTGGTCGCGGTCGGGGCCGCCATCTACAGCCCGACGCGCTATGCCCTGCTGCCGGCCGCCACTGCCGACACCGGCATCCCGCTGACGCGCGTCAACGGTCTGATCGAGATGGGCGCCGTGACGGCCATCGTCGCCGGGTGGGTACTTGGCGGGCGCCTGCGCGGGTACGTCTGGTGGGATCTCGATGCGGCGGTGGCGCTGGCGGGAGGGCTGAACGTGCTGGCGGCGCTGACCGCGCTGCCGGTCTGGTTCCGGGCCGACGTGCGCCGGCCGGAGTCGGCCGGGCAGGCGGTTGGCGGGTTCTTTCGCGACCTGCGCCGGGTTCTGGCGGACCGCGAGGCCCGCGGCAGCCTTCTCGCCCTCGCTGCTCTGCGCGGCCTGGCCGCCGCCATGATGGGAGCCCTCGTGGCGGTGGTGCTGAGTGACGGCGCAAACCACTTCGGCGCGATGATCGAGAGTGAGGCCGGGGGCGACGGGTTCGACGCACGGCTGAAGCAAATGCTGGGCGTCGGCGTCTGGGTGATGGTCGGCATCGCGGCCGGGTCGCTCCTGGCGGGGACGCAGCGGCACCCGCGCCGGGCGCTGGGACTGGTCGTCTTCGGCGCCACCGGAATGGCGGTCGGCCTGGTCGTCGCGGCCCTCGGGGCGGTGCCGTCCCCGGCGCTGTGCGTCGTCCTCGGAGCGATGGGCGGGCTGGTGAACGTCCCGCTGGCAGCGACCTTCCAGGCCGCCGTTCCCGCCGACGCCCGCGGCAACGCGATGAGCGTGCGCAACCTGTTCGACTACGTCTTCATGGCGGGCGCGGCCGCTGTCATGTTCGCCCTGGCGCACGGAGGCATCCTGAGCCCGCAGGGGCAACTCTGGCTGGCGGCGGCCGCGGCGGTCGTCGGAGCGGCGGTAAGCTGGCACCTGCTGTTTCCGCCGGCGCTGGAGCAGTTGATGGAGTTGCTGATCTGGCCGCTGTACCGCATCCGGGGCACGGGGCCGGGGCTGGAGCATCTCCCGCGCCGCGGACCGCTGCTGGTGATCGCCAACCACAGCGCCTGGTTCGACCCGCTGTGGCTGGGGAAGGTGATTCCGCGGCGCATCATTCCGATGATGACGAGCGCGTTTTACGATCTGCCCGGGCTGCGCTTCCTGATGAAGTACGTCGTCCGGGCGATCCGGGTGCAGGTGTCGAACTACCGGCGCGAGGCGCCGGAACTGCAGGAGGCGATCGCGGCCCTGGACCGCGGCGAGTGCGTCGTGCTGTTCCCCGAGGGGTCGCTGCGCAAGAACACGGAGCGGCCGCTCCGGCAGTTCGGCCAGGGCGTGTGGCTGATCCTCAAGGAACGGCCGGCGACGCCGGTGATGGTCTGCTGGATCGAGGGCGGCTGGGGTAGTTATTGCTCGTACTTCAAGGGTCCGCCAACGAGGAACAAACGCCTTGACTTCTGGCGCCCGATCGACATCGCGCTGGGGAGCCTGTACCGGATTGAGCCGGCGCTGCTGGAGGACCACCGCCAGACCCGGTCCCACCTGATGCAACTGTGCCTCGAAACGCGCCGCCACCTCGGGCTGGAAGAAGTGACGGTCGAGCCGATCGAGGAGGATTCGGGGACGAGCCATCAGGAAAGGATGAGGGAGGAGGGATGAGGGATGAAAGAAGACAAAAACCTATCTGTCTTTCCTCCTCCCTCATCCCTTCCCCCGAATCCCTCCTGTCAATGATGTCCCTTCTCGGCGAGCCAGCGCTCGGCGTCGAGGGCCGCCATGCAGCCGGTGCCGGCCGCGGTCACCGCCTGCTTGTAGTAGTCGTCGGCGACGTCGCCCGCAGCGAACACGCCGTCCACGCTGGTGTGCGTCCGGTGCGGGCGCTTCCACTGGATGTACCCCTTCTCGGTCAGTTCCACCTGCCCGCCCAGGAAGTCGGTGTTGGGCGTGTGGCCGATTGCCAGAAACACCCCGCCGACCTCCAGTTGCTCCGGCCGATCGTCGGTCGTACTCCTGAGCCGCACGCCCGTTACCCCGTCCTCGTCGGTGCCGAGCACCTCGTCGAGGGTCCGGTTCCACTTCATGGTGATCTTCGGATTGCTGAGGGCGCGCTGCTGCATGATCTGGCTGGCGCGGAGCTTGTCGCGGCGGTGAACGAGATAGACGGTGCTGGCGAACCTGGTCAGGTACGTCCCCTCCTCGACCGCCGAGTCGCCGCCGCCGACGACCACGAGGGGGCGGTTTCGGAATCGCGGCAGGGCTCCGTCGCACACCGCGCACGCCGACACGCCGTTATTCTTGAAGCGGTCCTCCGACGGGAGGCCGAGGTAGTTCGCCCGCGCGCCCGTCGCCAGAACAATCGTCAGCGCCTCGACCGTCTGCCCCTCCAGGGCCTTGAGCCGGAACGGGTAGCGCCCCAGCTCGACAGAGACGATATCGTCGGTAACGATGCGCGTGCCGAAGTTGGCGGCCTGCTGGCGCATGTACTCCATCTGCTCGGGGCCGAAGGCGGCGCGGCGGCCGTGGTGGGCCGACCTGCCCGCGTAGAACCCAGCGAGGTTGCTGAAGCGCTCCGGCGAGAGAGCCGACTTCGAGAAGGCCGCCATCACCTCGGCATCGACGTGTGGCCACCCGGGAAAGTTCTCTACCTCGGTCGTCAGGTTGAGCTGACCGAGGGGTAGCGTTCCCTTGACCGAGTTCTCCGCGGTGACGGCCCCCTCGAACACCAGCGGCTGGAGGTTGGCGCGAGCGGCGTAAATCGCCGCCGTCCATCCCGCGGGTCCGGAACCGACAATAACCACCTTCTCCGCCATGACAGGCCTCCGCACAGCCGGGACAAATCTCAGGGTCTGTGCGAGAACCTCTCCCCTGCCAGGAGAGGGGGCCGGGGGAGAGGTTCTCGCACAGACTCTCAGGAGGTTACTTAGGAGAGTAGCGCGGCAAGATCAAGGAAGGCGCGCCGCACGGCCCTCCCGATCGCCCGGGCCGCCTGGTAAGTGAGAATAGTATTGAAAGGAGATAGGGAAAGAGAAATACCCCGAGGTTCTGAGCTGTCGCCCAACCAGCTCAAACCCACCGGGGTATCTCTACCATGATTAGACACAGGATCGGCCCGCACCGCTATTCGTAGAAGTACGGAATCGCCGTCGCAAATGGCGGTGGTTATACCGGGCTGCCTTGAACTTGCTTCGTGCCGCTTGCGGCTCAGGAGCGGAGGCCGGGATCCCCTCCTGTGGGGTTGTGAAACTGCTTCTTAGCCGTCGCGCCCTTCCCGAGGACACTCGAGGGGGGACGGTCGGCTGATGTCGGCGAGGATCCCTCGCTGCACCGCGTAGCGGACCAGTTCCTTCTGGTTATGGACGCCGAGTTTGCGCATCAGACTGGCGCGATGGCTCTCGACCGTGCGCGGGCTGATGAACAGCCGGGCAGCCACCTCAACCCCGCTGTGTCCCTCGGCCGTCAGCTGCAGCACTTCACGCTCGCGCTCCGTGAGCGTCTCGAACGGGTCCGCCGGCCGCCCCTCCGTCTGGCGCAGGTAGGCCGCGATCGCGCCCTCGGTCAGCGGCGGACTGAAGTACCGCTTGCCAGCCGCGACGGCACGAATCGCCTGAACCAGTTCCTCCGCGCACGCCTCCTTGAGGACGTAGCCGGTCGCCCCGGCGCGGGCCGCCTCCGCTGCGTACGCGATGCCGGAGTGCATCGACAGGATCACCACCCGGGTCCGCGGGGACCGCCGCACCACCTGGCGGGCCGCCTCGATCCCGTTCAGGCCCGGCATCATCAGGTCCATTACCACCACGTCCGGCTCGTAGCGTTCCACCTGACGGACCGCCTGCAATCCGTCGGCTGCCTCACCCACCAGGCGGAAGTCTGTCTCGCTGTCCAGCAGGGCTTTCAGACCCTCCCGAACAATCCCGTGGTCATCCACCAGCACCAGCGTCAGCATCGCTACTCCTGCTCGTTTCCGAGAAAGTCAGGGGCAGATCGGCGCGAACACACGTCCCCGCCCCCGGGTTGGATTGAACCAGCAGCCGCCCTCCCAGCAGTGCCGCCCGCTCGCGCATGCCGGACAGGCCGTTTCGGTCCCTCGTGGTGCGGGCAGCGTCCGGGTCGAAGCCGACGCCGCGATCCTCCACAATAACCTGTAGCACGCCGTCGGCGACCTGGACCACGACCACCGCCTCCCGGATCCCCGCATGACGGGCCACGTTGGTCAGCGCTTCCTGCACAATCCGAAAGGCCGCCGTCTCGACCTCCGGCCGGAAGCGGCGACCGGCCAACTCTCGATGGGTGAACGTCACCTGGACGCCGGTCTGGGCGACGTAGCGGTCGCGGTGCCACAGCAGAGCGTGGAGCAGGCCCAGATCGTCCAGTACGGTCGGCCGGAGATTCTGCGACAGGTCGCGGATCTGGGTCATGAGCTGGGTGACCAGGCGCTGCCCTTCGGCCAGGCGGGCAGCGCTCTGCTCGGGCGGGAGTTCGGCGCCAGCCTTGAACGCCAGGTGCAGCGCCGTCAGTTGCTGTCCGACCTCGTCGTGCAGTTCCCGGGCCAAATGCCGGCGCTCCGTCTCCTGGACCTCCATCAGTCGCTGCGAAAGGGTCCGCAGCTGGCGCGCGTACTCCTGCAGACGCTCCTCGCTGCGCTTGCGCTCGGTGATGTCGCGCAGGACTGTCACCCGGATCGTCCGGCCCTCGTAGGGGATGTTCTTGCCGCACAGCTCGACGGGGACAGTTGTGCCGTCCTTGCGGAGGGCGAGACCCTCGTACGGCTGATCGTGGCCGGCCGCCACGTTCCGCCGAACGATGTCGCGATAGCTCGGCGCGGCCAGGTCCAGGACGTTCATCCCTTTCAGCTCCTCCACCGTGTACCCGAACAGGGTGGCGAGCGGCCCGTTCGCGTCCCGGATGATGCCGCCCTCGTGGAGGGCGATGCCCTCGAAGGCGGCCTCGAAGAAACGCTTCAGCCGTTCATTACTTTCGTGCAGCGCCTGCTCGGCCTGCTTGCGGGGAGTGAGGTCGAGGAACGTGACGACCGCCCCGCGCAGCTCGCCCGTCACCGGGTCGCGCAGCGGCAGGGCGGTGTAGACGGCCCAGGCAACATGACCGTCCGGCCTGCGCACGCCGATGACGACGGGCGGCTGAGGTTCGCCGGTGGCCAGGCAGCGGCTCACCGGGTAATCCCCCACGGGGCACGGGCGGCCGTCCTCGCGCAGGGTGGTGGACGCGAAGTCGCGGACGTACATCTTCGACAGGTCGTCCCACCGCAGGCCGAGCAGGCGCTGCGCCTCCGCGTTGGCCTGCACCATCGACCCGTCGCGGTTTACCGTGACGATGCCGGCGGGGACCGCCTCCAGGATGCGGCGCTGGAGATCCTCGGCTGCGCGGAGCGCCAGCTCGGTCCGCTTGGCGGGGGTGATGTCCTGGACCGCGCCGAGAACCCGAACAGGCCGCCCCGTGTCCGGGTCGAGGACCGGGCAGGCGGACGACCGCACCCACCGGGTCTCGCCGCGCGCCGTGACGAAGCGCAGCTCCCCCGCCCACGTCCGTCCATCCAGGGACTGGTCGGTCAGGCGCCGCATCGTCGGCAGGTCGTCCGGGTGGACCAGGGCCGGCCAGCCGCCCTTCGCCTGGATCTCCTCGACGGTGTACCCGGTGACCCTCGGGAACCCGTCGCTCGCCGACTCCAGCATGACGGCGCCACCCGGATCGATCCGACAGGCGTAGATGTAGTCGGTCGTGATCGCGGCGATGGCCCGGTGGCGGTACTCGCTCGCGCGCAGCGCCTCCTCGGCCTGGTGCCGCTCGGTGATGTCGCGGAAGTAGACGGTCAGGCCGTCCGCGCCCGGACACGCGAACACCTCGTACCACCGGCTGGTAAGAATGCCCGCCATCTCGAAGCAGACCGTCGCGCCGGTCCGCATGGCCTGGCGGTAATGCCGTTCGAGGGGTGTCCCGACCAGCTGCGGGTACGCCTCCCAGATGGTGCGGCCGAGCAGTTCCTCGGCCGGTTTGTGGCTCCGGCTCAAGGCGTTGGCGTTCAGATAGGTGAACCGCCAGTCGCGGTCCAGGGTGAAGTAGGCATCGCCGATCGCGTCGAGGAGTTCGACGACGCGCGCGCGGGCCTGCTGCGCCGGATTCCGGCAGGCGCACTCGCATTCCAGCTGGGCGAGTCGGGCGCGGGCAGCCAGCAACTCGTCGAGAAGCGCTTCCCTGCTCTTGTTGGCGTCGGGCATCGTTACTTTGCCGCGCGGGCGGTGGGGGAACCGAGAGGGAGCGCTGCCACCCCCCGCCGTCTCGGTACTCGCGGCGCTCTCCGGGTGTATTACAGTAGGTTTGGGGCGAGTCCACAAGCCCTTGCTCGCCGAAACGCGGCCGCCGACTCGCGGCCGTCCCCCGACGCCGTCGCGCCAGGCGCCGTTGCCCTCCGGAGCGCCGCCCCCTACCCTGCCAGGATGAGCGTGCCGCGCAGTTCCGCCAGTGAAACCCAGTCCGCGCCCGCCTCCGGGCGGCCGCAGCAGGTCGGCTACGCCTTCGGCGACGGCCGGGCCGAGGGCGGCGATCACCTGCGGGATCTCATCGGCGGCAAAGGCGCCAGCCTCGCCGAGATGACCCGTGCCGGGCTGAACGTTCCACCCGGCTTCACCATCTCCGCGGTCTGTTGCGACCTCTACTACCGGGCCGGTCGCGCATGGCCGCCCGGACTGGAAGCGGACGTCCGCGCCGCGCTCGGGCGGCTGGAGCAGACGGCCGGCCGGCCGTTCGGCAAGAGCGACGATCCGCTGCTGGTGGCGGTCCGGTCCGGCGCCGCCGTGTCCATGCCGGGGATGATGGACACCGTCCTCAACGTCGGCCTCAATCCCGACTGTGTCGCCGCTGTCGCCGACCGCACCGGCGACGGGCGCGGCGCGTGGCGCGCGTACCGCGACCATCTCCTGATGTTTGCGCGCACCGTCGGGGGCGTCCCGGACGCGGCCCTCGCGCGCCTGGCTCGCACGCTCCTCGACGAGACCGGCCGCGCGTCGGACGACGACCTGGACGAGGACCACCTGCAGACGCTGTGCGAGCGGGTGCTGGATGCGTACCGCGACGCGACCGGCCGCGACCTGCCGACCGACCCGTGGGACGCCCTGTGTGCCGCCATCGGCGCCGTCTTCGGCTCGTGGGAGAGCGAGCGTGCCGTCGCCTTCCGCCGCCACCACCGCATCGACGGACTGCTCGGGACCGCCGTCAACGTTCAGGCGATGTGCCCGTCCGAGGTGGCCGGGGTGATGTTCACCGCCGATCCGGTCAACCCGACCGTCAAGCAGATCGTCATCGAGGCGAACTACGGCCTGGGAGAAGCGGTCGTTCTCGGCAAGGTCACGCCCGATCGCTTCGCCCTCGATCCGTCCACCCGCCGCGTGCTGGAGCGCGCGCTCGGGGCGAAGCGCAACCTCGTTGCCGCAATCCCGCAAGGCGGTCGGGGGCACGCAGGCCCGGCGGACGGAGCCTGCCTGGCCGACGCCCAGCTGGCGGAGCTGGCCGACCTCGGGCTGCGTGTCGAGGCCCATTTTCGGGTGCCATGCGACATCGAGTGGGGGCTCGCGCGCGGCCGGTTCTACCTGCTCCAGGCGCGGCCGATCAAGCAGGCAGCCCGGACCGCGCCGGACGTCACCAACGCCGAGCGCGAGCGCGTTCGCCGGGAGGAGATCGACGCGCTGGCGCGGGCGGCCGCGCCGGCCGGGACCGTGTGGAGCCGGTACAACCTCAGCGAGATTCTGCCCGACCCAACGCCGATGACGTGGGCCGTCGTGACCCGGTTCATGTCCGGCCGCGGCGGGTTCGGGCTGATGTACCGCGACCTCGGGTTCGACCCGGATCCGGCGCTCGACGACCGGGGCACGTTCGACCTGGTGTGCGGCCGGCCGTACTGCAACCTCAGCCGCGAGCCGCGCATGCAGTACCGCCACCTGCCCTTCGAGCATCCGTTCGCCCACCTCAAGGCCAACCCGGCCAAGGCCGTCTATCCGCAGGCGGTCCTCAACCCGGCGCGCGGCGGGTGGCGGTTCTGGCTGCTGATGCCGGTAACCTGCGTCCGCCTCTACCGGCAGGCAGCCCGCCTGCGCCGGCTGGCGCGCACCTTCGAGGACCGATTCCGCCAGGAGGTGCTGCCCCCCTACCTCGCGGACGTTACCGCGGAGGCCAACCGCGACCTGGGGCAACTGGACGACCTCGCCCTGGTGGGCCGCTTCGAGTTCTGGGTGCGGCGAGCGCTGTGCGAGTTCGCGCGCGACAGCCTCAAGCCGACGGCCCTGGCCGGCGTGACCTACGCCGAGCTGGAGCGTGCCCTGGCGCGCGCCCCCGGCTACCAGCCCACGCCCACCGCCGGCTCGGAGACGAGCCGCCTCGAAGCGCTGCAGCGAGCCCAGGCCGCCACGCGCGAGCTGGTCATGGGCGTCCACCCCGACCCGGACACCGACCTCGCTGGCGCGGTGCGCGACCTGGCGTCCGGGCGGCTGGAGCGCGGGGCGTTCCTGCTGCGCTTCGGCCACCGCGGCAGTCACGAGATGGAGCTGGCGCAGCCGCGCTGGGCCGAGGATCCGGCCGCGCTCGAGCGGCTGTTGCTGTCGGCCGGACGGGGGGACGACGTGCGCATCCCCGACCCGGACGCCGCCCTCGAGCGCGTCAGCCGCGAGGCCGGGTTGAGCGCGACGCAGGGCGCCGCTCTGGCCGACGCCCTGCGCACCCTCCACCGCCTGCTCGGCCTGCGCGAGACTGCCAAGCATTACCTGATGCTCGGGTACGCCCTGGTCCGCCGCGTCCTGGTCGAACTGGACCGGCGCTTCGATCTTCGCGGCGGTATCTTCTACCTCGCCCCGGAGGAACTGCCGGACCTGGCCAGGGCGGCGTCGGCCGGGACCGAGCTGCGCGACCGGGTCGAGCAGCGTAGGCGCCGCCGGGCAGCGGCGCTGAGCCTGGCGGTGCCGCAGGTGATCTTCAGCGACGACCTGGAGGCGGTTGGGCGCGACGCGGCGGTGGGCGGGGCGGAGGTGCTCCAGGGGGTGCCGCTGTCGGCGGGCGTGGCCGAGGCGCCGGCCCTGGTCGTTCACGACCCGGGCGAGGCGCGCGTGCCGGCCGAGCCGTACATCCTCGTCTGCCCGACCACGGACCCGGCCTGGGTGCCGCTGTTCATCCACGCCCGCGGGGTTGTCATGGAGACGGGCGGCGTGCTGTCGCACGGGGCGATCGTGGCCCGCGAGTTCGGCCTGCCGGCGGTGGCCGGGCTGCCCGACGTACATCGCCGGCTGCGCACCGGCCAACGTTTGCGCGTCGATGGCGCCACCGGCCGCGTGAACGTGCTGGCGTAGCCGCCCGATTGGGTTACAATGTGCTGTTGCCTCTCCTGCAACCGCCCATCTCAACACGGAGTTCTCGGCCCACACCATCCCCGTGGGCCTCTCAACAGAGGAGGTTGTTGCATGGTGCGCCGTCTTTCGGGCAGAAGCCGCTGCCTCTTATTCCTGGCCCTGCTGCCCCTGGGGTGCGGCCGCGTCCAGGGCGACGTGCGAGAGGCCGACCCGCTGCCGTCCTTCATCCTCACCCCGGCCGAGGTTGAAACCGCGCGCGACCTGGCCGAGCGGAAGCTGGAGGCCCGCGGCGAGCTGGGCGGTCTCGGCAAGGTTGTCTTCTGCAAGGTCGAGCTGCTGCCGGGTCCGCACGCCGACGCTCCGCAACGGCTGCTTCGGGTGACGCACTACCGCTACGAAGGCGATCAGACCATCCGCACGTCCGTCGATCTGACCCGGGGTGAGGTGCGCAACGTGGACGTTGCGCTGCACGTCCCGACCCCGCTCGCCCCCGAGGAGGCCGCTCATGCCGAGGCGCTCGCCCGTGCCGACGCCCGTCTCAAGGGCGTGTTCGCCCGCCACGGCGCCCGGCTGCAGGTCGAGACGATCCCGTGCAACCCGGTCGAGGGCGATCCGCTGTTCGGGCGCCGGCTGGCCCACATCCTGCTCGGCGTCGAGGGCGCCTACCTGACCGCCCCGCGCGTGCTCGTCGATCTGACGAATGACGCCGTACTCGTGAACGGCGCCTGTCCGAGCCGCGCAGGCAGCGCAGCGGAGTAAGCGGGACTCACCCCGCTTACTCCGCTGCGTGCGCGGCTCCGACAGTACCAACCGGAACGGGCAGCTTTTCTCGAACAGCGGAGCATCCTGCCGATGACATCGATACGTGTCCCCACTATCCTCCTGATCGGGGTCGCGGCGGCCCTGGTCGCCGTCGCCGGCCACGCCGGCAACCAGAACCAGCCGCCGAAGAAACCGATCGCGCCGAAAAAGCCGGTCAACGAGATCGTTCAGGAGTTCCCCACCAACGGCGCGATGGAGACCGCCTGGAAAATCCACTGGGCGACTGCCACCGGCTACGGCGTCTGCATCCAGGACGCCTGGTACAGGCGCGGCCCGAACGACCGCTGGATCCAGGTACTCGGCGACGCGCGCATTTCCGAAATCTTCGTGCCTTACCACCGCGGCAGCCCGCGCTTCTGGGACGTGTCGTACAACTTCCCGCTCTGCGAGATGACCCCAACCGACGCCGGCCCGTTCGGCAAGTTGCTGCGTGATCGGCCGGACGCAGCCCCGACGGTGGTTCAGGAAATCCGCGACCGCGGGTTGATGTGGCGCGGGACGCTGCCGGGCGGCGGGGAAAAGGTCCGCCGTGGGCAGACCCTGGTCGTGTGGGGGTGCCTCCGGGCCGCCAACTATCGGTACATCATCGAGTACGGCTTCCAGGATGACGGCGTCGTCACCTTCCGGCTGGGCTCGACCGGGCGCAACTACGGCGGGTCGGAGTACGAGCCGCACATGCACAACGGCCTGTGGCGCATCGACGTGAACCTCGACGGGCCGGAGAACAACTCGGTGTATGTGGTCGAACACATCGAGCCGGCGAGCGATCTGGCCGATGAAATGAGCAAGGCGAAGACCGTCCAGAAGCCGTTCAACGGCGGCCAGGAAGGGTGGGCGGACTGGACCGCCGGCCGGTTCACCCACCTGCGGGTGGTGAACGACAGGCACAGAAACAAGCGTGGGGATCCGATGGCGTACGACCTGATGCCGATCCGGATGGGGAACGCGCGGCACCACGGCGGGAAACGCGAGGAGTGTACGCACCACGACTTCTGGGTGACGCGGGCGCGGCCGGACCAGATCGACTACATCAACCTGCCGAAGTATGTGGCCGACCGCGAGCCGGTGATGAAGAGCGACGTGATTCTCTGGCACAGCGCCCCGATGCATCACGAGCCGCGCCTCGAGGACGGCAAGATGCAGGGCGATGCGCTGCGAGGCATCACGCACGTCGTCTGGGCCGGGTTCGTCCTGAAGCCGCGCAACCTGTTCGACCGGACCCCGCTCTATCCTTACAATCCCGTCAACCCGGAGAAGCAAGGCCCGTGAGCGATCGACCCGCGGGCGGCGTGCGTGAGCCGCCGCCCGCCGCCGCATGCTTCCGGGGAGGAGCGGGACTCATGGCCGACCTGACGCGCATCAGCATCTCCCTGGAGAACGCCCTGCTGGAGGCGTTCGACGCCCACCTCGCCGACAAGGGCTATGCCACCCGCAGCGAGGCGATCCGCGACCTGATCCGCGACCGCCTGATCCGCGAGCAGGCCCAGCACGCCGAGGGCGAGCAGGTCGCGGTGGTGACCCTCGTGTACGACCACCACGCCCGCGAGTTGGCCGCACGCCTGATCGACAAGCAGCACCACCATCACGACCTGGTCGTCTCCAGCATGCACGTCCACCTCGGGGAGCGGCACTGCCTGGAGGTGTCCGTCCTGCGCGGTCCGTCCGCCCTGGTCCAGCACCTGGGCGACGACCTTCTTGCGACGCGCGGCGTCCTGCACGGCGAGATCACCTTCACCAGCGGCGAGAGCGCCTTCAACAGCTGGCGCTAGTGCAGGTTCAAGGGAGGTGGTAAAGCCCACGGGGCGCCACCCGTGGGCTTTGAATCGTCCTGCTGCACATCACCCTTCTTGCCCCGACCCTACCAGGGAATTGCTCTTCCTCTCGGTTCGGCCCATCGTTATAGTCTCGCCGCTTTCCTGTGCCCGAACTCGGACGAACGGCCCGCGCGGCCTGCCCGGAACACGCGGGTAGACCGGGGGAGCGGTGCGCGGTCCGGGAGGTGGGGCGGGTCGGGGCAGGGAACGGAACCGCGAGGGAGATCGGCCATGACCAGGACGACGTTAGGGGTGTGCGCGAGCGGGTGGGTGCTGCTGGTGGTCGGCTGTGCCTCGACCGACGTGGCCGGGATGCTCTTCCTCGGCGCCAGCGGGGACGAGCGGCTCGTCGCCGGCTCCCTGGAAACCGTTGCCCAGGCGACCCGGGACAGACTGGTGAAACTCGACGTGCAGGCGGAGCTGAGCAAGCAGGGGGAGGCGTTCCACATCGCCTGCACGACCACCGCGGGCCAGCGCTTTCGTCTGATCCTGACGAGCGAGAAGGCGGGCAACGCCGAGAAGACGCGCATCCGCCTGGAGTGGGTCGGGGACCGCAACGACGGCTTGACACTCCAGATTCTCGGGCGCCTGGAACACGTCACCGGACAGTGAGGCCCGCCCCCCGGCGCATGAAAAAAGCGGCGGCGCTACCCTGCGCCGCCGCCCCTCCTCAGGTTGGTCAACACACAAAGCGAAGTCGCGTCAACGGTGTTGACGGCATCCTGCCGAGCATCTGGGTCGGACCACCCCTTGGGTAGTGTGAGTATCGGCCGCCGGGGCGCGCCGACTTGAGGCGGAAGGAGCGATTCGGTGCAGACCGCGCGCGGCAAGGGCTGGGTTGCCCTCGGGGTGTCGGTCGCCGTCCATGTGGCCATCGGCGGGGCACTCGCGCTGCTGCCGGCGCGGAGCATGCGGGAAGACGTGGACGACATCGGCCCGCCCGCCCTCGGCCTCGTGTTCGAGGCAGGTGACGAGCCAGGTCACCTCTACCTCGTGCCGCGCCGCGAGACGGGCGAACCCGGCGCGGCCGCGCCCACGGGGGCCGCCGACGCGCCGCGCGAAATCGGCGTGACACACAGCCCGGCCGAGATCGTCCCCGTTACACACACCGAACCCGTGCCGCCGACCGCCGCGCCGGGCGGGCACTCCGGCGTGGGCGCGGGAGTGGGTGTCGCGGACGGTGCCGGCGCGGACGGTGCCGGCGGACCGGGAGGAATCGGTCGGTCGGGGAGCCTGTTCCAGGGTGGCGCGGCGGCCCGGAGCGTCGTCTACGCAATCGACCGCTCTTCCAGCATGGGGCGGGACGGCCTGCTCGCCGCCGCGGTCCGCGAGTTGCGTGTCAGCCTCGAACGCCTGCCCCCGACCACACTTTTCCAGATCATCGTCTAC
>JADLBT010000002.1 GCA_020847555.1 Gemmataceae bacterium
CGCAGCGGGCGGCAAGGATGAGATCCTTCGATTCCGCTCACAGGCTCGCGAGTTCACCCCGAGCGCAGTGAGCGCCAGCGAGCGGAGTCGAACGGGCGCAGGCTGACATGCTCGGGGATGACCGCCCCCCAAGACCGCCGCCTTCCAGCAGACACAGGGTCAGGACGCTCGGTGTTGTCAATGTCGGAGGGGAGCCTCAGGCGCGTGCCGGACGGCCGACTCGCGGGCGTAGTCGGCACAAAGTCAATTCTTTGGTGGATTCCTATTCTTGATTGACTCACATCTAGATTTGCTATACTCTATGCGTATGGACTCCGGACTGCGAGACCCCGCTGCTGCCTTGCGCCGTGTTGGCCTTCGTGTCACTGCGCCGCGTCTGGCGGTGCTGAATGCGCTCGCTGCGAGCTCCCCTCATGCCAGCGTCGACGACATCGTCGGTGCGGTGCGCGAGCACCTGGGGGATAGCTCGGCTCAGACGGTCTACAACGTGCTCCGCACCTTTACTGAGGTTGGTCTGGTGCGCCGTATTGAGCCGGCCGGTCGGCCTGGCCTGTACGAGCTGCGCGTCGGCGACAACCACCATCACATCGTTTGTCGGACCTGCGAGGCCATCGCCGATGTCACGTGCACCGTCGGCGAGGCCCCCTGTCTGACCGCGTCCGACACCTGGGGCTACGAGATCGACGAGGCCGAGGTCATCTACTGGGGCCGCTGTCCCAGGTGTCTCGCGGCGGAGGCCGCCCTGCCTGCTCAGGCTGCGCCGACACCCGGCGCCGGGCGTCACCCCCGTCACGACGAAGCGGGCTGGCGTCCGGAGTAGTCTGCGCCCCCGTCCCGCGCCCCCGCCCCCGCCACAGGTGCTCAGTCACCGGTAGCGACCCACCGGAAAGGAACAGGACTGACGTGTCTGACTCAAAACTAACCGAAAATAAGAAGCTTACGATGAGCGAAAGCGAGAGCGAGAATCCGGTCATTCCCGCCCCCACGCCGAAGCGCTCACGGCCGCACACCAATCGTGACTGGTGGCCGAATCAGCTTGACCTCTCGGTGCTCCACCAGCATTCTTCGCTCTCAAACCCGCTGGGCCAGGACTTCGACTACGCCGAGGAGTTCAAGACCCTCGACCTTGACGCCCTCAAGCAGGATCTCATCGCACTGATGACGACCTCGCAGGACTGGTGGCCCGCCGACTACGGCCATTACGGGCCGCTCTTTATCCGGATGTCCTGGCACGCGGCCGGCACCTACCGCATCGCCGATGGGCGCGGCGGCGGCGGCAGTGGCGCGCAGCGCTTCGCTCCGCTCAATAGCTGGCCCGACAACGCCAACCTCGACAAGGCGCGCCGGCTGCTCTGGCCGCTGAAGCAGAAGTACGGCCAGAAGATCTCCTGGGCCGACCTGCTGGTGTATGCCGGCAACGTTGCCATGGAGTCGATGGGGTTCAAGACGTTCGGCTTCGGCTTCGGCCGCCAGGACATCTGGGAGCCGGAAGAGATTTTCTGGGGTCCGGAAGACGCCTGGCTCGGCGACGAGCGGTACAGCGGCGACCGCGAGCTCCAGGGACCGCTTGGCGCCGTCCAGATGGGCCTGATCTACGTCAACCCGGAAGGCCCCGCCGGCAATCCCGATCCGCTGGCCGCCGCGCACGACATTCGTGAGACGTTCCGCCGCATGGCCATGAACGACGAGGAGACCGCCGCGCTGATCATCGGCGGGCACACCTTCGGCAAGGTCCACGGCGCCCGCCCGGCCGACCGCATTGGGCCAGAGCCTGAGGCCGCGCCGCTCGAAGAGCAGGGCCTCGGCTGGAAGAACGGGTACGGCAGCGGCAAGGGCGCTGACACCGTCACCAGCGGCCTCGAAGGCGCCTGGACGAACAACCCGACCCAGTGGGACAACGGGTTCCTGGAGAACCTGTTCAAGTACGAGTGGGAGCTGACCACCAGCCCGGCCGGCGCCAAGCAGTGGCGGCCGAAGAACCCCGAGGCCCAGGGCACCGTGCCGGATGCGCACGACCCCTCGAAGCGGCACGCGCCGATGATGCTGACCACGGACCTGTCGATGCGGATGGACCCCGCCTACGGGCCGATCGCGAAGCGGTTCCTCGAAAACCCGGACCAGCTTGCCGACGCCTTCGCCCGCGCCTGGTACAAGCTGCTGCACCGCGACATGGGGCCGGTTTCCCGCTACCTTGGACCGTGGGTGGCTGAGCCGCAGCTCTGGCAAGACCCGGTCCCCCCGGTCGACCACGAGCTGATCGGGCCGGACGACATCGCAGAGTTGAAGCGGCGGCTCCTCGCCTCTGGCCTGTCGCTCTCGCAACTTGTCTCCACCGCCTGGGCGTCGGCCTCCTCATTCCGTGGCACCGACAAGCGCGGCGGCGCGAACGGGGCGCGCATCCGCCTGGCGCCGCAGAAGGACTGGGCGGCGAACAATCCACGGGAGCTGGGGGGGATCCTCCAGACCATCGAGCGGGTGCAACAGGAGTTCAACAGGGCGCAAACCGGCAACAAGAAGGTCTCGCTGGCCGACCTGATCGTGCTGGGGGGCTGCGCCGCCGTCGAGCAGGCCGCGAAGAACGCCGGGTTCGACGTCACGGTCCCGTTCGCACCGGGCCGCACCGACGCCACACCGGAGCAGACCGACGTCGAGTCGTTTGCGGTGCTTGACCCGGTCGCCGACGGGTTCCGCAACTACATGCACCCCCAGGCCCGGCGCTCCCCGGGGACGCTCCTGCTGGAGCGTGCCTACATGCTCAGGCTGACCGCTCCCCAGATGACGGCCCTGATCGGCGGCCTCCGCGTCCTGAACGCCAACACCGGACGGTCGCAGCACGGCGTGTTCACCAACCGAGCCGAGGCGCTGACCAACGACTTCTTCGTGAACCTGCTGGACCTGGGCACCGAGTGGCGGCCCTCCGTGTCCGCCGCCGACGTGTACGAGGGGCGTGATCGGGCGACCGGTCAGCTCAAGTGGACGGCGACGGCGGTTGACCTCGTGTTCGGGGCGAACTCGCAGCTTCGGGCGCTGGCCGAGGTCTACGCCAGCGACGACGCGCGTGAGAAGTTCGTGCAGGATTTCGTGGCAGCCTGGGACAAGGTGATGAACCTCGACCGCTTCGACCTTGCCCGGTCGCGCGGCGTGGTCCAGGCTTCCCCGGCGTCGGTCGCTGCCGGCTAACCCGGAGGCCGCGTCTCGCATCACGCCGACATCCGCCAGTCATGACGAAGCCGCCCCGGAGTGCTCCGGGGCGGCTTCTGCCCGTCCCGAGGTCATCACCCCCCGCCCCGCCCGTGATCCCGCATGTGGGCGAGGAGGAGTCGCGCGGGGCGGGCCGAGTGTTCATCGTCGGTGCCGCCCTGGAGGGGCATGGGTATCTCAGGCTGACAGGTGCGGACTGGGCCGACGATCCTCGGTCGGAGCCGTTGGTGTCGGTGTGGCGCGGAACAACGCTCCGACGGCATGCTGGCGCACACTCTGGGGAGGCGTGGGGCGTGACGCCGCGAGCCTGACGCTGGTAGCCTAACGGCTGTGGGCAGTGTCCGACCGGCGTGGCCCAAGGGCGTCGGTGCGAAGGAGTGTCCGTGGTCAGCCGCATCCTGGTTCCTGTCGATCTCACCCCGCTTGGCGAGGCAAAGCTGCCCGTGACCCAGGAGTACGCGCGCGCGTTCAACGCTGAAGTGCTCCTGCTCCATGTCCTGCCGCCGAAAGCCATGGACGCTGATGTCGTGCTACCCACCGAGGCGACGGCGCGCGGCTACCTTGACATCCTTGTTGCCGGTATGGCCGCCGCCGGCGTGCGGGCCGCTGCACTGCTGCGGACCGGCCCCACCGCCGCCAGCATCGTCGAGGAAGCCTGGGAGCACAACGCCGACCTGATTATCCTGGGGGCCAACGTCCGCCCTATGCTGCGCAGCGTGGTCATCGGCAGCGTCGCCGACGAGGTCGTCCGGAACGCGCACTGCCCGGTGCTGCTGGTACGCCCGTCGCTCGACCAGGCCGCCCCCGCTCCGCTCCGCAGTTTCGGTGACGATGCGACGCGCGCCGGGCCGCTCCGGCGTCGCTCACTCGGGGTGCGCACCGTCGAAGTCGGCCGGATCATCGGCACCGTCGGGCGGGTCCGCGAGCTTGGGCCGGACTTCCGCCCGCTCAAGAAGCGCAAGCCCGACGAGGACCGGCTGAACAGCATCCGCCGGGCCATGGAGGACGGCAAACGGTTGCCGCCGCTCGAACTGTACAAGCTCGGCTTCGGCTACTACGTGCTGGACGGCCACCACCGCGTTGCCGTTGCCCGCGAGCTTGACGTTGTCGAGATGGAGGCCGAAGTCACCGAGTTCGTGCCGCTCGCCGACCCGGAGGCCGCGCGCACCTTCGCGGAGCGGCGCGCGTTCGAACGCTCGACCGGGATTCTGGATATTGGCGCGACGCACCCCGAAAGCTACAAGCGCATCGGCGAGATGATCGAAGCGTACCGCGCCGAACACAACATTCCTGATTATCGCGACGCGGCCCAGCGTTGGTACGGTGCGGTGTACCGCCCCCTCTGGCACCAGATCCGCCAGGATCGGCTTGCTCACTACTTCCCAGGCGACCGCTCGGCCGATGTCGTCGGCCGGATCTGGGCGTGGCGCACCGAAATGCTCGAACATGGCGCGCCGGCCGTCTCCTGGGAGGCCGCCCTCGACGGCTTCTCGGCAACCCTGGCCGGGCAGCACCCGCCCCGGCCCCGCGCGCGGGGTTGGGCGGCCCGCCAGCCCGCGCGCGGCGACCTGGCCCCTGCGCCTTCGCCTACGCCGTCCCCCGTGACGCCCGAGCCGCCGTCGCCCGGGACGCCGTTGCCCGAGTCGGAACTTCCGCCACCAGCTCACGATACGGAAACACGTTGAGTACCTCCGTCTCGTAATACTGCGTGCGGGTGACGGTCGTGTTGTTGTAGATGTGAATGTGGCCGTGCAGGTGGTAGCGCGGCTTGAAGGTGCGGAGGAACCAGCGGAAAATCTTGAAGCCCTGGTGCGGGCGGTCCTCCTGGTCGTGGATGTGGCGCGGGGGGGCGTGCGTGATGAGGATGTCCAGGTAGCGACCGTAGCGGGCGCGGTTCAGCAGCAACTGCGGGATCATCCCGAACACTTGCGCCCGCATCCCCTCCTCGGTGAACTGGTAGGAGCCGTCGTTGTAGCGCAGCGACCCGTCAAAGCCGCCGATCAGCAGCCCGTGCTCTTTCACCACCCGCCCGTGTAGCTCCACCATGCCCCAGTCGGCGCCACGGCCCTCGGCGTTCTGGTTCCGCGCCAGGCTGCCGTCGTGGTTGCCGTGGATGCCAAGCACCGGCACCGACAGCGTGCTAGCGACGAAGTCGATGTAGTAGGCCGGAAGGTCGCCGCAGCTCAGCAACAGATCGTACTTGCCGCGCCGGGCTTCGAGGCTCGGGCTGTAGATCCGCTTATCGACCTCGTCGCAGATGGCGAAGATGCGGACCGTTTTCTGGCCGCCTTCATCTGGCCGGACGCCGTCGTTCGGTTCGAACGGACCACCATTGGCCTGCTCAAGCACGTGTTGCACGTCTACAGTATGACGCCAACCCTATGTCTGGGTCTAGGTGGTTGCACTCCTGCGACGTTCGACCTGCACGAGGCGTCACGCTGCGTGGCGCCGGCCGCGAGCGAGGCTTGCGGCCGCCCGAATCGCCTGCCGTCGCAGCATGAGCACCCTTGATGACGCCGTGGTCACAGACACCACATCTGGCAGAGTGCCACCTCTCTTCATGCTTCTGGCCGGCACGGGCGAGCGGCGGGCGCCCGCGTCCGGCCGGCCAGGATGCGTGGGCGCCTTGACTGCCGCGGTCAGTCCTCGCCGGTCAGCGCCCGGCGCGGGTTCTCCACCATCATCTGGTGCAACTGCTCGTCGGACACGCCGGCCTCGCGCAAGATCCCAGACAGGGCGCCGGGCAGGAAGCCGTACCCCATGCCGCCGTAGGCCACAAGGTCGGACTTGTAGCAGACGTCGTGCGATAGCATCAGGTGGCGCACGTACCCCGCGTCGAGTAGCTCGCGGATCAGCCGGATGTTGCGCTGGCGCTCGTGCTCGATGGTCAGGCCCATCCGGTCGAACGTCAGGAACGCGCCGCGCCGCGCCACCTCGACATGGTAGGCGTGGTGCGGGTAGCTGTGGGCGTGCCCGACCACCACTCGGCGCGGATCGACGCCCTCCTCCTTCCCGATATCCAGTTGATCCAGGCCGAGGGGCGCGCGGGTGGCGTGGAGCGTCAGCGTCACGCCGGTGCGCTTCTGGGCGCGGGCCGCCGCGCGCAGCATCCGCTCCTCGACCGGCGAGATGTACTGGAAGTGCGCGCCGATCTCGCCGATGATGCCGGCGCGGACCCCCGTGTCGTCGATGCCCATCGTCACGTCCCAGACGATCTGCTCCGCGATCTGGTCGGTCTTCCAGCGGTAGAGGTACGGGTCGTAGTACGGCTCGCGGTACCAGCCGCTGCCCAGGATGATGTTCAGACCCGAGCGGATCGCCATGTCCTGCACGGCCAGCGGATCCTGACCGAGGCCGCGATTCGTCTGGTCCACCAGCGTGACCCCGCCGGCATCCTTGTACCGCTGTAGCTCGATCAGGGTCAGGTCGGGGTCGCTCAGGAAGTTGTTGTTCGTCCACAAGTCCTTCGTCATGTCGAGAAACAGGTGCTCGTGCATGAGCGTGTACCCAAGCTGTTCGCCCTCAATCGGCCCGGTGACGGTCATGACCGTTGCCACGACGCCCTCCTCATCGAGAATCGCCGGCGGCCAGCCTGACCAGCATCCACGCTGCCCGCCCCAGCGCATCATCGCAGAATCGCGCGGTGCGGTATCCTGGGGCGCTGCAACCGCGTGGTTGCAGCAAGGCAAGGCTGCCGAGGGAGACGAAGTCCTATGACCGAGACGATGCCGTCCGCGCCGGCCGACCATCGCGTGGCCGTCGCCGGCGAGTCGATCGTGCTGCGCCGGGGCGGCGCCGGCCGGCCGCTGGTCGTCCTGCACCATGACACTGGCAATCCGGGCTGGCTGCCGTTCCACCAGCAGCTTGCCGAGCAGTACGATGTCATCGCACCAACCCACCCCGGCTACGACCACTCCCCGCGCCCCGGCTGGGTGCGGAGCGTGCGGGACATCGCCGTGCTGTACCAGGGCCTCCTGGCCGAGCTTGATCTGGACCGCGTGACGCTGGTCGGGCTGGGTCTGGGTGGCTGGATCGCGGCGGAGATGGCGACGATGGCGCCGCGTGCCGTCGAGCGGCTGGTGCTGGTCGGGGCGATGGGCGTGCAGCCGACGGAGGGCGAGATCCTCGACCAGGCGCTCGTCAACTACATCCAGTACGCCCGCGCCGGCTTCCACGA
>JADLBT010000003.1 GCA_020847555.1 Gemmataceae bacterium
CGAAATCCAGGCTCGTCGGGCGTACCCGATCTCGGTGCTGGGACTCGGGCGGGAAGCTACGGCAAAGGCTGCGGACATCTCGATCTGGCGGCACGAGCGGTTCACTGTGCCGCTGGCGTACCTGCACGAACCGTCGCTGCTGGGGCGGCTCGAGAGCGCGCTGAGCCGGGCCGAGGACGTGGGGCGTCTCCTGCGGCCTGGCCGCACCGACCGCACCGTCGACGGCAAGAAGATCAGCGTGCCACGCCCGTTCCAGGTGCTGGCCGAAGCGATGCTGCCGAAAATCGGCGACCGTGCCGACCGCAAGGCCGTGGACGGGCTGGTGGACCACCTCGCTCCGGAGCGCCGCTACTGGTCGCGGCTGGAGACGCCCTTTCGCCACTTCCTGGCGGCCCTGCCCGACGACTATGAGGCCGCCTCGGATGAGTACGGCCTGCGTGAGTTACCCACCTGGGCAGTCACGCTGCGAGACACCGCCTGGGCCGCCTTCAGGGAGGCCACCAGCGGCCTCGACCGGTCGGCGCGCGCCCTGGAGGGCGTCGCCCTGGCCGAACGCGAGCTTGGCCGCCGCCTGCGCGACCACCTCGGCCCGTACCTGCCGACGAAGGAAGGAGTCACCGCATGACCGTCCCGCAGCCGACCCGCGAACAGCGCTTCGCGGACCACCTCGCCGGCCTCGCCGCGCGTGAGGACAGCGACGCCCGCGCCGCCCTGGCCGCCCTGCGCCGGGGCCTGGGCAAGGAGCCGGGCGAGGTTGCCGAGGTGGCCCGCGAGGTGATGCCGTTCATCCACGACACTGACCCTCCTCGGCGTGTCGCCGCCTACTTCCGCGTCGCGTCGCTCTTCGCCGGCCATCAGCTCTCGTGGCGTCCCGCCGACGACCGGCGTTTGACGAACCTGGGGGCTTCGTTCCGCATCCTGGCCGGGCCGCCAGGGCGTGACGAGAACGAAGGCGCAACGCGACGGTTCGTGGCGCTGCTCAACGCCCACCCAGAGGAACTGGACCGCCACCTACGCCATGCCATCAGCCTGCTGCGGGCGCACGAGGTCGCCATCGACTGGGCGCAGTTGCTCCGCGATGTGCAGCGTTGGGATGACGACGAGCGCCGCGTGCAACTCGCCTGGGCGCGGGCGTTCTGGGGCGCCGGTCGGCCAGAAGCAGCCAATGTATCAACCGCTGCCGAGGCAGCCGCACCTGCCTGACGGTGACTCTGCCTCGGGAGCGGCGCCACGGTCCTGTTCTGACCACGACGCACCATCGGACTAATTACCGGAGACAAGGGGACTGACGTGCTGATTGAGCTTCACCTGCTGCAGAACTTCGCGCCGTCGAACCTGAACCGCGACGACACCGGCGCGCCGAAGGACTGCGAGCTTGGCGGGCACCGCCGCGCCCGCATCTCCAGCCAGGCCATCAAGCGGGCCATCCGCAACACGTTCGCGCACGAGAACCTGCTGGACGCCCAACACCTTGCCGCACGCACCAAGCGGGCGGCCCAGGCCATCGCCGAGCGGCTGCGCGCACGCGACGGGGACCGCTCCGAAGCGGATGCCCTGGCGGTGGCCGGGGCGCTGCTGAACACCATCAAGCCGTCGCTGCACAGCCCCGCCGACGGCAAGACGCAGTATCTACTGTTCCTCGGCGGCGCCGAGCTGGACGGCGCGGCAAGCGTGGCTGACACGCACTGGGACGCACTGTTCGCGGCCAGCGCCGCCTCCGCACCTGCCGCCGACGGGGCGGCACCGACTGGCGTTCGCGGGCGCGCTACTCGCGGGGCGGCGGCAGCCACCGGCAGCGTGCCTGCGGAGGTGCGGAAGGAGCTGATCCAGAAGCTGGACGGCAAGCGGTCGGCCGACCTGGCGCTGTTCGGGCGGATGATCGCGGACCTACCGGACCAGAACGTGGATGCGGCGAGCCAGGTCGCGCACGCCGTCTCCACCAACCGCGTCAGCATGGAGATGGACTTCTACACGGCGGTGGACGACCTGAAGCCCGACGACACCGCCGGCGCCGACATGCTCGGCACCATCGAGTTCAACTCGGCGTGCTTCTACCGTTACAGCAACGTGGACCTCGCGCAACTCCGTGAGAACCTCGGCGGCGACGACGACCTGGCCCGCAAGACCCTGGAAGCCTTCGTCCGCGCCACGGTGCTGGCGATCCCCTCGGGCAAGCAGAACAGCATGGCGGCGCACAACCCGCCCTCGCTGGTGCTGGCCGTGGCCCGCGACTCTGCGCCGTGGAACCTCGCCAACGCCTTCGTGCGGCCGGTGCGCCCGGAACGCGACGCCGACCTCGTGACCAACTCCGTCCGCGCCCTGGACGGCTACTGGCAGAAGCTGACGACGATGTACGGGACGCGCGGCATCGTCGGGACGTGGCTCTGCACGACCGAACCCGAGGCCGTCTCGGCGCTGGGCGCCGCTCGGCAGGAGAACGTGGATGCGCTGGTGGACGGCGTCCTGGCGGCGGCATCGTGGGAGCGGCGCGGCGGGGCCGCCCGGCCATGACGACGCTGCTGCTGCGGCTGTGCGGCCCGATGCAGGCGTGGGGCACGCAGAGCCGCTTCAAGATCCGCGACACCGGCCGGGAGCCGTCGAAGAGCGGCGTGGTCGGGCTGCTCTGTGCCGCGCTCGGCTGGCCGCGCGACCGCGACGTGACGGCGCTGTCGAGCCTGACGATGGGGGTGCGGGTGGACCGCGAGGGCACGATGCTCCGCGACTACCACACCGTCGGGGGCAGCCACCTGAAAGGTGAGCGGTACGGCGTGGTAACCGCCGAGGGCAGCCTGGGCGGGACCGTTGTGTCGCAGCGGTACTACCTCGCCGACGCTGACTTCCTGGTCGGCCTGGAGGGCGACGCGGCGCTGCTGCACGAGGCCGAGGAGGCGCTGGCGAACCCGGTCTGGCCGATCTTCCTGGGGCGGAAGGCGTTCGTGCCGGGCCTGCCGGTGCGACTGCCGGACGACCTGCCGCGCGGGCCGGGCATCCGCGAGGAGCCGCTGGCGGACCTCCTGGCGACGTACCCGTGGTTCCCGGACCCGGCGCGGGGGCGCCCGGGCCGCCCGGACGGGCCGCCGCCCCAGCTACGGACGGTGATCGAGACGGCGCCTGCGCCGGGGGCGGAGGTGCGGATGGACCAGCCCGTCGGGGCAGCGTTCCGCGACCGCACGTTCACGGTGCGGCACGTCGTGACGGGCTTCGTGCCAAGCGCGGGCCTGGTGTGGGAGGGTGAGGGATGTACCTCTCGCGGTTGATTCTGAATGCGCGAAGCCGCGAGGTCCGGCGGGATCTCGCGAACTGCCACGACTTGCACCGCACGCTGATGCGGGGCTTCCCGGCCGTCGAGGCGGGCAGCGGGGACGCGGCACGCGCGCACCTTGGCGTCCTGTTCCGGCTGGAGACGGACGCGCGGACGGGCGCGGCGCGGGTGCTGGTGCAATCCGCGTTAGCACCGGACTGGGAAGCCCTGCCGCCGGGTTACCTGCTTGGCGGGGATGGCCTGTCGAACCCGGAGACGAAGCCGGTTGGCGAGGCGTTTGCGGCGATCCAGGCGGGCGACGAGCTGCTCTTCCGCCTACGGGCCAACCCGACGAAGCGCCTCCC
>JADLBT010000004.1 GCA_020847555.1 Gemmataceae bacterium
AGGCTCTCGAGGTCCATCACCGTGGCGAGGGATTCCTCCTGCACGACGGCGGCGGCGAGGGCGGCCTTCTCGCTTTGGAGGGCACGGATCTTCTGCTCCACCGTGTCGGCGGCCAGGAGCCGGTAGGCGATCACGGGGCGGGTCTGGCCGATGCGGTGGGTGCGGTCGATGGCCTGCGCCTCGACGGCGGGATTCCACCACGGATCGTAAAGGATGGCGTAGCTGGCGGCCGTGAGGTTGAGGCCGAAACCGGCGGCCTTCAGCGAAAGCAGGAAAACGGTCTTGGTGCGGTCGCGCTGGAATTCATCAACGAGGGCCGCCCGGTCCTCCGTCGCTCCGGTCAGCATGAGATGCCCGATGCCGGCGGCGGCCAGGCGGGGACGGATGATTTCCAGCATGCCGACGAACTGGCTGAAAACGAGGACCTGGTGGCCCTCTTCCTGCAACTCCTCCAGCCGTTCGAGCAGGGCCTCGAGCTTGGCGCTGGGCAGGTCGGCGTGGGCCGCGTCCACAAGCGCGGGGTGGCAGCAGATCTGGCGGAGGCGCAGGATGCTCGCGAGGATGTTGAAGCGCACCCGGTCAAGGGCGCGGCTGGTCTGGATGCCAAGCAACTGGGCGCGGGCGCGCTTGAGCTCGGCATCGTAGAGCTTGCGCTGGCCGGGCTCCAGTTCGACGACGATCTCGTCCTCCGTGCGCGGCGGGAGGTCGGGCGCGGCCTGCGCTTTGGTCCGGCGGAGCAGGAAGTGGCGCACGCGGCGGTGCAGGCGGGTGAGCGCGGCGGGATCCTTGTCATCGTACTGGCGGCGGAAGGCGGCCTGCGCCCCGAGCAGGCCGGGCTGCGCAAAGGCGAAAAGACTCCACAGGTCGGTGAGTCGGTTTTCGATGGGCGTGCCGGTGAGGATCAGCCGGTGACGGGCGTTCAGGGCGCGCGCGGCGACGGCCATCTGGCTGGACGGATTCTTGATGAACTGGGCCTCGTCGAGGATGACGGCATCCCACGCCACGGTTTGGAACCAGGCGGCGTTCAGGCGGAGCTGCGTGTAGTTTGCGACGAGGAGCTGGGTGACGGGTGTCGCCGGTTGATCACCGCCGGGCGCGGGGATGAAGGCGGCGGCGGTGAGCGACGGGGCGAAGCGGGCGGTTTCGCTGAGCCAGCCGTGGGTGACGCTTTTGGGGCAAACGACGAGAACCCGGAAATCCTTCCGGGCCGCGCCCGCCGCGGCGGCCAGGTGCAGCAGCCAGGCGAGGGCCTGCACGGTTTTGCCCAGGCCCATGTCGTCGGCCAGCACGCCGCCGAAATTTCGGGCGGAGAGATGGGCCAGAAACTGAAAGCCCTCCGCCTGATAGGGCCGGAGCGTGGCGGTGAGCCCGGCGGGTAGCGGAGGTTGGGGCAGCGCGGTGAGGTCGGCGGCGCGCTGGCGCAGGGCGGCGGCGAGGCGGGAGTCGCGGGATTCGAAGGCGGCAGCTTCCCCGGCGAGTTGCAACGCGTGCAGGCGGTGGGTGGCGGATTTGCCGGAGGCGAGCACATCCCCGGCAGTGAGACCGAGCCGGTCGAGGGCGGCCGTGGCCTTCTCGTCAAGGGCGGCCCCGGCGAGTTCGAGGCGGCGCCAGCCGCCCTTGGGGAGACGCACCCATTTGCCGCGGGCCTTCAGCAGCAGGGCGACTTCCTCGGCGCTGAGCGTGGTGTCCTCGACGCGAAGGGCGACGGTGAGATCGAACCAGTCGTGGCCCTCGGCGGCCGGCTGCGCGGAAAAATCCATGGTCGCCCGCAGCGGGGCGACGAAAAATCCGGCCAGTTCGGGCGCGGTCTCGATGTCGAGGCCGGGCGGCAGGGTGGCATGCCAGGCGAGGAAATCCTCGGGGAAGGTCTTGGTCGCCGGCCGCGTCCAGACCCCCGTCCACTCATTCCAAGTGAGGCGAAAATCGGCGAAACGCGCGGCCACGGCGTTGGCGTCGTCCAGGTTGAATTCGATGATGGGATCGTCCGGCCCGCGGGGCGGCGGCGCGGCGGCCTTGCTCCACTGCCAGCCGCCCTGACCGCGCCACTGCTGCTCGCACCGCGGTTCGTCCGCCCGGGCGAACAGCTGCGCGTGGAACTGCGGGGTTGAGAAATCATTCTCGGGTTCGGCGAGCGCCAGGCGGAGCAGCGGACGCAGCGGCACGCAGCGGAATTTCAGCGCGAGTGCCGCCGGCAGCCGCAGCCCGGTGGCGCGCAGCCGCGACATGAGACGGGTGTCGGCGAGGGCCAGGGTGGGGAGCGGGGTGGCGGGGAGCGGCGGCGGACCGCGCCAGACGCGGCCAGCGTGGAGGTAGAGCAGTGCGGGCCGGCCGGCGATCAGGCGGGCCCCGGCGGCGGATGAACCGTCGGGAGCGGCAAGTTTCACTTCCAACTGGTCAGGGTCGGTGGCGGAAACGACCGCCTCGGGCACGAGCGGTTCGGGCTCGATGACGAAGGGGTCGCCGTTGGGCAGGACAATGACGGGGTGGGCGGCCTGTGTGGTGAGGACGGCCGCGGCCACCTCCGGGTCCAGGGCATGCTTCAGGTTGCCAGCCCTGAAACCATGGCGGTTGGTCAGACGGAGGGTCAGGAGGAGTGCGGACTCGGCCGGCGGGAGTGAGGCGAAGTCGGCGGGCCGGGCGCCGTCGAGGGCCACGGTCCATTTTTGCTGGGGTGGCTTCCACGGCTTGTCCGGAGCGGCGCGCTGCTCGATGAACAGCCGGCCCTCACGGTCGAGCCGCGCCCGCAGGTTGCCGGCGGCGGCCCGCCAGCCCTCCTCGGCGGCGGGCGCAGGTTCGGCGGGACCGGTCAGCGCCGGCTGCCAGGTCTGGAGCTGTTGCCGGGCGACCACGGTGGCGCGCACGGCCCGGACGCGGCTGGTGTCGGTGAGCGGGCCGAACAATTCCGGAACCGGAAGCCGCTTGATTTCGAGACTGTAGGCGAGGAACTGCCAGAGTTCCCAGGGATCCGCCGGGGCGTTGTCCCGGTTCCACCAGCCGCTGAAGAGCGGCGTCCACGCCACGGCGTCGGCCGGGATGGCGTCGGCAAAGCCGTGCCGGCGCAGCATCGTGTCGTACAGCGTGTGGTGGGACTGGGCAAAATCGGTGAAGAGCGCGGAGAGCTGCCCGAGTTGGCGGCCCTCGGCGTCGGTGAGCGGGCGGCCGAGTTTTTCGGCGAGGACCGGCGTCCATTGTTTTCGGAAGGAAAGGTGGTTCCGGACGGGGGAGCCCGCCGGCGGCACAACGGCCGGCAAGGGCGGAGGAATGACGTCCTTGGCGGGGGACGGGCTGGCTTTGTCGCGGGGCGGCTCGGGCACCTCGTAGTCAGCGCCCTCGTTGGCGATCCACATGAGGCTCGCGGCCACGACGTGCTTGCAGTTGCCACCCAGCGGGCAACTGCAACTGGAGGACCAGCGGCCGCGGGTAAGGAACAGGGTGACGAGGTACGCGTCGGCCTGGCCTTCGACCCTGGCCTCGACGAAGTGATCGGCATCGGCCCGGACGGAGAGGACGCGCCCCTCCTCCTGGTAGATCCGGCCGCGACTGCGGCTGGTGGGGGCGAGCGTGTCCAGCCACTCCCCCAGCGCGGCCAGGGCCTCCGGGGTCCTTACGCTCCGGACGGCCGGCGGGCGGGATTTGGCGCACATGACGGACGGAGGACGGGAAATGTAACCGGCACCGACAATTCCGACTCAGTAAACCTGTTCTTCCAACAAAGCGAAGAGCTCGGCCTCGGTGATGCGTTTTTGCGTCATCGAATCGCGTTCGCGGAGGGTGAAGGTGTCGCCGGGCTTTTCGATCGTCTCGAAGTCGATCGTCACGCACCACGGCGTGCCGATCTCATCCTGGCGGCGGTAGCGGCGGCCGATGGCGCCGGCCTCGTCATAGAACACGGCGTACTTGCGCTGCAGCTTCTTGTAGAGGGCGTGGGCGCGGGCGGTGAGCTGCTCCTTGTTCTTGAGCAGCGGGAGCACGGCGACCTTCACGGGCGCGATGCGCGGGGAGAGGCGCAGCACGGTGCGCGTCTCGGTGTTGCCCTTGTCGTCGGTCACCTGCTCCTCGGCGTAGGCCGAGCAGAGGACGGCAAGGAAGATGCGGTCGGTGCCGACGGCGGGCTCGATGACGTGCGGGACGAATTTCTTCTTGGTGGCCTCGTCGAAGATTTCCTGCGGCTTGCCGCTGGCGTTGGCGTGCTGCGTGAGGTCGTAGTTGCCGCGGGCGGCGATGCCCCAGAGCTCCTGCACGCCAAAGGGATAGCTGAACATGATGTCCACGGTGCCGCGGGAGTAGAACGCGAGCTTCTCCTTCGGGTGGGCGTAGAGCGAAAGGTGCGACTCGGGCAGGCCGATGGAGAGGAGCCAGTTTTTGCACCACTCGATCCACTCCTGGTGGCACTTGGCCCAGTCGGCGTCCTCGTGGATGAAGTATTCCATCTCCAT
>JADLBT010000005.1 GCA_020847555.1 Gemmataceae bacterium
AAGCGTCAGCGATGGTAGCCTCTACCGTTCCGTCGGTTACGCTTCCGGCTCGTCGGCCGCTCGTCGCGCGCGCCTGGCTCACCAGCCCCAGCCGCGGTGACGAAGGCGGTGGAAGTGGTGTCGGCCGTATCGAGGTGCGCCGAAGATGTCTTCCAAAAACTCCAGGAAGATGACCCCGGCGATCATGTCGAGATCCTGCTCGTCCATCTCGCCGAGAACCGTGGTGACGAGTTCCTTCAACGTCTCGAACAGTTCCAGGAGTTTGTTCTCGTCCTCGGATTGATCCTCGCTCGAATCGCCGGTCGCCGTGCCAGTGCCGGTCTTGGTCCCGATCCCCGTACCGCCGCCTGTCGAACCTCCCGTTGTTCCTCCGGTCGTACTTCCAGCGGTCCCGCCGGTCGTGCCGCTGGTGGTCCCACCCGTGGAACCGCCGGTGGTCCCGCTGCTCGTCGAACCCGTCCCCGTCGAGCCGGTCGTGGTCTTGGTTCCACCCCCGGTGGTCGTACCGCCCGAGGACGTCGAACCTCCGCTGGTCCCACCCGTCGTGGTGCCTCCAGCGCTGCTCCCGCCGGACGACGTGCCGCCTGTTTGCGACTCCCCTCCGGTCGTCGCGAGGAACAGGGCACCCAGGGCCAGGGCGCCTAGCCAGCCCCAACCGTGTCGTCCCGCGGATCGGCCCCTTGCCTGAAACTGACGCATGTGCATCCTCCTCCAAAACGTTTTCGGGCGAAACCTGGGCGTCGCGAGCCACTCTAGGCCCGCGATTCTTAGAGGGGCTTTAAGCCGCGATTAAAACCGCTCCCGCCGACGAGGATTTCCACGACGCGCTGAAGACTGGCAAGATTATCTCCGCCAGGGCACTGTGGGTGAGACGGTCGAATTGGCAGTGATTGACGAGAGAAGAAGTATTGGGATTTTGGGTGAGTTCGGCAAATTGGCCGCGCTGAGGCGCTTCAATGCGGGGCAAGGGAGGTATCCTGTCAAGCCCACGGGTGGCGTCCCGTGGGCGTTGACAGGACACCTCCGGCCGGAGCGGCGAACCTCGCCGCGCTTTCCTCCGCCTCTGGCGGCCTGCGCGCTATTCTCGTACCTCTCCACTGAGGGCGCGCCGGCACTGCGCCGCGACCCCTCAACCAGTAACCGCCCGGGGGGGGAGGGATCACACCATGCGGGCTTTCCACATACTGCGTTCGCGGACCCTGGTGCTCCTTGGTGTTCTTCTCGCCTGGGCCGTCGTACCCGCGCTGGCCGAGGCGCAGGGGACCGGCAAGGGGCCGCGGCGGCCGAACATCGTCTTCATTCTCGCCGACGACCTCGGCTGGGCGGACCTTGGCTGCTACGGAAGCAAGTTCTACAAGACGCCGAACCTCGACCGGCTCGCGAAGCAGGGCCTGCGCCTCACCCAGGCGTACACGGCCAACCCGGTCTGCTCGCCGACCCGGGCCAGCATCATGACCGGCAAGAACCCGGCACGCCTGCGCCTGACCAACTTCCTGGTCGGCAACCGCTGGCCGGAGAACTCCCCGCTGCAGCCGGTGGACTGGACGCACGGCCTGGCCCCCGACGAGGTGACGATTGCGCGGGTTCTGGCGGCGGCCGGGTACGTCACCGGACTGGTCGGCAAGTGGCATCTCGGCAAGCTTGGCCCCGAGCGGTTCGGGTTCGCCGACAACGCAGCCGTCAACCTCGGCGGCTCACCGGCCGGATACTTCGACAAGCAGGGCCGCTACCTCACCGACCGCCAGACCGAGGCGGCCGAGAAGTTCATCGAGAGGAACAAGGACCGGCCGTTCTTCCTCTATCTCGCGTACAACGCCGTCCACATTCCGCTGGTGGCGAAGAAGGAACTCGCCGCCGCGTTCGAGGCGAAGGTGAAGGCGAACCCGCCAGCCGGCCCCGTCTTCGGCGAGGACAGCGGCCGCAAGGTCCGCCTGGTCCACAGCCACGCGGTCTACGCCGCCATGCTGGAGAGCCTCGACCAGGGCGTCAGGCGCGTCCTGAAGAAACTGGCGGATCTCGGCCTGGACGAGAACACGCTTGTCATCTTCACATCGGACAACGGCGGGCTGTGCTCGTCAGAGGGGTGGCCGACCTCGAACCTGCCGCTGCGACTCGGCAAGGGCTGGCTGTACGAGGGCGGGGTGCGGGTGCCGCTGCTCGTCCGCTGGCCGGGGGTGGCGAAGGCCGGCGGCGTGTGTCCGATACCGACCATCAGCGACGACTACTTCCCGACCCTGCTCGAAGCCGCCGGGGTAGCGGCGCGACCGAAGCAGCAACTCGACGGGCGCAGCCTCGTGCCGCTCCTGAAGGGGGGCGACCAGCTCGACCGGCAGACACTGTACTGGCACTACCCGCACTACAGCAACCAGGGCGGCAGGCCGTCCGGGGCGATTCGTCACGGCGACTGGAAGCTGATCGAGTTCTTCGAGGACGGGCGCGTCGAGCTGTACGACCTCAAGGCGGATCCGGGCGAGCGTCACGACCTCGCCGGGCGCATGCCGGACCGGGTTCGCGAACTGCGCCAGTTGCTGCAAACGTGGCGCGGCGTCGTCGGCGCGCAGATGCCGCGACGGAAGAAGGGGTAATACGGCATCGCCTTGTTGCTTCTTCGTACCGCTGGCGGTTTAGCGGGACGCTCCGTGCGTCTTCTCGGCGAGTTCCACGAGCGCCTTCTCGAACCGGCCGACCGCGTCGTCCCAGGTGTAGCCGGTGACGGTTGCGAGCGCCGCGTCGGAGAGCGCCCGCCACTCGGCTTCCGGCAGGCCGCATACGCGCACGATCGCGTCGGCCAGCGCCTGCGGATCCGCGGCGCCGACCAGGATCCCGTTGCCCGGATTTACCAGATCGGGAGCAGCGCCGGCCGGCGTCGCGATGACCGGCGTCCGGCACGCCAACGCTTCGAGAATGGGCAGCCCGAACCCCTCTATCCGCGAGCTGAACAGCCAGGCGTCGCAGCCGGAGTAGACCTGACGGAGCTTTTCGTCATCCGCGTTGTAGGTGAACTCGGCCCCCGCCGGGAGCGGCAGATCGTCGGCCACCGGCGCCGTCCCCATCGTCCGCAGCCTCAGGTTCGGCAGCCGCTGCGCCGCCAGCTCGAACGCCTGCAGGGCGATGTCGGCGCCCTTGTTGCGGTCTGTCGCGTAGATCGTTCCGACCGTCGGCACCGGCTGCTTGCCGCGCGGCGGGGCGAAGAAGCGGTCCGTCGAGACGCTGTTGGAGATGACGGCCAGCGGCGTCTGGTGGAACTTGTTCTGCACCAGGTCGCGCAGCCAGGACGAGATGACGATCTTGGGGATCGGGAGGGCGTAGGTCGCGTCGATCTCCTCGGGCCGGCCGCCGTAGTCGTACCCCTGAACGAAGTGGACCTTGGCCCCCCGGGAAGGCGATAGCCGCTCGACCCAGCGCACCGTCTCCCACCACGTCCCGATCACCACGTCCCCCTCGGGGACGTCGGCGTCGGTGACCGGGCCGGCGTGGTCCAGGCGCCGGTGGGTGATCGGCAGGTTGTCGAAGTGGGACGATTCCACCGGCGGGCGCCGCGGCCAGCCGCGGCCCTTGAGGAGCGATTTCACGATCCCCTTGAGCGTCGGTCCCGGCAATCGGACGGAGACGGCGGTGACCTGGTGGCCCCGGCGCCGCAACCCCTCGGCGTAGAGCGCCAGCACCCGAATGCCGCCCGACAGGTTGACGACGGGGAGCACGAAGTTGATTCGCATGATGCACCGCCTTGAAAGTCCACAGGCTGCGCCCCGTGGGCTTTGAAACGCCTCTCCTCGTCCCTGCACCGGGAGCGTCGTGGCTCACGCCGGGTGTTCGCAGAAGATCTCCCGGTCCCCGAAGAAACACTTCAGCCAGTCGCCGCCCCCCGCGTCCGGCAAGGTCAGCCAGCGCGGGTCGTCGATCAGCCGCCGCATCTGCGACCGATGCTGCTCCAGGGCCGCCCGCTTCTGGTCCAGGACGTCGCTGATGCGCACCCAGGACTGGCACTCGCGCCGCAACTGGCGGGCGTCGTACCGGCCTTCCTGCAGCGTCCGCCAACGCTCTCGAAGTCCGCCCCGCAGGGGCGTCCACGGCCAGTGGTCCCAGAACCAGATGGGGTACTCGCAGACGGTCGCCTGGCTCCCCGCGTGCTTCAGCGCTTCCAGAACGATGCGGGTCGTGGCGCGGTGGTCCGGCGGGGGGTCGCGGTGGTAGGTGGCGAACACCTGGGCGGGCCGTTTGTGCCGGAGGATCTCGGCGACGCGGGCGGTGCCGGCCGCCAGGCAGTCGGTCAGCTTGCCGTCGGGGTAGTCCAGAAAGGCGACGTCCTCCGGCGCGACCCCCAGCGTCCGGGCGGCCGCCCGCGCCTCCTCGCGGCGGAGGGCGCTGAGTTGCTCGGGCGGCATCAGGTGAGCGTGCGACTGCGAGCCGTCGGTCATGAAGACGAGATGGACCGGCGCCCCGGCCCGCCGTTTGCGAATGATCGTCCCGCCGCACCCGAGCGCCTCGTCGTCGGGGTGGGGGGCGAAGACGACGGACGGCCGGGCGAGATCTGCTTCCGACCACTCGCGCTGCCGGCGGCTCATCCGGGCCTGGTAGAGCCAGCGGAAGAATGCTCGCATGGGGTGAGGTTCGTGGCATCACGACTCGCCGCCGGACGACGGGCCAGCGGGCTGACCGAGCTATCCTACCAACCGCACAAACCGCCACCAACCCGGAGCGCCAGCGCCGGGTGTTCCAGACGCCCGGCGCTGGCGCTGCGGGCTGGTGGCGCTCCAGGGTGGTCCGGAGGAAGGGGTTGTATATCAAAGCCCTGGGTGAAAACCCAGGGTCCGCGTGGGACCGCTTGTGGCTGCTGGGAGGGCTGGCGCGATGAAACGATGGTTGACGGCGATCGGGATCCTCTGCCTGACGCTCGCCGTGCCGCCGGCGCGGGCCGGCGTGGGCGACCCGCAGGTGCGCACCGATCACCCCTGGTATCCGGGCGAACTCGCCTGCTCCACGTTCGAGCGTCTGTTCGCCACGCAGGCGGAGGTCTATCGGCGCGTTGTCGGCGTCAAACCGACGACCGACGAGGACCGGGTGCTGGCTGCGTGGCTGTGGCGCAACACGCACTACTGGCACGGCGAGGAAGGCGCCGAGGATCTCTGGGGCAAGGGGTTCACGCGCGGCGGCGACGTGCGCACGCGCGAGTACTGGACCGGCCTGTTCGCCCACGGGTTCGGGCTGTGCGGAACGACACACTCGCAGTGGGTCGCCGAGATGCAGGCCCTGCTCGGCCACGGGCGTGGGCGCGGCGTGGGCGTGGACGGCCACAACGCCTTCGAGGTGTTCCTGACCGGCGGGTTCTACGGCGCCGGCCGGTGGGCGCTGCTCGATCACGACCTGTCCACCGTCATCTTCGACGCGAAGGGCGAGCGCCTCCTCTCCCTCGCCGAGATTCACAAGGACTGGAAGCGCCTGACCAACCGCGGATTCGACCCGAATCGGCAACGCGGCTGGCTGGTGTGCGGCCTGCACCCCGGCGACGGCGCATCCTACCGCCGCTATCAGGTTGCCGAGTTGCTCGCCGGCTACAGTGGACCGCCGCCAGCGGTCCACCTGCGCCGCGGCGAAACGCTGCGCCGCTACCTGCAGCCGGGCCTGGAGGACGGCAAGACGTTCGTCTTCTGGGGCCGCAACTACGGCACCGGCGGCGTCCCCGGCCCGGAGCGGTCCGTCACCTGGGTGAATCAGGCTGACCGGATGTACCGCTCGCGCACCGGCGCCGGCCACCGCCCCGGGCAGGCGCGCTACGCCAACGCCGTCTACACCTATCGCCCGGACTTCGCTACCGCGGACTACAAGGAGGGCGTGGTCGAGGAGGCCGCGGACCAGATCACGTTCGAGTTTCAGACGCCCTACATCATCGCCGCGACGCCCGCGACGGACCGCCCGTGGGGCATCTACGACCCGGGTTGCCGCAACGGCCTGGTGTTGCGCGGCAAGGCGACATGCGCGGTGTCCGTCTCGACCGACCGCGGGCGGACGTGGCACGACGGCGGGCGGTTCGTGGACGGCCTGGATCTGACCGACCGCGTCAAGGGGCACCGGCAGTACTGGCTCCGGTTGCACGCGGGGGCGCGCGCCCTCGCCGGCGCGGGCCTGACGGTGGTGACCGTTTGCCAGGCCAACTCGTCGGTTCTGCCGCAGTTGAAGGACGGCGGCGCGCGTGTGACGTTCCAGGCATCCGGGCGGGCGCTGGTGTCGGCCGGCCCGAACCTGCCGCAGGCGCAGGCCCACGTCATCGAGGGGAAGTTCGGCAGCCCGCGCGTCGCCCTCGAAGTGGCGACGCCGCGCGGCGAACCGGCGCTGACCCTTTACGCGGCCGCCCACGTCCAGTCGGGCAGCCCGCCGCGGCCGGAGGCGAAGTATCAGGTCGAGTTCTCGACCGACGGCGGCAAGACGTGGCGGACGGTGGTGAAGGACTGGACGATTCCGCGCCGCGGCGACGAGCCGGGCGACTTCTGGTCGCAAAGTCTCTGCTGGGGATCGGCGGACCTGGAGGGCGGCCCGTCGCGGGTGCGCGTGCGGTTCCGCAACAGCGGCGGCAGGGCGTACGCGCGCGGCGAGGTCCACCTGGCGTACCGCGCCGCCGGACCGGATCCGACGCGCGTGACGTTCGTGTGGCGCGAGGCAGCGGGCGAGCGGCGCGCGGTGCGCACCTTCGCCGGTAGGGGGGGGCCGGTCGCCTGGGACATCCCGACCGGCCAGGGGGTGCAGACCCGCTGGGTGGAGTTCGAGCCGGCGCCCGCCCGATAGTGAAGGAGCCGGCAAGCCCACGGGCCGCAGCCCGTGGGCTTATCACAACTTACAGGCAGCACACCCGGAGGCCCCACGATGAGTAGCTCCCGGCTGCCTGCGCTGGTCGCCGGCGCACTGCTGAGCCTCGGCGGCGTGCAGGGCGGCGCGCAGTCTCCTTCCGTGGACGAGCAGATCCGCAAGCTCGCAGACGAGGCTCCGCTGAAGATGCAGTTCCGGGGCGGCACGGCGGAGGAGTGCCGCCAGTGGCAGGCCGCCTTCGCCGCGAAGCTGCGCGAACTGCTCGGCCCGCACCGCCCCCCCGCATCGTGGGAGGTGACCGTCGAGCGCACCGTCGAACTGGACGATCACCGCCGCGAGGAACTGCTGCTGACGGCGAAGGGCCACCCGCCCTTGCCCGTTTACCTGTTGCTGCCGAAGGGTGCGAAGGGACCGCAGCCCGGGGTGGTGGCGGTCCACGGCCACGGCGCCTTCGGGTATGATCCCATCGTCGGGCGCGCGCTGACGCCGGGCGTCGAGGGCGCGATCCGGAGCGCTAACTACGACTACGGTCGCCAACTGGTGCGGCGCGGTTACGTCGTCGCGGCCCCGTGCCTGACCCCGTTCGGCCGGCGGCTGGGCGCTCCCCCGGCGAAGGGCGGCACCGACCCGTGCGCCGTCACCTTCGTTCGCCTGCAGCTGCTCGGCAAGGTGCTCATGGCCGAGAACCTGCGCGACGTGCTGTGGTGCGTCGAGTTGCTGGCACGGCGCAAGGACGTGGACGCGGAACGGCTCGGGTGCGTCGGTCTGTCATACGGCGGGCGGATGACGATGCTTGCGGCTGCCCTGGAGCCGCGCATCCGGGTGGCGGTGGTGTCCGGGGCGCTGAACTGCATGCAGGAGCGCATCCGCAGCCGTTACAGCTGCGGGGCGCAGGTCATTCCGGGGCTGCTGAAGTACGGCGACGTGCCGGAGATCGCGTCGCTGATCGCTCCGCGGCCGAGCCTGTGGGAGGTCGGCAGCGAGGACAGGCTGCTTCCGCCGCGCTGGGTCGAGACGGCGCTGGACCGGATGCAGCGGGCCTACCAGGCGCTGGGCGCTGCGGAGCAGCTGCAGGTCGATCGGTTCAAGGGCGGGCACCGCTGGCACGGCGAGCACGCCTACCCGCTCCTCGACCGGGTGCTCAGGCGCCATTAAAGCCCACGGGTGGCGTCCCGTGGGCCAGGTGCTGGGGACTCGACCCACGGGGCGCCACCCGTGGGCTTTCTCCTCCATCTTCAGGAGCCCGCGCATGGGTATGGAACAGCGCGTAACGTTCGGGACCGCGGCGCGTCCGCTCTGGCCCGCCGTGGGCGAGCTGCTGAGCGTCCGCGGGTTCCCGGTGCAGATGCGGATGATCGACGGCGAGCTGGCCTTCCCCGATGAGGCGCCGCCGGACAACTGGCGCGAGCTGCGCCTCGGCGTGCCAGCCGGGATGGTCACTCTGCGCCGCGACGAAGCGAGCGCGACGCTCGTCGTCTGGGGGAACGCGGACCCGGGCCTGCGGCAGGCGTGGAACGCGCTGACGTGGGCCTGCGCCGAGGTGACGGGCGGGCGGATCGATACCCCGGAAGGGGCGGTCAGTGCCAAGGACTTCCAGGCACGAGCGGAACTGCCGGAGGGCCTGCGCGGCTGACCTGCCTACTCGTCCACCACGTCCTCGAGGCGCCCGATCGCGACCACGTCGCCGCGCACGATCCACACCCGCTTGCGGTTTCGCTTGACGCCGGTCCACTTCGACGAGGCGATGTAGTTCTCGCGCGTCGTCTGGGTGTCGCGCAGGTCGTGCAGGTCGGCGTCGGACACCTCCAGATAGTGATCGTCGAAGCCCCGCAACTTGCCCAGACAGACGTAGGGGCTGCGCAGGTCGATGACGACCACCTGGCCCACGAGTCCCTGGAGCATGGCCACCTCGCGTTCGTACCGCGCCTGACCGGCTTCCCGGCGGGGCGTGCCGTTCCTACTCTGATCTCTGCCTTCTTGACCCGCCTTCCACTCATGATACGAAGTCCATGACGACACCTCCGCTAACCGCCGCCGAGCGCTACTACCGCGACGCCCTCGCCCGCCTGCAAGGGCTGCTCGACCCCCAGCGCGAGTCCCTCGACCGGGCCGCCGCCCTCTGCACGGAGGCGATCGCGAGCGACGGGCTGGTCCACCTGTTCGGGTGCGGGCACAGCCGGATGTTGTGCGAGGAGATGACGCCGCGGCAGGGATGCTTCGTCGGTTGGCACACGCTCGTCGAACTGGGGCTAACGTTCCACAACCTCATCGTCGGGCCGAACGGACTGCGGCAGAGCCTGCACCTGGAGAAGACGCTCGGCTATGCGGAGCAGATCCTGCGCAACTTCGCGTTCGGGCCGCGCGACGCGCTGATCGTCATTTCGACGAGCGGCATCCGCGAGGTGATCGTCGAGATGGCGGAGGGGGCGCGGCGGCGCGGCCTGGCGGTGATCGCAGTCGTCAGCCGGGTCCACTGCGAGCAGGCGAAGCCGGCCCATCCGTCCGGGAAAAAGCTGCTCGACGTGGCCGACGTCGTTCTCGACAACGGCGCGCCGGTCGGCGACTGCATCCTGCCAATTGAGGGCTTGAAGAATCGGACCGGACCGTTCAGCACGCTCGGCGGTGCGATGGTGATGAACCTGCTGCGCTGCGAGGTGGCCCAGCGCCTCGTGGACCGCGGCATCGAGCCGGTGTTCCTGCCGAGCCACCAGTTCGTTGGCAGCCGCACGGTGGAGGAGCAGCTCGAATACTTCTACGCCCAGTACGCCCGGCGCGTCGCGCCGCTCTACGCGCGGCAAGGGGGGTGACCATGCCGGGCCGGCTCGATGGCAAGCGCTGCCTGATCGTCGGCGGCACCTCGGGCATCGGCTGGGCCGCCGCGAAGCGCTTTTTGGACGAAGGCGCCGCCCACGTCGCCGTTGTCGGCCTCGATGAGCCACGAAGCCACGAGGGCGTTCGCTCGCTGATGGAGGCAGCCGGACGGTCGTGTTTATCGATCGGGTGCGACGCGCGCGATCCCAAACAGGTTGACGAAGCCTTCGCGTTCGCGGTCCAGGTGTTCGGCGGCCTGGACGTGCTGTATCACGTCGCCGGCGGCAGCGGGCGGCGGCGCGGCGACGGGCCGCTGCACGAATGCACCGACGCGGGCTGGGACTACGCTCTCGACCTCAACCTGCGCAGCGTCTTCCTGACCAACCGCGCGGCGGTGCGGCACTTCCTCGCGCAACGGCAACCGGGCGCGATCCTCAACATGGCAAGCGTGCTGGCCCTGGCGCCGTCGCCGCGCCACTTCGACACCTGCGCCTACGCCGCGGCCAAGGGCGGGGTGATCGCCCTGAGCCGGCTGGCGGCGGCCCGCTATGCGGCGGCCGGCATTCGGGTGAACGTCCTCGCACCGGGTCTGATCGAGACGCCGATGGCGGAGCGGGCGTGCGGCGACCCGGCCATCCTGAACTTCCTCCGCACGAAGCAGCCGCTGCGGGGCGGACCGGGAAGTCCCGCGGACTGCGCGGAGGCGGCGGTGTTCCTGTGCAGCGACGCGGCCCGGTTCCTCACCGGCGTGGTCCTGCCGGTGGACGGCGGCTGGTGCGTCAGCGACGGGCAGGACGCGGCGCCGTGAACTCCCGAAGAGCGACCAGCTACCAGCCCAGCACGCCAGCGCCGGGCTGGTGGCTAACGCGCCGGGCTGGTGGTGCGGCGCAGGTCTTCCGCCAGGTCGCGGCACGCTCGGAAGTCGTCCTCCCGGCACAAACGCTCGCCGTACCACTTTAGCTCGAACAACCCCGTCAGCCGGCAGAACGGTGCGTGCAGCGCCAGTCGCGGACGCAGCTGGTCGGCGTACTCCCCGTTCGTCCGCGTCCGCTCGTACCGGATCAACCCCGCCTGGTGCAGTACCGCCAGCACGCTCAGGTACAGCACGCGCACCGCCCCGCGGAAGTCGCCGCGGCGTGCCAGCTCGTCCGCCTGCTGCCACAGCGCCGCCGGAGACTGCTGCCCCAGGTCTTCCGGCATCTCCTCCGTTTCGGGACCGACGGCCCCCTGTTCCTTTGGCCGAACGCGCTGCTGGTCGCGGAGCAGGTGCCACACAAGCAGCCCGGCCCCGACCACCACCACCGCCACCGCCAGGCCGACCAGCGCCCACATGAGGATGGTGCCGACCCCGCCGAGCGCGATCCCGCCGCCTCCCAGCGCCCCGCCCCCGCCCCAGTTGCGGACCTTCAGCTCCTTCACGTCCGGCGGTTCTCTGTTTTTCTTCTCGTCGCGGCGTGGGGCGTCTTCCTTCGGTTTCACCTTCGGGCGCCGGGAACGCGCGTCCGGCGAGACGAGTGCCTTGATCTGCTCAGGCGTCAGCCCCTGTTGCTCGGGCGGCCGCGCCAGGCTCTCCTCGATCAGGGCCAACCGGGCATCCACCCGCTCGAGCGCCTTCAGTGCGCTGTCGCGCTTCAGTTCGGCGAAGCTCTCGACGGCCCGGAAATACCACTGATACCCACCCTTGCGGGCGCTCGCTTCCAGGCGCACGCCCACCTGGCGCAGCCACTCCGTCCAGCGCCCGCCGCCCGGATACGGCTTCGCCCGCTCGACCTCCCGGCGCACCGCGGCCACCTCCTGTCGCGCCGCGCGCACCGCGTCAAGTGGCGCGTCGGCCCGCGCCGCGGAACTCGTACCGAGGCACACCAGGGCGGCGAGGAGCGCGGCCCGTGCGGTGGGCGCGGCTTTACCGTTCCCACGCGCGGGCGCCCCGGGTCGATCCGCCGGGAACAACTCCTCGACGCGGAACCACAGATCCAGACCCTCGTAGCGCGTGCGATCGTCGATGAAGAACAGATAGTTGACGGCCTCGGCATACGGGGCAAGCAGCCACCAGGCGAACACCGCGAGTGCGGCCAGGTACGGGGGATTGCTCGGGGACAGCAGGACGCGGACCAGGGCGAGGTTGAACCCGCCCAGATCCTCCGCCGCCCAGAGAAAGAAACGCGCGCAGAGGTGCAGGTTGATGGCGGCGAAGAGCAGCAGCACGGTCCGGCTGAACACGACCGCCAGCGCGCGCCCGGCGTGCCGGCCGCTGGCGCGGAGCGAGTGCCGCCAGGCGCGCCACAGGTTCCGCTGCCCGGCCGCCAGGGCCGGGTGCCGGCACAGGCTCACCATCCACACCGGCACGAACAGGGCCAGAAAGCTGCCCGCCATGATCCAGCGTCCCACCGCCGGCATGCCGGTTGCGCCCACCCACAGTAGCGCGACGCCGGGAAGGAGGAGGACGAACGCCTGAGCGGTGGCGTGGTTCAGTCCGCGCCGCCACGTCGCCGCCAGACACCGCCCCAGGCGCGGGGCGATCCCCTCGCCGCGACAGTGCAGCGCTTCCTGGCACGACCCGGCGCCGATCCCGGTCAGCGGCAGCAGCAGCGCCGCCAGGGCCGGCAGGACCAGACGGCCAGTGCCCTCCGGCTCGGGCTGGAACAGCAGCCAAAGCACCACCCCCGCGGCAGGCAGCAGGAACAGGCCAGACAGCGCCAGCAGCAGCGGCAGGTCGCCCAGGTAGAGGCGCCAGCCGTCGTCGAGGATCTCGCCCGTCGAGCGGGGCCGAACTTCGAGATGTTCTTCCTGCGCCATCGGTCTCCCCCGGCTCGTGCGCGGTCACACCGGCTAACCTTGATTGTACGACGCGGCTCGGACCGCCACATCGAGGATAGGCCCGTGTGTCCCAAATTCGCTTTCCTCACCCTGTTGACGCGGCGCATGCCGGAGAGCACAATACGAACTGGATGCGATTGCCGGCCCTCCCACCCCTACCTCGGCCGGCAGCCGTGCCCGGAACATCACCAGGCGGCCCGCGCCCGACGGTGTGCCGCGCGTATTGTCCCACCGCCCTCGGGCCTCGACGCCTTCACGAAGCGCAACCCACCTACCGAGGAGGTCCCGCGAATGTCGAACCCCCTCTTCTGCCAGCAAACCGTGCGGCGGGCATTCCTGCCGACCATGAGTTTGCGGCAGGCAGGCCTGCCTGTCCCACGGTTTGCCCTCACGCTGTCGCTGCTCGCCCTGCTCGTGGTCCTCCTGCCCGCCCGGGCGCAGATGACCTCTGACCAGGCTGCCGCCCTCGTCCTCAACAGCGCGCGCAAGGCGTACAACGAGAAGAACTACCCCTTCGCCGCCACGCGCTTCCGCGAGTTCCTCGCCCGCTTCGGCAACCACAAGGATGCTCCGTCCGCGCGCTATGGCCTGGCCCTGACCCTGATCGAGGGGCCGCAGAAAAACTACTCCGAGGCGCGCGACCTGCTCCAGGCGGCCACCGCCCGCAAGGATCTGCCCGAACACGCCAGCATCCTCTACCACCTGGGCCTGGCCCACCGCGGACTCGGCGTCACCGAGTTGGCTCACGCCGACGCCAGGCCGTCGCAGGCCGCCCAGCACCGCGACACCGCCCGCCAGCGCTTCGAGGAGGCGGCGCGCCATTTCGCCACCGCGACCGCCGCCTTCACCGCGAAGGCTCCGAAGGTGCCGGCCGACGCAAAGGAGTTGTCCCTCGACTGGGAGTGGGCGGCGCGGGCACGCTGCGACCAGGCCGAGATGCACCTCCGGCTCCTCAGGACGAAGGAGGCCCGCGACCTCACGGCCTCATTCCTGAAGGACGAGGTGCTGACGCGCAGCCGCTACCGCGATCTGGGCCGCTACTACCACGGCTTCGCCGCCTTCCTCCTGAAGGACTACCCGGCCGCCGAGCGCACCCTGGCGATGCTGGCCCCGTTCGCCGACCCGGTGTTCGGGACGCACGCCCGCTATCTGCTCGCACGCACCCACCACCGCGCCGACGAGCGCGCTGAGGCCACGCACCACTATGAGGGCGTGCTGAGCGATCACGCCCGCAACAGGAAGGCGGCGGCCGAAGCGCTCAAGCGGCCCAACACGGCCAAGGATCCTGCGGAGAAGGCCCGCGCCGAGGCGCTGGTCAAGGGGCCGATGCCGGACCACGTCGCCCGTGCGTCGTTCTACCTTGGCGTACTCCTCTACGAGGGCGGCCGGTTCGGCGAGGCGCGGACGCGCTTCACCGAGTTCGCGAAGGGCCACGCCGATTCGCCGCTGGCACCTGCGGCCCAGCTGCGCCTGGGGTTCTGCCTCGTCCAGCTGAAGGATTTCGCCGAGGCAGCGAAGATCCTGCGGCCGCTGGCCGACAACGAGCGGCGCCTCGCCGACCAGGCGCTGCTCTGGCTCGGCAAGGCCCGGGCCGGCAGCGCGCCCGACGCGGCAACGAACTTCCCCGCCTACGCCCAGACGCTGCGTGAGGCGATCGATCTGTACCGCCAGGCGGCCGACCGCGCCGCTCAACTCGTCCCGGCCGACCCGGAGGCGAAGCAGCGGCGCGCGGAGATCCTGCTGGAGGCGGCCGACCTGCAGCAGCTGATCAAGCAGTACCGAGAGGCCGCCGGCACCTACAACCAGCTCCTCGCCGAGAAGCTGCTCCCGCCGCGCGACGAGGAGATCCACCAGCGGCTGGCGACGGCGCTGCACCTGGCGGGCGATTACAACGAGTCGGACAAGGCGTGCCAGCGCTTCGTCGAACGCTTCCCGAAGAGCACCCTGATGCCGGCGGTCCTCTTCCGCCACGCCGAGAACAGCTACCTCCGCGCCCTCGCCGCCGAGAAGAATCCCAACGCTCAGGAGCGGGCGCGCGTCCTGCCGGAACTGTACGACGAGACGATCAAGCGCTACCAGGCCGTCATCACGAAATACCCCGAGTTCGCGCACGTCAACCACGCGCGGCAGGGACTCGGGCTGACCTACTACCGCAAGGGCGATCTGGAGAAAGCCCGCGCGACCTTCGAGAGCATCCCGCAGGCCGAACGCAGCGGCGAGCTGGTAACGGTGCCGTACCTGCTCGCCGACTGCCTGCTCCGCCAGGCGCCGCCGGGCGTACCCGAGGACGCGCTGGAGGCGGGCAAGCTGGAGGCGAAGCTGAAGGGCGCCGCCGATCTGCTGGAGGCGTTCGTCGGTGCTCAGCCGAAGGGTCCGCAGACGCCCGATGCGCTGCTCCGGTGGGGCCACTGCCTGCAGCGCATGGCGACGCTGCAAGCCCAGCCGCCGGAGCGCAGCAAGATCTACCAGGCAGCGCGCGGCATCTACGAGCGGCTGCTGAAGGATTTCTCCGGTCATGCGACGCAGCCCCAGGCGGCCGTCGAGCGCGCCCGCTGCATGGCCGGCGCGGGCGACGTCGGCGGCGCCATGAACGAGCTGCGCCGCTTCACGACCGACCCGCTGCGGAACACGTCGGCCGGTCCGGTGGCGCTGGTCCACCTGGCGACGCTATTGCGCGGCCAGAACAACGCGAAGGAGGCGGTGAACGTCCTGGCGAAGGGCCGCGAGCTGTACGAGAAGACGCTCTCGGCCGGTGACCCGAACCAGGCGGGATGGACGCCGCTGCTCCTGCTGCGCTACCACCACGGCGTTGCCCTGCGCGAGGCGGGCAGGTTCGCCGAGGCCCGCGCCGCGTTCGACCAGGTCATGAAGCAGGCGCCCGGCCGAGCGGAGGGGTTCGAGGCCGCGCTGCGCTGGGGGCAGAGCCTCAAGGAGGAGGGGACGCAGAAGGTCGAGGCGGCCCGCAAGCTGTTCACCTCCGGCCGCAAGGAGGATGTCGCCCCGGGCGCGAAGCTGCGCGACGAGGGAATGAAGGCGCTTCAGGACGCGGTGCGGCACCTGGAGGCCCAGGCCGAGCAGCTGAAGAAGCAGCCGCATGCCGCCGTGCGCGGCCGGGCACTCTATGAGGTCGCGTGGGGCTATCGCGCGCTGTCCGTGCCGGAGGTCGAGAAGGCCCGCGCCGCCCTCGTCCAGGAGTTGCTGAAAAAACTCGGTTCGCAGGCCGTGAAGCTCGGCCCGCCGGAGGTGCCGCTCGACAAGGTGCCGTTGCAGCCGTCCGAGAAGAAGGCCCGGACCGTCTACCGCACGCTGATCGACGACTTCCCCGACCTGCCGCTGAGCACCGAAGCCCGCTTCGAGCTGGCCGAACTGCTCGGCCAGCGCCATGAGCACGACGAGGCGATCAAGCTGCTCGTCGAGGGACTCGACAGGGAGCCGCGGCAGGAACTCGCCGACCGCATTCGCGTCCGCCTCGGCGCCTCCCAGGCCGCGAAGGGCAACCTCAAGGCGGCGCTGGCGCAGTTCAACGCGGTTGCGCAGAATCCGAAGAGCCCCGTCGCCGGTCAGGCCCACTACCGGGCGGGCGAGTGCCTGATGCAGACGAAGGACTGGGCGGAGGCGGTCAAGCGGCTGGCGGTCTTCCGCGACCGGCCGGAGTTCCATAACGTCCCGAGCGTCACCGACCGGGCGCTGCTGCGGCTGGGCCACGCCTACGCGCACCTCAAGGACTGGGAGAAGAGCCGCCAGGCGCA
>JADLBT010000006.1 GCA_020847555.1 Gemmataceae bacterium
AGTTCCTCCTGCGCCACCTTCACGCGCGGGTCCGGCAGGATCTCGACCTTCCCCTGCGGCAATACCTTGCCGTCCACCGTCAGCGTCAGCGTGTAGATCCCGGGGACGGCGAGCGGTCCCTCCGGCGGGGCGCCCCAGTCGAGCTTCGCGCCCTTGATGGCCCGCGCCCGCGAGTAGCGCAGATCCCAGACGAAGCGGTGCAGCCCCGGCTGCTTCGGCAGCGCCGGCTCCTTCTCCGCATGCGTGCCTTCCGGATGCTCCTCCGGCACCTCTGGCTCGACCTTGTCGCTCGTCAGGCGGCGCACCAGCGCTCCCTTCGCGTCGCATACCTCCAGCGTCACTTTCTTTGCCTCGTCCTTCAGGTAGTAGTGGATGTATGCCCCGATCGGCGGGTTCTTGCCGGCGGCCCGCTCCCCCGTTGCGGAGACGGGGCCGTGGTAGCGCCAGCGGACGGCCGGCCGGATCTGGTCGGCCAGCCAGAACGGTCCCGGCCAGTCCGCCTGCCTGCGCCCGAGCCTGTCGCGCAGCGCCCGCACCGGCGTCAGGTCGTCGAAGATCCAGATCGACCGCCCGTGCGTCCCCACCACGAGATCATCGCCCTTGACGATCAGGTCGTGGACGGCCACCGTCGGCAGGTTCAGCTTCAGCGGCACCCACGTTGCCCCGTCGTCCGGCGAGCACACCACTCCGCGCTCGGTGCCGACGTAGAGCAGCCCCTTGCTCCGGCCGTCCGCGCGCACGACGTGCAGGTAGACATCCTGCGGCAACCGATCGCTGAGCCGCTGCCACGTCTTGCCGTAATCGCTGGTCTTCCACAGGTACGGCTTCAGGTCGTCCATGCGGTGATTGTCCACGACGAGGTAAGCGGTCCCCGCGTCGAACGGCGAAGCCTCGATACCGGCGACCGTCCCCCATTCGGGGATGCCGGGGATGTGCTTCGTCACGTTCGTCCAGGTCTTGTCGCCAGGCCGCTTGACATGGACCAGGCCGTCATCGCTGCCGGCCCAGAGGAGCCCCTTCGCCTTCGGCGACTCGGCGAGGGCGAAGACCGTGCAGTAAAACTCGGCGCCGGTGTTGTCGCCGGTGATCGGCCCGCCGCTCCAGCGCTGCTTCGACTTATCGTCGCGCGTCAGGTCCGGGCTGATGGCGTCCCAGGTGCGGCCGGCGTCGGCGGTGCGGAACACGACGTTGGCGGCGTGGTAGACGACCTTCGGATCGTGCGGCGAGACGAGCAGCGGGGCCGTCCACTGAAACCGATAGCGCAGCTCGCCGGCGCCGAACCCGGATACGGTTACCGGGTATCGGCCGATCGGCCGCGCCTGCCGGGTGCGGACGTTGAAGCGCGAGAGGTAGCCGCCGTACTCGCCAGCGTAGACGATGTTCGGGTCGGACGGATCGGGGGCGGTGAAGCCGGTCTCGCCGCCGCCGACCGTGTACCAGTCGCACAGCTGGATGCCGGCGCTCGAGAGAGAGTTGCTCGGCCCGGCCGCCGTGCCGATGTCCTGGATGTTGCCGGAGACGTGGTACGGCACGCGGTTGTCGGCGCTGATGTGGTAGAACTGACATAGCGGCAGCCGCGGGGCCTGCCACGTCTCGCCGCCGTTGACCGTGATGTCCACCCCGCCGTCGTTGCTGTCGATCATGCGCCGCGGATCTGTCGGATCGATCCACAGGTCGTGGTGATCGACGTGGTGCGGCCCCTTGAGACGCGCGAACGTCTTGCCGCCGTCGATGCTGCGGAGCAGCTGCAGGTTGGGGCAGTAGACGGTATTGGGATTTTTCGGATCGACGTGGACGGTGCTGAAGTACCACGGGCGGATGCGCAAGTAGCGCTGGCTGTTGACCAGCTCCCACGATCCGCCGCCGTCGTCGGATCGGTACAGCCCGCCCTTCTCCGCCTCGATCAGGGCGTAAACGCGCCGCGGGTCGCTCGGCGCGACGGCCACGCCGACCCGGCCCCAGATGCCCTCCGGCAGCCCCTTGCCCGCCTTCGGCCCCGGTGGCTCGGCGAGCGCCTTTGGCTCCTTTTTCGGGTCGGCCCTCGGCCCGAGCCGTTCCCAGGTGTCGCCGCCGTCAGTCGAGCGATACAGCCCGCTGCCCGGCCCGCCGCTGACGAGTTCCCACGGCCGCCGCCGCGCCTGCCACAGGGCGGCGAAGACGATGCGCGGGTTGGTCGGGTCGAGGCAGACGTCGATGGCGCCGGTGTCGGCGTCCTTCTTGAGAATCTGTTTCCAGGTCTTGCCGCCGTCGGTCGTGCGATAGACGCCGCGCTCCGGGTTGGGGCCGAACGCCTTGCCGAGAACAGCCGCGAAGGCGATGTCGGCGTTGCGCGGGTGAACGACGAGGTGGCCGATCTGCCCTTCCTGCTTCCAGACGTGCTTCCAGCTTTTGCCGCCGTCGGTCGATTGGTAGATGCCGTTGCCGGGTGCGACGTTGCCGCGGATGTTCGCCTCGCCGGACCCGACGTAGATGACATTCGGGTCGGACGGGGCGACCGCGACGGCGCCGATGGAGGCAGTCGGCTGGTCGTCGAAGACGGGCTGCCACGTGGTTCCGCCGTCGGTCGTTTTCCAGACGCCACCCGAGGCGGTGCCGACGTAGTAGATGCGCGGGTCGCCGGGAACGCCTGCCGACCGACTGACACGCCCGCCAGCGGCCGGGCCGATCAGGCGATACTTGAGGTGCTCGAGCGGCTCGGCGTCTTTTTTCGGCTGGGCCTGAACGATCGCGGTGAGGGCCAGCAGGGCGGCGACGGCGAGGAGCGGCCGGGGTCGGAGCGGGGTCGGCATGTGAGGAATCCTTGTCGGTGCGACGGGCGACATGGTGAGATGGTAAACCCCGGCCCGTGCGGCGGACAGATGAGCGGGCCGCGATTCGGGCCGCGGTCCGCAAGCGCGAAAAAGCGTCGAGCCGGCGGGGCATGGGTCTGACCCACACCCCGCCGGCTCGACGCCTTCCTTTCCCCTCCTCGCGGCCCCGCCGTCAATTCGTGGCGAGGGAGACGCGGTTCCAGACGCTACCGAGGTTCCGCAGTTCGATCGTGAACCGGCCGGTCCAGATCGGTCGGAACCGGACCGTCTCCCGGTCGGTCGGGCCGAGTCCACGGGCGACCACGTTGCCGTTCTCGTCCCGGACGATGATGTCCACGTCCGTGCTCCCGTCCCCGACGATCGACACCACCGCGGTGCGCCCGCCGACGAAGTATTCCGTCAGGTATCTGCTGGAGTAGGCGCTCACGCGACCCGACCACACCCCGGGTCCGCCTTGCCGATCCGCGTTCACCATCCCGGTCAGAGCCAGAAAAGCCACCGCCGCCAGAGCCAGGGTCGTCTTCTTCATCGTTGTCACTCCTCGTCAGAGGTTCTCTCGGTTGATGGAGCCGGCTTCACCTCGTCGCCGGCCCCTTGTGTTCTCGCTTCACCTCTGATACGGAGCCCGATCCCGAGTGTTACGCGAGGAAGCAGTTTTTTCCCCCGCCCCCCCTGCCCCCCTCTCCCACGAGGGGGAGAGGGGGGCAGGGGGGTGCGGGGGTCCGCGGCGGACCTTGCAACGGACTCCCGTATCGGGCACAGTAGGGAGGGTGACATCGGCCCCACCCCCAACCGAACGAGCGCCTGCCGTGTCGAGCGAACCACCCGCCCCAACCAACCTCCTGACTCAGCCCGTCCAGTTCCTCAAGGGGGTTGGGCCGGCCCGGGCTGAACGGCTGCACCGGCTCGGCATTACGACCGCCTGCGACCTCCTCTTCCACTTCCCGCGCGCCTACGAGGATCTAACCGACGTGCGCCCGGTCGCCGGGCTGGAGGAGGGCAAGATCCAGACGGTGCGCGGCGAGGTGGTGGAAATCGACGGCCGACAGCTGGGAAACGGCCAGCCGGTGGTGACTGTCGTCCTGAGCGACGGCGGCAAGGTCTGCCTGGAGGGCGTCTGGTTCGGCCGGACCCACGCCGCCCGCCGGTTCCGTTACGGCCAGCGCGTCGCCTTCAGCGGTAAGCCGAAGTGGTATCGCGACCGCTGGCAGATGACGAGCCCGCGCGTCCAGTACCTGGACGCGACGACCGACGACGGCGGCAACTCGGTCGTGCCGGTGTACCCGCTCACCGAGGATCTCCAGGCCGAACACCTGCGCCCGTTGCTGCGCCGCGCCGTCGATTGCCTCGGCGACCTCGTTCCCGAAATCCTCCCCGACGAGGTGCGCGTCAGGCGTGCCCTGCCGGGCGTGCGGGGCGCCCTGGAGCAGGTCCACTTCCCGGCGAACCTGGCCGAGGCGCGGGCCGGGCGGCGGCGCTTCGTCTACGAAGAGTTCCTGGTGCTGCAGATCGCGCTTGCGGTGCGCCGCCGCGACCTGCGCGACCGGCGGCGCGCCCCGGTGCTCCCCGTCACGCCACAGATCGACGCCCACATCCGCCGCCTGTTCCCGTTCGCCCTCACCGAGGACCAGGACCGGGCCGTCGCCGACGTGTGCGACGACCTCGCGGGCGACCGGCCGATGCAGCGCCTGCTCCAGGCGGACGTCGGCGCCGGCAAGACGGCGGTCGCCGTCTACGCGCTGCTGGTGACGGTCGCGAACCGGCATCAGGCGGCGCTGATGGCGCCGACCGAGGTGCTCGCCCGCCAGCACTGGGACACGCTGGAGGGCTACCTCGCCCGGAGCCGGGTGCGGCGGCTGCTGCTGACCGGCGGACTGACGGCGCGGGAGCGGCGCGAGGCGCTGGCGGCCCTGCAGGCGGGCGAGATCGACCTCGTCGTCGGGACGCAGGCACTGGTGTCGGAGGACGTGCAGTTCGCCCGGCTCGGGCTGGTGGTGATCGACGAACAGCACAAGTTCGGCGTCAACCAGCGAGCCCGCATCCGCCGCCTCGGCGTCGATCCGCACTACCTCGTGATGACCGCCACGCCGATCCCGCGCACGGTCGCCCTTACCGTCTTTGGCGATCTCGATTGCTCCACGATCCGCCAGCTCCCGCCCGGCCGCCAGCCGGTCAAGACGCGCTGGCTGACGGAGAAGCAGCGCGCGCGCCTCTACCCGTACCTGTGCGAGCAGCTGCGCCAGGGTCGGCAGGCGTTCCTCGTTTGCCCGCTCGTCGAGGAGTCGGAGGGCCTCGACGTCAAGGCGGCCGAGCAGACCTACGCGGAGCTGAGTGAAGGTCCGCTGCGCGGTCTGCGCCTCGGGCTGCTCCACGGCCGGATGGACGAGGCGGCCAAGGCGGAGGTGATGGAACGGTTCCGCGACCGACAACTCGACCTGCTGGTGAGCACGCTGGTGGTGGAGGTCGGCGTGGACGTGCCGAATGCGACGCTGATGGTGGTCGAGCATGCGGAGCGGTTCGGCCTGTCGCAGCTGCACCAGCTGCGCGGGCGCGTCAGCCGGGGGTCGGTCGCTGGCGAATGCTACCTGTTCACCGGGCCGACCCTCACCGACGAGACGCGCGAACGGCTGCGCGTCTTCACGCGCCTCAGCGACGGCTTCGACCTGGCGGAGGAGGACGCGCGGCTGCGCGGGGCCGGCGAGTTCTTCGGGACGCGCCAGCACGGGGTGGGCGATCTGCGCTTCGGGGATCTGATCGCGGACCGGGGTCTGCTGGAAGACGCGCGGCGCGATGCCTTCGCGGTCGTGGCGGCCGACGCCGGTCTGAAGCGCCCCGAGCATGCGCTGCTGCGGCAGGCCGTGCTGGAGCGCTACGGCCGTACCCTGGACCTTGCCGAGATTGGGTAGAATGGGGTGTAACCCCTCCCCCCTCCCTTCGCAGGGAAGGAGGGCCGGGGGTTAGGTTTCCCAGGAGCCCACATGGAACCGGATCTCGTCCACGTCAGCAAATTCCTCAGCCTCGTCCTGCGCCACCAGCCGGACCAGATTGGCCTGGAACTGGATTCGCAGGGTGGGCACGTCTTCTACTGCTCGGCCAACGGCGTCTGGCTGACGGACCGCGTGCCGGTCGCGTACATTGAGTTCCCCTGACGGCGCGGCGCCGCGCAGGTCACTTCTCGCCGCGGTGGAAGCTCACGTTGCGGGTGAGCTTCTCCCCGACGATGGGGACCAGCTTGTCGAGCAGGCGGACGAACGCCTCCGCGTCCATCTCCTTCTGCGAGTAGTACGACACGCCGACGACCTTGCCGTCGGTCGTCCAGCTGGCCCGGAAATGGCGGGCGTACGCGGTGCCGTTGACCGTCAGATCCGAACGCTGCTCGTAGCCGACCGTCACATCCTTGACGACGACCCGGTTCATCTTCGCCAGGGCGGCCTGGTGTGCGGCCACCTTCGCGTCGCCCTCGTCCTCGGAAATCGCCAGGTCGTACCTGGTCGTCGTTTTGTACACCTTGTCCAGCTCGCGCTTGACGTCGGTCGCCACGCCGACGAGCTGCGTCACGCGCGCGGCCGCCTGTTCGAGGTGTTTCTGGGCCTGGGCTCGGACGTCCTCCACCACGGCCTGGGGCTCGGCCGGCCTGCACCCGGTCGTGAGCAGGCAGAAGGTGAACAGGGCCGCGGTCGGGACCAGGCTGCCGACGGATCGTTTCATTCGGACGTTCATGGTTTTTCCTGAGATGGACCCCTCGTGGCGCGTTCTGCCAGCCGAGGAGCCCGGTTGTGGGATGGTGCGGCGGCGTCGTTGTCGGGTGCCGCCGTCGTTACCCTGTGAGGCTCCGCACCGTGCGAGATATAACGCAGGGACAAGCGACCTGGTGTGCCAAGGAGTTCGGTAAAGCCCACGGGCTGCGGCCCGTGGGCTTTGAACGAGCCCGTCGCGCACAGCCACTTGAGATCCTTCGCATCCTTCTTCCAGTGATTGTTTCCGCCGCAACGGGGTGGAGTGCAACGGAACCCCGGGGCCGCCCTCGACAAAGATCGTATAATACCCCACGGAGCGGCTCAACAGCCTCCCTTGCGGGTTTTACCTGACCTGCGCGGCGTGCGCCGCCGAGCGGCTGGCTCCCGTCACCGCTGGCTTGCACGACAGCGCGGCAAAGCGTAAAATAGGACAGGCTGAGTGCGCCCTCCGGCAGGGAAAAAACTCGACGTCGTTCCGGGATCCCGAACACAAAAGGAGCAGGCCCATGAGTTACGTAATGGAGCACCCGACGGTTGCCGCGCGGGCGACCGAGAGTGCCCGCGCTGCCTTCATCCGTCGCACCTACACCCACCTCGCCGGCGCGATCCTGGCGTTCGTGGGCCTCCAGTTGCTGATGTTCCAGGTCGTTGCCCCGACCCAGGACGATATGACCCGGCTGGTGACGAGCCTGTTTGGCACACCAGTCTCCATGATTCTCCTGCTGGTGGCCTTCATCGGGTTCGGCTGGCTGGCGCAGTCGTGGGCCAGTTCCGGCACGTCGCGCGGGCTCCAGTACCTCGGGCTCGGGGTGTACGTGGCCCTTCAGGCGGTCATCTTCCTCCCGATCCTGTGCATCGCCGTCTACTATGTGAAAGATCCGAACATCTTGCCGACGGCAGCGGTCCTGACGCTGGCCCTGTTCGGCGGTCTGACGGTGAGCGTGTTCGTCACGAAGCGGGACTACTCGTTCCTGGCGCCGATCCTGTCGATCGGCATGCTGATCGCGCTGGGCGTGATCATTGCCGGCCTGCTGTTCGGGTTCACGCTGGGCCTGCTGTTCTCGTTCGTGATGGTTGCCCTGGCGGCCGGGTACATCCTCTACGACACCTCGAACGTGCTGCACCACTATCGCACCGACCAGCACGTCGCCGCCGCCCTGGCCCTGTTCGCGTCGGTGGCCCTGCTGTTCTTCTACATCCTGCGCATCCTGATTCAGGTCAGCGGGAGCCGCGAGTAATCCTCGCGCTGGATCGATGCAACCAGACGGCCGGCGCGGGAAGCAGAGGTTTCCCGTGCCGGCCGTTCGTTTTTCGGGCGATCATCCGCCGCCGCGCTCCACAGCACCTCTTCGGCCAGAAACAGCCGCGCTGGCGCATTTTTCGATTTGATGGTGGAACTCACCCGAGCCCGACCATACAATGAATCGTACTTTTCAGCCGCTTCCTCCTTGAGGAATGTTCCCGTGCGCCCAACAAGCGGGGATAGCTCATCGATGGCAGTCACCCAGACCTGGCTCCCCGACGGGATGCCGCCAGCGCTGGGACTCTACCAGATCGTCCGTTTGCTGGGCAAAGGCGGGATGGGCGTGGTCTTCGAGGCCACCCACCAGTTGCTCCACAAACGGGCGGCGCTCAAGGTGCTGCGCCCCCAGTTCGCTCGGGATCCTCTCTTCGTCGGCCGCTTCCGCCGGGAGATGGCCGCGCTCGGCCGGGTCAAGCCTCATGCCAACCTCGTCGCGGCCCATTACGCGGACGAGGAAAAGGATCTCCTCTATCTGGTGATGGACTTCGTCGAGGGAGCGGACCTGAACGCCCTGCTGCGCGAGCGGGGCGCCTTTCCGCCGGCCGAGGCGTGTGAGGTCATCCGGCAGGCGACTCTGGGGCTGGGGGCGATCCAGCAGGCCGACCTGGTGCATCGCGACCTGAAGCCGTCCAACCTCATGCTGGCCCGCGACGGGACGGTCAAGATCCTCGACCTGGGTCTGGCCCGCTTGCGTGAGCCGGAACGGCCCGACGAGAACTTGACGCCCACCGACCTCCAACTCGGGACAGCCGACTACCAGGCCCCGGAGCAGGCCGACGACCCGCGCCGCGTGGACATCCGGGCGGACATCTACAGCCTGGGCTGCGCGCTGTACAAGCTGCTGACCGGCCGTGCCCCCTACGCCGAGCACAGCACCCCCGCGAAGAAACTCGACGCCCACGCTCATCAGCCGTTCCCGTCGCTCGGCACGGAAGCGCCGGCCGGGCTGGACGCGGTACTCGCCCGCATGGCCGCCAAGGAGCCGGAGGGGCGCTACGCGACCCCGGCGGAACTGGCGGAGGCACTGCAGCCGTTCGCTCGCGGCGCGGCGCTGACGGAACTGCTCCTCGCCGCCCCTCCCGCCGCCTCCGCAGCCCCCGACACCCCTACACCCTCCGACGCACGCAGCCATACGGCGCTGAGGACGGGCACCCCACCCACCCCTGGCGGCTCGCGCCGGGGGAGGCGGTTCCTCTGGGGTAGCGTCGCCCTCGCGGCGGTGGCCGCGGCCGCTCTGCTGCTGCACCGGGGGCTTCAGCCCACGGAAGAGGGGGGTGACAACAACCTGCAGGCGGTCCCCGGCAAGGGGCTGCGGCAGGAGAAAAAAGGCCCGCCGACCGACGGGGTCTTGCCCTCCGGCACCAGCCCGCGCAACCTGGATGACTTGCTGCCCGGCCTGCAACACGACCTGCTCGCCTTCGCCCCGGTGGAGGCGTACTGGGACAGAGCCAGCGGGACCGAACTCCGCAAGTACGATCCGGGCGCCAGGCAGCTGTTCGTGAACGCTCCGCGCAAGGCCTTCTTTCACCTCGGCACGATTCAGAAGCCGAACTTTACCTTCCGCGTCCACGTCAACCAGACCCGCTGGACCTCGGGAGCGGGCATTTACCTTGGCTACCGCGAGGGGCCTGCCCAGAAGCCGGGAGAAACGGTGGCGACGTTCCAGTATTTCCTGTTCGAGGAGCGGACGCCGCTGAAGGGCGACAGGCGGATCTACCACGTCA
>JADLBT010000007.1 GCA_020847555.1 Gemmataceae bacterium
ATCGGCGTCGGGTCGAACGGATCGGGTAAGTGGGAGGACTGGGTGCGGTGGACGCAGTTGACGAAGACGGGATCCTGAACGTACCCGCCGCGGTCGTGCTCGGCGAGCGTGATCGGGTTGCCGCCGTTGCCCCAGATGTTGCCCTGGTAAACGTCGTGGTCATCGGGGATGCAGACGGCGGGACGGTCGCGCATCAGGTCGCCGAACGCCAGTCCGACGAGATACCACTTGCGCAGGTAGTTCAGGCACGCCCGGTCCGGCGGCGTGCGGATCAGCGGATAGCCGCCGACGTACTCGTAGATCTGATCCCCCGAGAAGAACATCAGGTCGGGATCCTGAGCGCGCAGGTTGCGCACGACCTCGCGGTTGGGGAAGCCGTAGTCGGCGTTGCCGGTGAAGGCGGCCACCACGAGGGTACTCTTGTGGACGGGATCGCGGCGCACGGTCCCGCCGTAATGGACCAGGCGCTTCCCCCCAGCCTTGTCGGTGAGCGTGTACACCAGGCGATACGGTACGTCACGGCTGTCGTCCCACTTCGGGACGCGGAACGTCGCGGTGAAGGCGATCGGGTCCATCTTCTCCTCGGCGACGGTCTTCCACTCGTCGCCGGCGCGGATCTCCAGGCGCACCGTTTGGGGCTCGTCCTTGCCGACCGGCGGCATCTGGGCGGTCATCTTCAGGATCCCGCGGCTGAGGGTGTGCATCGCCCACAGGACCGGGCCGAACCGCCGCTCCGGGTGGTCGTTGATCTTCGTGCCGGCGACCTTCCAGTCGGTAAACCAGAAGCGTGCTCCCTGCCCCTCGGCCTTCATACCCTTCTTGGCGCCCTTCTTGCCACCCGGAACGATGCCTGGATGGTTGTTGACCAGGGCCAGGTTGCCGGCCAGGCGGCCCGCCGCGACGGCGCCGGCCGTCAGGCTCGCCAATTCCTTGCGACCGTCGGCGCCCTGGACGCGCAGGGTGACGGCGTACTGGCCCTCCTTGCCCGGACCCGCTTCGAGGTGCAGGACCACGCCCTTGCGCAGCGCCTCGGGGAGGATCGCAGCCAACTTCTTCTTCTCGCCGATGAAGAGGTCGCCCTCCGTGGTGACACCGACGTTCAGCCCGGTCCCGTAGATGAGCCGGGCGCGATAGTCGTCGATCTCGTCCTGGATGCCGATGCGGAAGCCGACCGACCCCTTGCGCGAGGTGTCATCGAGTCGGCCCGCGCGGACGCTCATCTTCAGCGTGCCTGGGCGCTTGCCGAGTTCGGCGGTCAGGGCGTGTACGTTCCGGTTTGGGCCGGCGCTGAGGCACTCCAGCCGGCCGCCGTGAACGCGCCAGTCCTCCATTGGGTTGGCCCACAGCGCCGGCCCAACCCAGATGCGGTCGTGCGTGTCGGCGAACGAAACGTGAAACTCCTGGGCGGCGGCGTGCAGCGGGAGCAGGGCCAGCAGGGCGGTGAGCCCGAATCGGGCCAGGCGCATCATGGAGAACCTCCGTGGTTGAAGGGCCAGGCGGTGGCGGCGCGGCGGCGCGCGGCAAGGTGATTGTCGCGACCGGAGTGATGGGAGGCAAATGGGCAGGGAGGAAGATCGGATGGGAGAAGATTCCTGAGGTGGGCACAGGCAGGAGAGTGTGCAAGGGGGCCATTCAAAGCCTACGGGTGGCGTCCCGTGGGACGAGTCTCCAGCACTTCGCCCCCTTCACCGGCACGACGGCGGCGATGACGATCGCCACCGCGACCGCCTACGGCACGCGGTCGAGTTGCTCCAGCGTCTTCCAGTCCCCTCACAGCCCGAGGGTGGGGCGGCGCAAGTGCCAGTCGGTCGCCCGCTCGTGCAGCCGCGCCGCCCGGAGCAACTTCGCCTCCTCGAACGGAGCGGCGAGCAGCTGCAGGCCGATCGGCAGCCCGCCCTTCGCGAACCCGCACGGAACGCTGACCCCCGGGATGCCCGCCAGATTGGCGCTGATGGTGTAGATGTCCGACAGGTACATTGCCAGCGGGTCGGCGGTGCGCTCGCCGATGCGGAACGCGGGCGTCGGCGCGGTCGGTCCGGCGATCACGTCGCACGCGGCGAAGGCGCGGTCGAAGTCGTCCTTGATCTGGCGCCGGACCTGCAGCGCCTTGACGTAGTACTGGTCCTTGTACCCGCTCGACAGGGCGTAGGTGCCGAGCATGATGCGCCGCTTCACCTCGGCGCCGAATCCCTCGCCGCGCGTCTTCTCGTACAGATCGATCAGCCCGTCATACTTCGCGGCGCGGTGGCCGTAGTGGACGCCGTCGTACCGCGCCAGGTTGCTCGACGCCTCGGCGGTCGCCACGAGGTAGTAGGTCGCCACAGCGTATGGGCTGTGCGGTAGCGACACCTCCTTGAGCGTCGCTCCCTGCTCCTGCAGCACCCGCAGTGCCGCGCGCACCGCCCGTTCCACTTCCGCGTCGAGTCCCTCGCTGAAGTATTCGCGGGCGACGCCGACGGTGAGGGACGATGGCGGCTGGTCGAGTGCCTGGCGGTACGCGGGCACCGGGCGCTCGACACAGGTGCTGTCGCGCGCGTCGTGGCCGGCGATGACCTCAAGCAGGAGGGCGGCATCGCTGACATCGTGAGCGAACGGGCCGACCTGGTCGAGGGAACTGGCGTAGGCGATCAGCCCGAAGCGCGAGACGCGGCCGTAGGTCGGTTTGAGGCCGACGACGCCGCACAGGCTGGCCGGCTGGCGGACCGAGCCGCCGGTGTCGGTGCCGAGTGCCAGCGGCGCCTCGCACGCCGCCACGGCCGCCGCGCTGCCGCCGGACGAGCCGCCGGGCGTGCGTTCCAGATCCCACGGGTTGCGGGTCGGGCGGAAGGCGCTGTTCTCGGTGGACGAGCCCATCGCGAACTCGTCCAGGTTCGTCTTGCCCAGCAGGACGGCGTCGGCCTGGGCGAGGCGCGTGACGACGTGGGCATCGTACGGCGGGACGAAGTTCCGCAGCATCTTGCTGCCGCAGGTCGTCGGCTGGCCGCGCACGCAGAGGACGTCCTTGACCGCGACCGGCACGCCGGCGAGGGGGCCGAGCGGTTCGCCGCGCCTGCGCTTCGCGTCCACGGCGCGGGCCTGCTCCAGCGCCCCGGCCTCATCGACGTGGAGGAAGGCGTTGACGTGCGGGTCGCGCTGGCGAACGGCCTGGAGGAATTCGGCGGTCAGGGCTTCCGAGGTGACCTCCCCCCGTGCGAGCAGGGAAAGCAGCTCCCCGGCGGTGCGTTCGATGAGGCTCATGCGTGCGGTCCCGTGTCCTTGCTTGCGGTTCGCGTCGGCATTGCCATCATCTTATGCGCGGGCGCCCGGGGCCGTCCCACCAACCCGGGGCCGGCGGACCAGCCCGAGGGTCGGCACTTGCGTGGGCGGAAAATCCTGTCAAGATAAAGCGCCGCGCCGGTGACCGACCTTCACGACCCAGGGAGACCTCACGATGCGACCGCTCCTCTGTGCCGCCCTGTTGCTCCTCGTTCCCGCCGCCGCTCGCGCGCAGGCGGCGAAGCCAAACGCGCTGACCGCGAAGGAGGTCGGCGAGGGCTGGTTGCTGCTGTTCGACGGCAAGACAACGTTCGGCTGGGACATCGAGGGCGAGGGGAAGGCGGACCAGGACGCCCTCACCGTCGGGGGCAAGAAGACGAGCGTCGGCCGGCTGACCACGCGCTTCGACAGCTTCGAGCTGCGCCTGGAGTGCCGGTGCGAGGGGGACGAGGGCGCCAAGCTCGTCATCCGCCGCGGCGGCGCCGTCCGGTCGCACAACCTCGAACGCTCGGGCAACAACCCCGGGTGGGACCGGCTGACGCTCAAGGTCAACTACAATGCCGGCCTGATGTCGGAGAACGAGGAGCTGGATTACCAGACCGCCGCTGGCGGCAAGACGAGCGGGCAGGGCAGCACGCAGGGGGCGACCGGCCCGGCGGCGCTGCGCTTTGAGGTGCCGGCGGGGAGCAAGTTCCTGCTGCGCGGCGTCAAGCTGCGTCCGCTGAATACGAAGGCGCTGCTCAACGGCAAAGACCTGACCGGGTGGAAGGAGTTCGCGGGCAAGAAGGCGAAATCGAAGTTCAGTGTGGACGCTCGCGGCGAGGTGACCGTGCTGAGCGGGCCGGGCGATCTGCAGACGGAAGGAAAGTGGGCCGACTTCGTCCTGCAGCTGGAGTGCATGAGCAACGGCAAGCATCTCAACAGCGGCATCTTCTTCCGCTGCCGTGCCGGCGAGTACCAGAACGGGTACGAGGCGCAGATCCACAACGACTTCACAGCCAGCCCGCCGCGCGCGTACCTGGTCGAGGAGTACGATCCGAAGACCCACCAGCTGACCGGCAAGAAGCAGGTGAAGTTGGCGGCGAAGGACTTCGGCACGGGCGCGATCTACCGGCGGGTGCCGGCGCGGCTGCAGGCGTCGAAGGACGGCGAGTGGTTCACGCTGACGGTGGTCGCCGACGGCAAGCACCTCTCGACATGGGTGAACGGCATTCAGCAGGTGGACTGGGTCGATAACCGCCCACCGAACGACAACGCCCGCCTCGGCTGCTGCCTGAACGCCGGCCACCTCAGCATTCAGGGCCACGATCCGACCACGAACCTGAGCTTCCGCAACATCCGCATCGCGGAGTTGCCGAAAGAAGATCGGTGAGGCCAGTCAGGGTTGCGCGGAGGAACCTCTCCCCCCTGCCCCTCTCTCCGTTTCGGAGAGGGGGGAGAAAGGTTCAGGCGCCTGACTGTTGTTTCTGGCGCTTGTCTTCTCCTTCTCCCCCCTTCCCTCGCGGGGAAGGGGGGTCGAGAGGGTTAGGTTCCTCTCCACCGCCCGCGCGGCAAGCACCAGCACCAGGAGCAGGCCGGCGACGACGAGTTTGGCCCGTGTCCTCGCGCCGAGCCAGCGGCGGCGCGGCAGGGCAGGCCGGACCACGCGCCGGGTTGAGGCCGCTTGCGGACGTGGGGGCGGCTCAGCAAGAGAAATCGTCGGCAGCGCCGGCACCGGCCGCCGCGCCGCGCGCGTTGCCTGGCCCCGTTCGGCTCCGCGGAGTCGTGGCGACTCCGCCAGCCGCTGCTGCCGAACGGTTCCTCCGCCCG
>JADLBT010000008.1 GCA_020847555.1 Gemmataceae bacterium
CCCCCCCCCCCCCCCCCCACGCCTGGTAACCGCTCCTACGGCTGTTCCAGCTCGGCCTGGCGGATCGGGTCCGAGGTGCGGCGCAGCTGGGTCAGCCGGTTCTGCGCCGCCTCAGCCTGACGCGACCCGGGGAAGCGCTGGATCAGGCGCTCCAGGCACGCGATCGCCTGCTGAGGCTGGCCGCGGCGCACCCACGTCTCGGCCTGCGCCAGGTAGAGGCCGCCGAGCCGGTCACTCAGGCTTTCGCATACCGCCTGCAACCACTCCGGGTTATCCTTGATCTCCGCTGCGAGCTGGACCGCCTGGGCCGCCTCCGGCAGATCGCCGTAGTGGGCGATCAGGGTTTCACAGCGGTCCAGGCAGGCCAGGAACTGCTGCTGCTTGCGGTCCTCGACCGCCCGGGTGAGCAGTTCTTTCGCCCTGGTCTCGCGGACGCAGGCACGGGCGTCCGGGTTTCGACTGAGCGCGGCGAGCAGCTCGTTTGCTTGCCGGGCCGTCTGCGTGCCGGCAAAGTCGCGGGTCAGGGTGTTCAGCGCCTCCAGCGCCTCCGTCGTTTTGCCCGCCTCGCCGAGCTGTCGGGCAGCGGCGAGGCGAGCGGCCGCCTGCTGCTCCAGTTCCCGGAGCAGCGTCTCGGCCTTCGCCTGCACCGGGCGGCCCTTGCCGGCCTCAAGAACCCCGCGGAGCAGGGCGAGCGCCCGCGCCGTGTCGCCCTTCCCGGCCGCCTTGACCGCCTCGGCGTGATCCCGGACCATCCAGTCGGGATTGGCGACAGTCGCCAGCGCGCGCTGCAGAGCCTCATGGAACTGGGCGGCGTCGCGGTAGCCCTCGATGGTGTTGAGGATCTTCCCGTCCGGGCCGGCGAGGATGAGCGTCGGGAACAGCTGGACCTGGAGGGTCTGGGTCAGTTCGCGGTCCCGGTTGGCGTCTACCTTGAGCGGGATGAACCGCTCGTTCAACATGCGGGCGACGGCCGGATCCTTGAATGTCGTCTCGTCCAGCTTGACGCAGTAATGGCAGTTGTCGGTGCCGAAGTCGAGGACCAGGGGGCGGCCCTTCTTCTCGGCCTCCCGCCGGGCGGCGGTGTAGTCGTGGCGCCACTGCACCTCCTGTGCGGCGGCCAACGAAGGAAGGGCGAGGCTCGCGAGGAGGGCGACGGACCAGGGGGTACACTTCCGCATGGCAGGGTTCCTTCTGTTGACGGCGGGTGCGAACGCAAGGTGTCGTGGTCGCGCCGGGCCACAGGCGACCCGGTCAGGCCCGGGGGTGGGCCTTGTCGTATGTCTCGCGCAGACGGCCGGCGGTCACGTGGGTGTAGATCTGGGTGGTTCCCAAACTTCGGTGGCCGAGGAGTTCCTGCACACTGCGGATGTCCGCCCCGCGGTCGAGCAGGTGGGTGGCGAAACTGTGCCGCAGCGTGTGCGGGCTGGTGCGCGGGTCAAGGCCGGCCTGGGCCAGGTACTTCTCCAGCAACCGGGCGACGCTCCGCGAGGTCAGCCGGGTTCCGCTCTTGTTCAGGAACAAAGCGGCTGGCCCCTTCCCTGGTCGGACCAGCGCCGGCCGGGCGCCGAGCCAGCGCTTCAGGGCGTCGGTCGCCTGCGGGCCGAGCAGGGCGAGGCGCTCGCGCTTCCCCTTGCCGCGCACCGTCGCCAGGCCGTCCGCCATGTCGAGATCCTCGACGTTCAGGCCGGTCAGCTCGCTGACGCGCAGGCCGGCCGAGTAGAGAGTTTCCAGGATGGCCCGGTCGCGCAGGCCGGCCGGCGTGTCTCCCGGCGGGGCTTGCAGGAGCTGGCCGATCGCGTTCTCGCCGAGGAAGTGCGGCAACTTGCGGTCCTGACGCGGGCTGCGCAGTCCGTCGGCCGGGTTGGCGGTCAGCACTCCCTGCCGGCAGAGGAAGCGGCACCAGGACCGGACGGCCGCCACCCGGCGGGCGACCGTCGCCCGGGCGTACCCCTGCTCGTGCAGCCAGACGATGTAGGCCCGGAGCAGGCGGGTCGTCAGGAGGGCGATGTCGAGGAGCCGGTCGGGGTGGCGCGTGCGGAAGAACTCCAGCGCCTGCGTCAGATCCTCTCGGTAGGATTTGACGGTGTGGGCGGAGGCGTTCTTCTCCAGGCCCAGGTGGCGGAGAAACTCGGCCACGGCTTCTTCCATCGCGGTCCACTCCCCTGTGGCGAGAACCTCTCCCCCCGGCCCCCTCCCCTGCGAGGGGAGGGGGCCGAGGGGAGAGGTTGCACTTTCACCCCCGAAACCGCCGGCCGGGTGCGGCCGGAGCCTTCCCGCCCGCCTGCTGCCGCGCCTTCTCGGTCAGGACGGCGGCGTCGAACCAGCTGAAGGCCAGCTCCGGGTCGGCCGCCTGGTCGCGGAACGCCTCGATCAACGGCTGACGACTCGCGTCGTCGTAGACGAAGATGTAGCGCTCCTCTCCCTTGATCAGGGCGAGGACGTTGAACTCGCGTGCCACCGGTCACCTCATCGTGCGCCAGGGAGTCTGAGGGTCCGGTGAGCAATATCGACGCGGGCCGCGCGGAGACTTTGCCGGAAAGTCCGATGGCCTGGAACAGGAAAAGGGCGGTGGCGGTACGCCTTGCTTCCTCCGCCCGACCCGCCCAGACCTCCCGCTCAGCGCGGGCCGTGGTAGCTGGCACAGCTCGTCGCGGTCTCCCAGAGGTGGACCTCCGTGACGGGGAAACCGGCGGACGCAGTGAAGTCGTAAATCAGGCGGGCGAGGTGTTCGGCGGTCGGGTTGACGTCCATGACGAAGACCGGCTCGCCCTGCGCCTGGAGGACGGGCAGGGCCGGGTCGTCGCGGTGCAGCACCATGCGGTGGTCGAGGTTGGCGTCGATCCAGCCGCCGACGACCTGCTTGACCCGGCCGAAGTCCACGACCATGCCGAGAGCGTCGAGTCGGGCCGCCTCGAGGACGATGACGGCGCGACCGTTGTGGCCGTGCAGGAAGCGGCACTTGCCGTCGTGGCCGAGCAGGCGGTGGCCGTAGCAGAAGTGGATCTCACGGGTCACGCGGTGCATGCCCCCATTGTAAATCGGGGGCGCCCGCAGGCCAACGCGAGCCCGCACGGCCGGCGCGCGGCTGGTTCACAACCTCCTCGCCGCGCCTACGACTTCTTCTTCTTCGCGGGCGGCACCTTCCAGGTCGGCCCCTCGTTCACGACCTCGCGGTACATCGCCCGCAGCCGCTCGCTCATCGTCCGCAGCCGCTGCGGCTCCTGCTTCGCCAGATCCTTCGTTTGGCCGACGTCGTCGCGGAGGTTGTACAGCTCGAACGTCGTCAGCTTCGCCTCCTTGATTAGCTTCATGTCGCCGGTCACGAGGGCGGCGCCGGCCCCGGTTGGCAGCGGGGCGCAGCCGGCGAGCACGACCCAATCGCCGTCGCGCAGGGCGACGCGCGGCTCCCCCAGCGCGCGGTAGTAGTGCCCGAACCGCGGCGTCTTGCGCTCGATCTTCTTGCCCTCCAGCGCGGGCAGGAAGCTGGTGCCGTCGATCGGGCGGTCGGTCGGAACCTTCGCGCCGGCCGCCTGGCAGAGGGTCGGCAGCAGGTCGAGGCTCCACACCGTCACGTCGCTCGTCTTGCCGGGCTGCGTCTAGCCCGGCCAGCGCAGGATGCCCGGGACGCGAATGCCGCCCTCGAACAGCCACAGCTTGCGGCCGCGCAGCCGGCCCACGACGCCGTAGCTGCGCGTCGCGGTCGGGTAGCGGTTGAGCGTCTCCGGGCCGTTGTCGGACGCGAACAGCACGATCGTGTTGTCGGCAACGCCCAGTTCGTCCAGCGCCGCCAGGATGCGGCCGACGGCCCGGTCGATGTTCGTGACGTTGGCGAAGTACTGCGCCTCGTCCTGGTTGCGGGCCTTCGGGTAAGACGCGACCAGGTCGGCCGGCGACGCGACCTTTTCGTGCGGCTCGTGGAAGCAGGCGAACAGGAAGAACGGCTGCGGCCCGGCGCCGCCGGCCTTCAGCCAGGTGATGGCCTCGTCAGCGACGAGCTGGCAGGAGAAGCCCTTCAGCGGGCCGACCGCCTTGCCGTTGCGAACGAAGTTCTTCGGGTTCTCGTGCGTCGGGGCGGCGTTGTTCTGGGTGCTGAACCAGTGGTCGAATCCGTGGTCGCCTGGTTGCGGCTGCTTCGCCGAGTTAAACATGCCGTTGAGGTGCCACTTGCCGACGTGGGCGGTGCGGTAGCCGGCGCGGCGCAGGAGGGTGGCGAGGGTGGCCTCGCTGGCCGGCAGGTGCATCGGGTTGTTCGGGTTGATCCAGGTGTAGACGCCGCTACGGGTCGGGCACCGGCCGGTGAGCAACCCGGCGCGCGACGGCGAGCACACCGGGGAGGCGGAGTAGAACTCCGTGAACTGGACGCCCTGTTTCGCGAGCTTGTCGAGGTTCGGGGTGCGAATCGTCGGGTGGCCGTAACAGGCGAGGTCGCCGTAGCCGAGGTCATCGCAGAGGAGGATCACGATGTTGGGCCGGTCCGGCTTTTTCTGCGCGGTCTGGCCGAAGGCGGCGGCCGGCGCCAGGAGCGGCAGTAGCAGGGCGATGCCGAGATACTTGCGCATGAGAGCCTCCCGTGGGTGAAGGGCGATGGGGGATAGGGTCGTCCTCGGGTGGTCCGAAAGCAACCGCCCTGGGTGCCGGCTGTGCGCAGGTGGCCCAGCCAGTTGAGGGAGAGAGAAGAGGGGGAGGGGTTCCCCAAAGCCCACGGGCTGCAGCCCGTGGGCTTTGGAAAACTCTGCCCCTAATCCATCAGCCGCCGCAGCGCCGTCAGGTGGCGCGGGACGGCGACCTTCGGATCCTCGGCCGCCTCGTACTCCAGAGCGACATACCCGCGGTAGTTGACCGCCCGCAGCATTCCGACCAGGCGCTTCAGGTCGGCGGGCTCCGCCTGCGCGCCGGCCCGACGGATGGCCGTCTTGAGCTGCGCCACCACCGCGTAGGGGGCGATGCGGGCCAGGTCGGCGTAGGGATCCTTGGTGTGGAAGTTGCCCGAGTCGAGGTTGACGCCGAACCAGTCGTGCTTGACGCCCTTGACGATCGCGAGCATCTGCTCGACGTTGGCGGTGATGCCGCCGTGGTTCTCCAGCGCGAGGTAGATACCGAACTGGCCGGCATGATCGCACGCCTCCTGGATGGCGGCGATGCAGCGGGCGCGGGCCTTCTCCTCGGCGTCGCCCTTCTCGACGTTGCCGGCGAAGATGCGGATCGTCTTGCCGCCCAGGCGCGAGGTGTGCTCGACCCAGCGCTTGACGTCGGCGATCTGCTCCTTGAGGCGCGCGGCGTTGGTAACGCAGAAGTTGTTGCCGACGGCGGTCCCGCTGATGTCGAGGCCGAGGCGGGTGCAGCGGCCCTTGAGGTCGGCGAGGTAGCGCGGCGTGGTCTCGCGGAAGTAGTAGGCGGTCAGCTCGACGGCCTCGGTGGGCGTGGTGGCGGCCGCGTCGATGAATTCCTCGAGGGTCATGGTCGGCTTCTGCTTGCCGCGCAGGCTGAGGAAGCGGTTGTAGCTGTAGGCGGCGAGGCTGAGACGCAGGCGGGCCTGCCCCTGGCGGCGGATCGGGTCGATAGCGTGGGCCTGTCCCTGGCCGGCGGCGAGGGCAGCGCCGGTGACGAGGGCGGTTTGGAGGAAGGCGCGTCGGGTCGGCGTGGTCATGGTGGTCGCTCCAGTCGAGGACGAGGGATGGTGAGGGGGTTATCATACGATGACGGGGCGCTTCCAGGCAGGGCCGGCACTGCGGGTGAGGCGCCGGGACGGTCGGCCCGGACCTTATTGACCAGAAGAGCCCAGCGACAATCAGATGATGATTATCCCTGTCCTCGACCTCCTCGCCGGCCAGGTGGTGCGTGGCATCGCCGGGCGCCGGCACGAGTATCGCCCGGTGGTCAGCCGCCTGACGTCGTCGGCCGAACCGCTCGCCGTCGCTCGCGCGTTTCGCGATCGCTTCGGGCTGACGACCCTCTACCTCGCCGATCTCGACGCCATTGCCGGCGCGGCCCCTGCCGTGCCCACCTACGCCGCGCTCCGGGCGGACGGCTTCCGCCTCTGGGTCGATGCGGGCGTGCGCCGCGCCTCGGATGCGGCACTGCTGGCCGCGGCGGGGATCGAGGACATCGTGGCGGGGCTCGAAACACTCGAAGGACCGGCGGCACTGACGGAGTTGTGTCAGGTCCACGGTGCGGAGCACATGGTCTTTTCGCTGGATCTCAAGGGGGGAGAACCGCTCGGCGATTGCGCGGCGTGGGGGGCGACCGATGCGTGGGCGATCGCGCAGCGGGCCATCGCTTGCGGGGTGTGGCGCGCGCTCGTTCTCGACCTGGCGCGCGTCGGTGTCGGCGCGGGGACGGGCACCGAGGCGTTTTGTCGGCAGTTGGCGGAGTCCTGTCCGGGGCTGGAGATCATCGCGGGCGGCGGGGTGCGCGATGTCGGCGACCTGAAGCGCCTCGCGGGGTGCGGGGTGAAGGGCGCGCTCGTCGCGTCGGCGCTGCACGACGGACGGTTAACGCGGGCCGACCTCGAAGCACTATGAGCGGCGCAGCTCGCAGACCGCTGACTGACCGACGTTCTCCTCGACCTCGACGCGCAGCACGCGCGGCTCGTACTGATGGTGGCGCCACAGCTCCTCGGTCAGACGCTGAGCAATGTGGCGCGCCAGCAGCTCGGCGGTCGTGTTCTCAATGGGCAGCAGAATGCAATCGCCGCGCGGAAAGAGCCATTCCCGATCGCGATAGCGCACACGCACCGACTGCTGCCCCTCCTCCAGATGGATCAGGCGGTTCTGCGTCGGCAAGAGCATGTGGTGGTCCAGCTCGTCCGTGATCGCCCGCGCGAGCCGCTTCAGCGCGATGAAGTCGAAGACGTAAGCGTTCTCATCCAGGTCGCCCTCGACCTCGACCGTGGCGCGGTAGTTGTGCCCGTGCAGGCGCTCGCACTTGTCGCCCTCGTAGCTGATGAAGTGCCCGGCGCAGAACGTGAATGTGTCCTTGGCGACGCGGACGAGGAAGCGCTCGGCCAGAGCGGCGGCGGGGGCCGGCTGCGTGGTGGCTGGCGAGATCATGGGAAGTGCTCCTGCTCCGGCGTCATGGAAGCTTGAAGGGTGCGGCCCAGGGAACGGATAGCGGCAGGGTGATGATACCAGTCCGCAGGGCCACGAACAAGCACGCCGCCACGAGGTCCGCCGTCGTGCCTGGGTTGCGGCGGTGGCCGTCCGCCCGCAGCCAGCCGTCCAGGTCGGCGAACGCCGCCTCCCCCGCCGCCGTGTTCGGCCAGCCCGCATCGAGTACGTCTTGAGCCCGCGCCGATGCCTCCTCGGCCACCGCGAGCCCGCACTTGCGCGCGATCAGCGAATCGGGGTAGCGGGCCATCAGGTGCAGATGGCAAGCGATGATCGCCGCTTCCAGACAGAGGCAGCGGGCAAGGCTGTCGCGCAGGGCCGGTACGCCGTGATCGAAAACGTCGCTGAAGCCGTTGGCGTACTGCCGCGCGACAAGGTCGCGGTCGGCCGCCAGCGCCATGACCTGTCGCAACGGCAGGGTCGGCTCATCGCGCACGTCCTGGTCGGCAGCGCCGCCGAGGCCCGACGGGTTGGCGAGCCGGATCGCCTGGTAGACCTCCGCGGTGTCCCGCACGGTGGCCGATTCGAGAACAGACGTCAATCCCTCGCGGAGGACTTGCTCCGCCGGGGCCGACGTCAACGCCTCGCGGTAAAGCTCCTCCAGCGGCACGGCCGCCAGCGGGGTGAGCAGCAGGAGGATGCCGAGATTGGTGTTGTTCGGCGCAACCAGCCGGGTGCGCCGAACCCCGGTGAGCACCGTGGGGCCGACGCCGAGGGAAGACGCGGCGGCCAGCACCGAACTGATGACGGCGGCACTGGTCAGGAAATCGATGTAGGTGGCATCCGCGAAGTCGCGGTAGCGGTGGACGTTGCCGGGCTTGCGGGCGGTCGCCTCCCAGAGGCACGCGAGCTGCGCCCACAGGCGGCGGATTTCCGCGTCGTCGATCCGCTCAGCCCACACGGTACTCCTCCGCGAGGAACCGCATCGTCGCCGCCGCCACATCGACGCCGGTCACCGGGGCGAGCGCCCGCCACCCCGGTACGGCGTTCACCTCCAGCACATACCACCCGCCGTCACGCCGCGGCAGCAGATCGACGCCCGCGACCAGAACGCCGAGCGCGGCCGCCGCTCTCAGGGCGAGATGCTCCTCATCGGGCGTGGCGTGGACCGGCTCGCCGCGGCCCCCCTGGGCGACGTTGGTGCGCCAGCCGTCGCGGGCGTAGCGGCGCATCGCCGTCAGGACGCGCCCGCCGACGACGAAGACGCGCAGATCCCAGCCCGGGTGATCGATAAAGCGCTGCAGGTAGAGGACGCACTGCAGCCGCTCCAGGGTCCGGAAGGTGCGCCACGCGGTATCCGGATCGCTGACGCGCACCATGCCGCGCCCCTCTGACCCGAACAGCGGTTTAACGACCACGTCGCCCCCCAGCGTGGCGAAGGCGCCCAGCGCCGTGTCGGCGTCCTGGCAGGCGACGGTGGGCGGGACGGGCAGTCCCGCCGCCTCCAGGCGCGCGGCGCTAAGGTACTTGTCGATGCAGCCTTCCAGGGCGTAGGGCGGATTGAGGACGGCGATTCCGCGAGCCTGCAGGCGGTGCAGCGCGTCCATGCGAAAGACGACCTGCTCCAGCGAGCCCGGCGGCATGGTGCGGACAAGAACGGCGTCGAACCCGGCGAGGGAGTCGAGACCACCCGCGACCGCGGCGCTGACGCGGCGGAAATCGACGGCGACGGCCTCGTGGCCCTGAGCGGCGGCGGCGCGGCGCAGGTCGCGGACGTGCCATCCGTCGCCGCCCGCCAGAATCGCTAGTTTCATTCGGTTGGGATCCCCCGCCCCCCCTCTCCCACGAGGGGAGAGGGGGAGGAAGCAGCGCCGGTTGCGCCTGCTGCGCCTGCTCCCCCCTCTCCCCTCGTGGGAGAGGGGGGCCGGGGGGTGAGGGGGGACGGCGACTCACGCGCCGAAGAACGACCGCCACAGCACGTCCGCCCGCGTCCGTCCGAAGGCGTGGCTCCGCCCGCTCCGCAGGTTCACGAAGTACACCTCGGCCGGTGAGAAAAGGAGTTTGTCGATCCTGTAAAAGTCGCCTTCGTGCCGGGCGAAGATCTCCGTGAACGGCTCGCCGTAGTCGGGCTGGGCGGACGACGGCACCTTCGGCCCGATCGCCGCCAGTTCGTCGTCCTCGGCGTCCACCCACAGCGTCACCTGCCCGCCGTACAGGATGGCGTCGTTCGTGCGGCCGATGGCGTTGAGGAAGTCCTTCGCGACCGGCGGCAGCGGAGCAGTCCCGAACGCGGACACAACCTTCGTCAGGTCGAACCCCAGTTCGTGCAGCTTGTGCAGGCCCGTCTCGACCGACCGGGCGACGACCTGGATCGCGCCGGCGAGGCTGGTGGCCGGGGCCGCCAGGAGCGTTACCTTGTTCGGCGGCAGCCCGACCGCCTCGGCGATGTACCGCACCACGTCCTCGGTCGGGAGCTGATCCGTCTCCAGCGTCCCGACGGCGACCGGCGGCTTCTCCCGGCCGGGGATGTGGTCGTACAGATCCTCCGTCCCGAGGGCGGCGCGCATCGGCCCGGACCCCATCGCGAAGTACCCGTCGATCCTGTCGATCGCCCAGCCGGCGTACTGGGCCGCCATGCACGCGGTCACGGGATGATCGGTCGAAACCTGGACCAGCGGGCACGCCCCGCCGGCGATGTTGCCCGGGACGACGGCTACTTCCGCCAGGCCCGCCAGGCACACCCGGGCGAGCGCCAGCCCCGCCTGCAGCCCGCCGGTCGCATTGATGCCGCAGTCGAGCAGTTTCGCCCCCGCTGGCGTCTGCTGCACGGTGATGCGCAGCGCCCCCGCCTGCGAGACCATGAAGTCCGCCAGCCGCTGCGCCCGTTCATTCAGCGTCGGAGTGATCGCCACCAGCTGTCCTCCTTTCGACCGCCACGGATCCCCTTTCGGTAGCCGTAATCTAGCGGCACGGCAGCCTCCGGTCGAGATCCGCCGCGACCGCTCGCAGCCGGTCAACGCACTCGGCGTCAGTGGCGCCGGCGGCGAAGCACGTCAGCACCGGCCAGCCCGTCTCGATCCGGGTTCCCGCAGCCGGGATGTCCGCGAACGCCGGCGCCGTGGGGAGCGCGGGCGGTTCGCGCAGCACCCGAGCCCAGGGACCGTGTACCGGGAACGTCAGCGGCCCAGCGGCGAAGAGGATCGCCTTACCGAGGCGCGCCGGGCGAGCCGTCTGGGTCGGCGGCGGGAGCGGCGCGGCCGGCGTGAACACGGCCCGGTGCAGCGCCAGGGCCGGGATGCCGATAGCGTACTCCAGCACCTCGACCGACGCGGTACAGCGCGGGTTCACCTCCACCGGCCACGGGACGCCGTCGCTCAGGATGAAATCGACGCCGAACAGCCCGCGCAGGCCGAAGTCACGCCCCAGCACGTCACCGAGGCGCTCCAGCCCGACGCGGAGCGTATCGGACAGGGTGAGCGGGCCGACACTGCCGCAATACTGGAACGGCGCCGCGTGGAGCCACGGCTCGCCGACGAGCTGGCGCGTCGCGCCGAGCAGCTGGGCGCCGCCGTCGCGCCCGACGTAAACCGCCGAGCACGGCTCGCCCTCGACGTGCTGTTGCAGGTAGACGCGGCGGCGCGGCGGTGTGCCCGAGGTGAGAAAGACGATGCCGCGGCCGCCGGCGCCGGCGCGCGGTTTGACGAGCCACCGGCCCGGAGCGGGGTCGTCCCCGCGGCGCACCTCCGGACAGGGGAGTCCCGCCTCGCGCAGTGCCGCGGCCACCCGGCCCGGGGCACGCACGCGGCGCACCACGGCGGCGCCGTTGCCCCAGAGCGGGCGCAGCCGGGCCAGGGCGTCGAGCAGGGCCGGATGGCTCTCCAGCCCGCCGGTGTACATCCACGGGCCGGGCGGGGCATCGCGCACGGCGTTGAGGAAACCCCGCGGGTAATCGGTCAGGGGAATTGTTGCGGCGGAGCAGGCATGCCGCAGATCCTCATCGGCGAACAGATCGATGCACCACGGCCTCAGCCCGGCGCGGAGGGCGGAGAAGGACGCCGCGCGGGCGCTGGCACCGAGGATCAGCAGTTGCTCGGGAGCTTCCATCGGCGCGGCGCCCGTGGGCTTTACGGCTCGTGCAAGTTCCAGGAGGAGGGTGTGCAATGGGCTGTTGAAAGCCCACGGGACGTAATCCGTGGGCGAAGTGCTGGGGACTTCCCTCACGGACCGCCGCCCGTGGACTTTACTGCCGTCTGCTGCCGACTGCTGCCCTCACCGGACCGAGACGGGGATGGCGAAATCGCCCTGACGGACGACGCCGTTGCCCTTCGTGATGATCTGCTCGCGCCCGCTCAGCCCCCGGCGAATCTCGACGGCGCGCCCGTCGTCAATGCCGGTTTCCACCTCTACCTGAGAGACGATGCCGCGCGGCGGGTCGCCCTTGACGTCGGTCACGCAGTACACGAACGCCTTGCCCCCCTGGCGCAGCAGAGCCGACGACGGAACGGTGAACACGTCCTTGCGCTCGTCCACCACCACGACGGCGGTGCCGGACATCTGCGGCCGGAGCAGGCCGCGCGGGTTCGGCAGCAGAACCTCGGCGCGCATCGTGCGCGTGACCGGATCCAGCGAGCCGGCCGTCAGGTTGACCACGCCAGGGAATTCGCCGCTCGACGTGACCTCCTGCAGCGCCGGGACACGCAACACGACAGCGCTCCCTTCGTGCCGGTCCGACGCGGCCCGGATGTACGGGGCGTCGCGCTCCGGCACATCGATCAGGACGCGCACCACGTCGGTGCGCATCACCGTCAGCAGCGGGGTGCCGAAGTCCTTCACCGCGGCCCCGCGGTCGATCCAGCGTTTGGTCACGATGCCGGTGAACGGGGCGCGGATCGTCGCGAACCCGACCAGGGCGTCGAGGCGCTCCAGCTCCGCCTGGGCGACGCGCACCTTGCCCTCGGCGACGAGGATCTCGCCCTCGGCGGCGGCGAGCCGGGCATGCTTGGTGAACAGCTGGGCATGGGCCGCGTCCTGGGCCGCCAGGGCCGACTTGTACTGCAGCCGCGATTCCTCTGCCATCTGCTTCTGCACCGTGTCGCTGGCCGCCAGGCGCACCATGCGCGTGTAGTGCGAGTTGCGGAACTCCGCCTCGGCCTCGGCCCGCTTGATCTGGGCCTCGCTCTCGCGCACCTCGCGGGCGGCCACGTCGCGCGCCCTGAGCGCCTGCGCGCGCGTCTGACGGGCCCGCTCCAGCAGGGCACGCTTGTTCTCCCGCTCGGCCAGGACGTCCGGGATCGCGAGGGTGACCAGCACCTCCGCGTCGGTCCGGCCGGCGAGCAGCACGGCGGCCGCCAACAATGGCGTCCCGTTGCCGAGGACGCCAACGCTGGTGCAGGCCGCGCGAGGGCGCACCGCCTCCCCGAGGACCATCCGCCCGATGTCTGCGTTCGGCGACAGGCTTTGCACCACGCCGCGCACCTGCGGGTACAGGTCGGCCTTTTCGTAAGGCTCGATCGTGGCGGTGTACTCGCGGCGGACCGTGAACGTCGGCTGCCGCTCGGGGGAGATCGTCTCCAGGCGCGGCACCCGCTCCAGTTCGGCCAGCTTCGGCTTCTTCTTCGCTTGCTGAGAGCCGCATCCCAGGACAGGCGCCAGCGCGCCGGCCAGGACCACCAGGCGCATCCAGTTGGTTGTCATATCGCTTGCTCCTTCGGGTCGGCAGAGGGAACCCTCTCCCCTCCCCTCCTTACTCGTCCCTTCCCTGGCAGGGAAGGGGGCCGGGAGGTCAGGTTGTCGTCCGCGCGGCGCTGCGCGGCTTGAACAACAGATACAGCACCGGCACGATGAACAGCGTCAGCACAGTCGAGCCGATCAGCCCGCCGATGACTGCCCGGGCCAGCGGCAGGTTCATCTCGTCCCCGGGGTGGCGGTGGATCGCCAGCGGCAGTAGCCCCGCCACCGCCGCCAGGGTCGTCATGAGGATCGGCCGCAGGCGCGTCCGGGCGGCGACGGCGACCGCCTCGAACGGCGTGTGGCCCTCGTCGCGCTTGCGGTTGGCGAACTCGACCAGCAGCACCGAGTTCGACACCGAGATGCCGACCATCATGAGGATGCCCATCAGCGACTGGATGTTCAGCGACGACCCGGTCGCCCACAGCATGACCGCCACGCCGATCAGCCCCAGCGGCGCCGCCACGATCATGATCAGCGGATCGAGCCACGACGAGAACTGCGCCGCCATCACCAGGTAGACGAGCAGCACGGCCAGTGCCAGGTTAAACCCCATTTCGTGGAACGACTCCCGCATGTTCGCGATCTCGCCGCGCACCTCGACGCGCACGTTCCCGGGTATCTTCAGCGGCAGCGGGTCCAGGCCCCACGCCCGCTGAATCTCCTCGCGCATCGACTGCCGCCCCTTCTTCAGGTAGGCCGTCATCTTCGCCCGGAAGTCCTCGTCCGCGAACAGGCTCAAGCTCTCCGGGTCGAGGTCGTAATACTCCACCAGGGCGGCGCGCCCGGCGGGTGTCGGGTGCTCGAAGTATACGCGCAGCTGCTCCAGGAAGTCGCCGTCGTGCTGCAGGCGCGAGCCCCCCTCGGCCAGTTCCTTCAGGGCGTGGGCGAACAACTTGTCGCCAGGGGCGAGCGTCCGGGCGTACTCCAGCGGCAGCTCGGCGACGATCCGCTCCACCCGCGCCGCCACCCGCGCCAGGTCGTTCCCGCGCAGGCTCACGAACAGCTGGTTCACCGGCCCGACGTCGAAGTGATAGACCTCGACCGGCCCCTCGGTCGGGACGATCTGCGCCACGTCCTTGACCAGCGGCACCCGGTTCCCGGCCCGCCCCGCGCCCGAGATCGGAATGTTCTCCAGCGTCTGCACGCTCTCGACGACGTACTCCGGGTACTGCACGCCGATTACGTAGGGGTTGCCGGACGCCGGGTCGATCCAGAAGTTCGGCGCCAGCTGGGCGCTGGACATCAGCGCCGTGATGACGTTGCGCACCACGTCCGTCTCCGTCAGCTTCAGCCGGGCGGCCGCCGTCCGGTCCACCTCCACCTTCAGCTGCGGGAGCGTCAGTGCCTGGGGTAGATACGTGTCGGTCACCTGGGCGATGCGGTCGATGCGGGCGTCGAGAACCCGGGCGACCTGGCGCCGCGCCTCCCGGTCCTTGCCGTGGATCTGGATCTCGATCGGAGCGAGGGCGCCGCCGTTCAGGATGCGGCGGATCATCCCGCCCGTCTCGAAGAAGAACTCGTCCCCCGGGTAGCGCTCGTGCAGCCGCTCGCGCAGGCGGTCCACATACGCCAGCGCCGGCGTGTGCCGCCCGTCGAATCCGCTGCGCAGCTGGACGCGCAGGAAGGCGGCATGCGGTCCGTTGTTGGGCGTGTAGATCGCCGACCAGCGCGACGACAGGCCGATGTTCGCCAGTGTCAGCTTCAGATCCTCCGGCGCGACGATCTCGCGCACGATCCGGTCGATCTCGGTAATCTGCCGCTCGGTTGTCTCGACGCGCGGCCCGCCCTTGGCGCGCAGGTGGATGGTGAACTCGCTCGTGTCCACCTCCGGGAACAGCTCCTGGCCGATGTGCTGGAAACACCAGATGGCCGGCACGGTGGCCGCCACCACCAGCCCGACGACCGCCACCCGCCAGCGCAGCCCGATGCGCAGCACGCGCTCGTAGACGCGCGTCGCCGCCTCGAACAGCCGGTCGAACGCCGGCGCGATCCAGAACGTCACGGCGACCAGCACGGTCAGGGCGGCGACGGCGCCGACCCCGATCACGACCTGCTGCGCGGCCGGGTGCAGGTTCAGGAACGGCCACGCGACCGCGTCCGCCAGCGCCTCCGGCAACACGTCCGGCGCCCACTGGGCGAGCGCCGGCACGCCGAGGCCGACCGCCGCCGTGGGCAGCGCCGCCAGGACCAGCCAGCGCGGGAAGTGCTCCTTCTCGTGGTGCGGACGCAGGTAGCGCGAGCAGTACAGCGGCGAGACGGTCCGCGAGACGAGGTACGACGCGGCCATCGCCAGCGACGCGCTGACCGCCAGCGGGGTGAACAGATACTTCGCCACCCCGCTGATGAACACCAGCGGGAAGAACACCACGACCGTCGTCACGGTTGCCATCAGCACCGGGATGGCGATCTCGGCCGCGCTGGCGCGCACCGCTTCCCCGGCCGGCTTGCCCATGCCGAGGTGACGGACGGTGTTCTCGACGTCCACGATCGTATCGTCCACGACCCGGCCGAGGATCAGGGCCAGCCCGCCGAGCGTCATGATGTTCAGCGTGTGGCCGGTGAAGTACAGTCCCATCAGCGCCGCCAGCACCGACAGCGGGATCGACAGCGCCACCACCACCGTCCCGCGCAGGCTGCCCAGGAAGAGCAGCACCACCAGTGACGCCAGCAACGCCCCAAGCACACCCTCCAGGCGCAGCGCCGCCAGCGCGTCGCGGACGTACTGCGACTGATCGAAGACGACCTCGACGGCCACGTCCTCGGGCAGGCTGCCGCGTTTGTGAAGCTGCGGCAGGAACGCCTTGACGTTATCGACCACGCGCACGGCGCTGGCCCCGGCCTGACGCAGCAGCGGCATGTACACCGATCGGCGGCCATCGACGTGGACCGTGTTGGTGCGCCAGCGGTTGCCGTCCACGATGCTCGCCACGTCCCCCAGGTAGACCACCTTGCGGCCGTCGTTGAACAGCGGCAGCTTCTCGAAGTCCTTGATGGTGGCCGCCATGCTGTTCGAGCTGACGTAGTACGTCTGGCCGCGATCCGGCGGGCCGATGCGGATCTCGCCGGTCGGGATAACCTGGCTCTGGGCGTTGACAATGCGCGCCACCTCCAGCGGCGAGAGTTTCATCGCCTCCAGCGTGCGCGGGTGGACGTAAATCTGAATCTGCCGGAATGTGCCGCCGAACACCGGGGCCGACGCCAACCCCTCCAGGCCGGCCAGGTCGTCGCGCAGGGCGTGATCGGCGATGTCGAGCAACTCCTTGTCGTCCCGGCTGGGGCTGGAGACGACGAGGTTGCCGACCGGGATGGCACTGGCGTCGTACTTCATGATCGTCGGCGGCAGCATGCCGGGCGGCATGAACTGCATCTCGCCGTTGACCAGGGAGATGACCTGGCTGGAGGCCACGTCCGGATCGACCTGCGGGCGAAAGAAGATCTTGATGATGCCGATCCCCAGGAGGGAGCGCGACTCGATGTGTTCGAGGTGATCGCAGCGGGTCAGGGCGCGCTCCAGGACGGCGGTGACGCTGCGCTCCATGTCGGGGGCGGGCATCCCGCGATAGGACGCGAAGACGACGACGACCGGCATCTTGATCTCGGGCAGGATGTCGGTCGGGGTGCGCAGGTAGCTGACGATGCCGAGGACGGCGGTGAGCAGCATGCCGACGTAGACGGCGTAGGGGTTGCGCAGCGCGGCGTTGACGAGCCACATGCGAAAACACTCCTCGAGGTCCCGGGGGGAGAAGGGGTCTGGGTGGTGTAACCCCCGGGCGGTTCCGTTCCGAGGCAATCCCGAGCCGGCCGGTACAGCCGACCAGGTTTGCTTATCTTACGGCGCGGCGAGCAGGGACACCAGACCGGAGAGACGGGGTGCAGGAAGAGCCTGGTCCGGGCGGCGGCCCACTAGCAGATACCACCGGCCGGCGGTTTTGTAAAGGCGGCCTCCGGATCGGAACTGGCCTTGCCGCGATCGCGCCGGGAGCGTATCACCCGCGCTCCCACTGCCGCCACGATCCAGGCTGCCCGCGCTTCCCGGTCGGGCCAGGAGGACCGCATGCGAAGCCGAACAGGGAGGTTCGGGTGGCGCGGCGTCGCGCTCGTCGTCGGGTTGCTCGCCGTGTTCGCCCTGCCGGCTCAGGCGCAGGTGCGCCGCCTTCCTGCCGGCCGCGGCCTCGGCGCACGCCAGGGCCAGTCGCAGGCACGACCGGCCCAGCAGGCTCCGCAGCCGGACCTGTCGTCCCTGCTCGGGACCAACGAGCCCACGCCTCCAGACAGCGGCGTCAGCTTCCTCGATAGCGCCCTGCCCGTCACCCGGTTGCGGCTCCGGTACGATGACGCCACCCGCCACCGCCGGCCGACGCGGGCCGAGTTCTTCTACCCCGTGGGCGGAGCCGCCGGCAGCCCGGGTCCGCCGCTCCCCGAGCGCAACGTGAACTTCCAGGAGTACACCGCCTACCTGGAATACGCTCTCGACCCACGTTTCTCGACCTTCATGGAGGTTCCGTTCCGCGCCGTCGATCCCGATTTCAACGAGAACACGTTCGGCGTGGGCGACGTGAACAGCGGCTTCAAGTGGGCGTTCCTTCGGTCCGATGTGCTTGCCACCACGTTTCAGCTGCGCACCTATGTCCCGACCGGGACGTCGCACCGCGGGCTCGGCACCAACCATGTCTCCGTGGAACCGGCCCTCCTCGCCAACGTCCGGGTCGCGCGCTGGCTGGTGCTGGAGGCCGAGGGGCGCTACTGGTATCCGATCGGCGGGACCGACTTTGCCGGGGACGTGGTCCGGTACGGCCTGGGCCTCACCTTTGGGACACGCTCGCCGACCGACTTCTGGATCACCCCGGTCGTCGAGGCAGTCGGCTGGTCGGTCCTGGGCGGCAAGGCGCTCGTCGTCCAGACGCCGACCGCGTTCGGCATCACCGACGCGGCCGGCACGACCATCGCGAACGTCGCGCTGGGGCTGCGCTTCGGGTTCGGTGGGGCGCTGGACCTCTACGCCGGGTACAGCCGCGCCCTGACCGGCCCGACGTGGTACAAGGATCTCTGGCGCATCGAATTCCGCCTGTCGTTTTAGAAGCCATTTCCAGCTCGATCCGGCGTTTTCACTTGTACCTGCCGCACGCGGCAGGTACATTATTCTAAACGAGTTAGCGTGGTTCCCGCCCTGCCTCACCTTCGTCTGTAGGGGGTTGTGCGATGCGACGGTTCCTTCCGCTAGGCGGCATGTTTATCCTCGGCCTGGCGCTGCTTGTTCCCTCCTTCGCCGTGGCACAGAAGGACGAGAAAAAAGACAAGAAGAAAGACAAGGACGCCCCGGTTGCCGGCAAGAAGATCGGCGAGCCCGGGGACGAGAAGAAGGACGACAAAAAGGACGACAAGAAGGATGAGAAAACAGAACGGTTCGAGTGGTCCAGGCTGAAGTCGTACGAGGGCACGCTGACGCAGCTCGACCTGGGGTCGAAGCGCGACTTCATCCTCCAGGTCAAGGTGCCGGAACCGAATCCGGACGGCTATCAACGCCTGAGTCAGCTCCAGAACACGTACCGCCAGCAGTACAGCCAGCTGACCCAGAATCAGCTGCGCCTGCAGCGTACCCGCCCGCAGGACCGGCCGAACCTCCTGAACCAGATTCAGAACTCCCAGAACTCGCTGCAGCGGACCCTCGCCGACATCGCCAAGGCCAAGCAGAACCTCGTCCGGTACAAGAACGCGGACATGCAGCTGCGGGCCACCGACACGGCCCGGGTGCGCGTCCTCCAGCCGCCCGCCGAGTACGACGACAAGGGAAATGTCAAGAAGCACACCGCCAAGGAACTGCAGGAGCTGCGCGGCAAGGACGGGCTGCCCGGGTACAAGGCGGAGTTCGAGACGGTCCGCCAGGGCCAGACGGTCCGCATCTGGCTCGCCGCCCCGCCGAAGGGGGTGGCGGCCAAGGGCGCGCCGATCAGGGGCAAGAAGATCGAGGACGACGACCTCGCCGCACAGGACCGGCCGGAGGTGCTAATGATCATGATCCTCAGCGAGCCGACGCGCTGACCTCGGCGACCGGACGCGCGCAACGGCAAGGCCCGCAGGCACCTGCCTGCGGGCCTTGCCGTTTGACCCTGCAACGCGCTACTCGAACTCGTCGTCGTCGGCCTCGCGGTAGCCCTCGCGCTCGATGCGCACCAGGCGCACGGAGGTCGTCTCCTCCTCGCCGTCGTCGTAGTTGACGTGGATCACTTCTCCCTTGATGCGGGCGATCTCGCCGGGGTAGTAGATCGGTCCACCCTTGCGCCGACAGCACACCCGATCGCCGACCCGGAACACCAGCGGTTTCGCTCGCTCGGGCGTCACCATTGCCTGGTCACCATCGTCGAAGAGGACGTGGACCCGCTTGCCGGCCACCGACACGACGACGCCCGGATACCAGTTCAGGTCGTACCACACGGCCAGCACCCGGTCGCCTTCCTGGAGCCGGGCGGCCGGACCGTCCGGCAGCCAGTCGTCGCGGTCCAGCCGGACGAGGCGCAGCAGGGTCGTCTCCTCGTCCCCGTCGTCGTACCGGACGCGAATGACCTCGCCGTGTTTCTCGGCGATCTCGCCAGCGTGGTAGCTCGGCCCGGCCTTCCACCGGCACCACACCCGATCCCCCTCGCCAACTTCCAGCGGCCGCAGGCGGTCCGCCGTCGTCACGACCTGGTTGCCGTCGTCGAAGAAGACGTGGTACTGATCGCCCTTCACCCTGAGGACGGCGCCGGGATACCAGTAGAGGTCGTGCCAGCAGACGAGGACGTGGGCGCCGATCTCCCACGGCCGGGCCGGCGCCGGTTCGGACCGACGCGGCTGCGCCTGCCAGCGCGTCAGGTCCAGGTCGGTCCACTCCTGGGTGCCGTTCTCGAAGCGGACGCGGACCTGGTTGCCCTTCTTGCCAACGATCGTGCCGGGCGCGTAGTCGCCCGCGTCTCCGGCCCGGGCGAGGATCCGGTCGCCGACGTCGAGGCTCAGCGGGCGCAGCCGGTCGCGCACGATCAGGGCATCCTCGCCGTCATCGAAGATGACGTAAAACCGCTCTCCATCGACGTGGCGGACTGTCCCCGGATACCAGGCCGCCTCCTCCTGACGCTGGCCGAAGACGCGGTCCCCGATTTTCCACATGGCGTTGGCCCTCGTACCGAGCAGCGGTCAGCCACCTCAGGGCGAGGCGGGCGCCCCTGGGGTGGCTGATCCTCACTGAGGCTAAGGCGGTCCCGGCAGCCTGTCAAGCCTGGCCGGTCTCGGCCGCTGCGCCAACCAGTCCGGCGTCTCAGCGCCGGCGGGCGCACAACTCGCGGACGAGGGCCGTGTTCTCGGCCACCTGATCGCCGAACTGCTGGAACATGCCGACGATCAGCGCGTCGGTCGGCTTGATGCTGGTCAGGGCCGTCTCGAAACACGTCCGGATCTCCGCTGGCGTGTTGATGCGCCGCCCGGCCGCCAGCACCTTGTAGACCAGGCACGGCTTGCGCACCGCCCGCACCACCTGGAACATGCGCGGCGGGTCGGACGGCAGGTAGATCTCGCCGAGCGGCAGATCCTTGCCGAGGATCTTGCGATACTCGTCACGCGGGCGCGTCAGATAATACAGGCAGCACATGTAGTAATCGATGTCCCAGCCGCGATCCTCGGCGAGGCGGATCAGGTCGGGGTTGTGGGCGGACAGGCCGACGAGCACGCCGCGGTCGCGGATGCGGCGCAGCAGTCCGGTCAGGACGTCGAGTCGGCCCTGGCGGTGCAGGCGCTCGGCGAGGCCGCCGTGCGGGGCGATGCCGATCGGCTTGCGCCGGGCGGCGTCGTCGATGCGCTCCGGGTGGCGGTCCCAGTCCGGCTTGCCCAGGCACAGCCACTGCAGGCGCCCGCCCGCTTGCCGGTAGCGGTCGAGATCCTCAAGGGTGCGGTCGGCGTAGCTGTTCTGCCAGGTGTTGATGCCGACCTGCTCGCAGCGGCGCAGCAGTTCCAGGACGCGCTCAGGCGTGTGCCAGTCGGTCATGGCACGGCTGAGGATGCGGTTGAAGTGCGAGTGGCCGTAGATTGGGTTCCCGCCGACAATCAGCCGGGTGACCTTGTGGGTGCCGAGGCGGACGGTCGGAAGGGCCTGGTTGGCTGGCTGGGCGGCGCCGGCGGAGTCGGCGAGGGCGGTGCCGGTGGCCAGGCCGGCGGTCTGCTGGAGGAAATCGCGGCGGTCCATGGGAGCACTCCGGGGTGAGAGCCAGCGCCGGCCACCCGCCGGCGCGATCAGGCCGTATTGTCCCCTGGCGCGGGGCGGCGGTCAATCCGCTGGACCATCGGCGTTTCCCCTGGGGCACTCGGGTGCCGCTCGAAGCCAGGGCCGCGCGTGCGGGGGGGAGGGGATCCGGTTTCGGCTGCTGCGCCGACCAGCCCGAAGCGCCAGCGGCGGGCTGGTCGGGTGGCTGGACGCACGGCGGGGGCCGGTAGAATGGGAGAGGGAGTTGCTCGCCCCCTGACCCCCGCGAGGGCCGGACCGTGGTCAAGCCTGACGCGCCCGTCGAAACCGGGACCGCCGGGAGCCGCACCGTGGAGGACGGCGGCACCCTGATCTACCTGCCCGACTTCTTCCCGTGTGCCGCAGCCGACGCGCTCTTCGAGGTACTCCGCAAGACCATTGGCTGGAAGCAGGAGAAGGGCCGCTTCAACCGGCCGTTCCCGCGGCTGACCGCCCTCCACGCCGACCCGGGCGTGACCTACACCTACTCCGGCGTCACCTACCCATCGCTGGCGTGGACCCCGGAGTTGGCGGCGGTACGCCAGCGGGTGGTCGAGGCGGCCGGCGCGCCGTTCAACAGCGTCCTGCTGAACTGCTACCGCGACGGGCGGGACAGCATCGGCTTCCACGCGGACGACGAGCCCGAGCTGGGGACCAACCCGGTCGTCCCATCCGTCTCGCTGGGGGCCGAGCGGCGCTTCGTGGTGCGGCACAACCGAAGTCGGAGGCGCATCGAGTACCGCCTGAAACACGGCAGCCTGCTTATCATGGGCGGGACGTTCCAGCACCACTGGCAGCACAGCGTTCCGAAGACCGCCGAGTCCATGGGCGAACGCATCAATCTGACGTTCCGCAATCTTCTCGGGTAAGAGCTAACGGACAAAACAGGACCAAACACGACGAGCCGGCAGCGTCCGCGCCGGCTTTGTCAAAGCTGCCGGCGCGGACGCTGCCGGCTCGTCGCGGTTGGTCCGCTAGCCCATCAGTTTGCGAAACTCCTCGAACAGATAGCAGCTGTCGTGCGGGCCGGCGGACGCCTCCGGGTGGTACTGGACGCTGAACAGCGGCCAGCGGCGGTGGCGCATTCCCTCCAGTGTGCCGTCGTTCAGGTTGACGTGCGTCGGCTCCAGGTCGCGCGGCAGCGACTCGGTGCTGACCGCGAACCCGTGGTTCTGCGTCGTGATCTCGACGCGCCCGGTCCGCTGGTTCCGCACCGGCTGGTTCGCCCCGCGGTGGCCGAACTTCAGCTTGAACGTCTTTGCCCCCAGCGCCAGGCCGAGCAGCTGGTGCCCCAGGCAGATGCCGAACAGCGGTTTCTTGCCGGCGAGGTGGCGACTGGTGTCGATCGCGTATGTCAGCGGTTCCGGGTCGCCCGGGCCGTTTGACAGGAAGATGCCGTCCGGCCGGTGCGCCAGCACCTGCTCGGCGCTGGCGGTCCCGGGCACGACGGTCACCTTGCAGCCGACCTGGACGAGGCAGCGCAGGATGTTCCACTTCATCCCGAAGTCGAGGGCGACGACGTGGTGCGTCGGCGGGCGCGACGGGAGCACCTGCCCGGTGTACGGGCCGGCCCAGTCGGCGGACCACGCGAACGACTTCTCGGGAACGACCTCGCGCACCAGGTCGCGGCCGACGATGCTGGGGCTGTGGCGCGCCTTGCGAACGAGCGAGGCGTCGTCGCGGTCGCGTGTCGAGAGGACGCCGGTCATGGTCCCGCGCACGCGCAGCCGGCGCACCAGGGCGCGCGTGTCGATCCCCTCCAGGCCGATCAGGTGGTTCTCCAGCAGGTAGGCGTCGAGCGTCCCGTGCGACCGGAAGTTGCTGGGCATCCGGGCCAGTTCGCGGACGATGAACCCCTCGACCTGGGGGCGGCGCGACTCGACGTCCTCGGGGTTGATCCCGTAGTTGCCGATCAGCGGGTACGTCATGACGACGATCTGGCCCTTGTAGGACGGATCGGTCAGCACCTCCTGATAGCCGGTCATGCTGGTGTTGAACACCACCTCCCCGAAGGTCTCGCCCTGGGCGCCGAAGGCGCGGCCGGTGTACACCGTCCCGTCCTCCAGCGCCAGCTTCGCCTGACAGCCCGACATCCCGTCTCCTTCTCCACGATCCCAGCGCGGCCCGGAACGCCCGACGGCGCGCGCCGCCGTCCGCACGGCAAATTAGCTTTACTGTACCAGGTGCCCGGAAAATGGCCAACCGGCCGGGTAGGAGGAGGATTTCTTAAAGCCCTCTCACACAGCATATCCCAGCTGTCCCCCTAAATACTGTTACACCAATCCTTGACAATGTGACACTGTCAGGCATAAGATTCCCTCGTCATGACACGGCAACCCGAGACGCACTGGACGATCGACGAACTGGCGAACCAGGTGGCGCAGGCGCTGTCCGTGGGTTACGCGGGACAGGCCAGCGGGCGGGTGCGCGACGTACCCAACCACCGGACGATCCGCTACTACACGACCCTCGGCCTGCTCGACCGCCCGGCGGCGCTGCGCGGACGGACCGCCCTCTACGGCCGGCGGCACCTGCTGCAACTGGTGGCGATCAAGCGGCTCCAGGCACAGGGTCTCTCGCTCGCGGATCTGCAGCAGCGGCTGGTCGGGCTACCCGATGCGGACCTCGCCCGGCTTGCCCGGATCTCCGCGACGGCCGACCGACCGGCGATCCGCGGCGCCCCGGACACGGCCGAGGCTGGCCCACGCGCGGCCGACTTCTGGCGCGAGGGGCCGGCGGATTTCGCCGCCGACGGGCGTAACGGAGAGGCGCCAGCCGCGCCCCCTACGGAAGAGACGATGCCGCTGCAAGGCATCCGCCTCGCTAACGACGTGACCCTGCTCCTGGCGCCGGCGCGACGCCTGGAACGTGACGACCTCGACGCGATCCGCACCGTGGCGGGACCGCTGCTCAAACTGCTGGAGGAGCGCCGGTTGCTCCGGCCGCCCCAGGAAAGGAGAAACCCATGACCCCGACGCCGACCCCAATCCTGCTGCTGACCGACGAGGAGGTAAGCCGCTGTGTCCCCCACGACGACGAGCCCGGCTTCGGCGCCCTGGCCACGCCGCGCGGCCGCCTCCCGCTCCGGGCGATGGACGTCCACGCCCGCATCGACGGCCTGCTCGCCGAGACGACGGTGACGCAGACCTTCGTCAACGTCCTGAACGAGCCGCTGGAGGCCACCTACATCTTTCCGCTGCCGGACCGGGCGGCGGTGACGCGCTTCCGGATGGAGGTCGGCGGGCGCGTCGTCGAGGGCGAGCTGAAGGAGCGCGGGGCGGCCCGGCGCGCGTACGACCAGGCGCTGCGGCAGGGCCACCGGGCGGCGATCACCGAGGAGGAGCGGCCGGGCGTCTTCACGATGCGCGTCGGCAACCTGATGCCGGACGAGAGCGCGAAGATCTACCTGACCCTGGCCGGCCCGCTGGTCCACGACTCCGGCGAGGTGACGTTCCGCTTCCCGCTGGTGGTGGCGCCGCGCTACATGCCGGGCCACGAACTGCCCGGCCCGAGCGTCGGCGACGGCACCGCCGCCGACACCGACGCGGTGCCCGACGCCTCGCGCATCTCGCCGCCCGTCCTGCTGCCCGGCTGCCCGAACCCGGTGCGCCTGTCGCTGGCGGTGGACATCGAGCCGTCGCGCCTCGGTCCGCACGACTTCCGCTGCAGCCTGCACGCGGCTCTCGTTGAGCGCGACGAGGACGGCGTGCGGCGCATCGCGCTACAGCCGGGCGAACGACTGAACCGCGACTTCATCCTCCGCTACCGGCTGGGCGACGAGGACGTGCGCTCCTCCCTGTCGCTGCTCCCCGACCAGGCGGGCGCCCATGAGGGGACGTTCGTGCTGACGGTGCTGCCCCCCTCTTGCCAGCCTGCGCTGCGCCGGCAGAAGCCGCGCGACGTGGTGTTCGTGCTGGACCGCTCGGGCAGCATGAGTGGGTGGAAGATGGTGGCGGCACGGCGAGCGCTGGGGCGCATGATCGACACGCTGACGGAGCGCGACCAGTTCACCGTCTACGCCTTCGACGACCGGATGGAGGCGCCGCCGGAGTTCCACGGCGTCGGGGTGGTGCCGGCGACGGACCGCAACCGTTACCGCGCGATCGAGTTCCTGGCGCGAGTGGATGCGCGCGGCGGCACCGAGATGGCGGCCCCGCTCGACCAGGCGGTCAAGCAGCTGTCGTCCTCGGACCGGCGTGCCCCCGCCCGTGACCCGATCCTCGTGCTGATCACCGACGGGCAGGTCGGCAACGAGGACCAGATCCTGAAACTGCTGGCGAAGCGCCTGGACGGGCTGCGGGTCTTCGCGCTCGGCATCGACCAGGCGGTCAACGAGGGGTTCCTGAAGCGGCTCGCGACGCTGGGCGGCGGGTTCTGCGAGGTGGTCGAGTCGGAGGACCGGCTCGACGAGGTGATGAAGCGGCTGCACAGCCGGATCGGCACGCCGGTGCTGACGGGGCTGCACCTGGAAGAGGCGGATTTCCGGGTCGAGCCGGGGACGACCGTGCCGGGGCGGCTGCCGGATCTGTTCGCGGGGGCGGCCCTGCTGGTGATGGGGCGCTACCGGGGTGCGTCGGAGGGATCGTTCCGGCTGGCCGGCGAGGACGCGGCGGGGCGGCCGTGGCGCGTGGCGGTGAGCGGCCGCGTCAGCGACAACCTGGCGCTGACGAAGGCGTGGGCGCGGGGCCACGTGCGCGAACTGGAGGACCGCTTCGTCACCTTGCAGGGCGACCGGACGAAGCTGGAGCGGCAGATTGTCGAGGTGTCGCTGCGCTTCGGCGTGCTGTGCCGGTTCACGGCGTTCGTGGCGGTGGACCGCTCGGCGGTGGTGAACGAGGGCGGTGAACGCCACCAGATCGTGCAGCCGGTGGAAATGCCGGCCGGATGGGACCAGCCCGAGGTGTTGCCGGCCGCGCCGGCCTGTTCTCCGGCGCTGTCGGCCCTTCTCCCGGACGCTCGCGCTGGCATTGAGGATGAAGACGATTCCGATGAGGATGTATGCCGGACCTTGTCCCCTAAGGATGTATGCTGGACCTTGTCCCCCTCGTATCGGGCTCCGGCGGGTGAGAAGCGCAAGCGCGCGGACAGAGCAAAGGCTCCTGGCCTGATCAGGCGCATGGTCAATGCCGTCTTCGGCGGCAAGAAGAGCGACAAGGCGAAGGCGCCGGCGCCCGACCACCTGGCCGCCTACCGCCGGCGCGTCCAGGAACTGCTCGACCTGCTCACCGGCAGCGCGGGGTTCGACACGTCGAGGCGGCTGTACGAGCTGGGCGTGGTGTTGCTGCGGCTGAAGGCGCTGATCGAGGATCTGAAGTCGGTTGGCGCAGGCGGGCCAGTGCTGCAACCGCTGGAGGAGGTGCAGGGAGACTTGCACAACTTCCTGGCGCTGGAGCACCACGACGAGGCGGCGCTCAACCTGCTCTGGAGCAAGGCGGCACAGGTGCTGCGGGTCTTTGCGACCGACGCGGCGACCGCACCGGCCGGGGGGCGGCGCGGGGAATTCTGGAAGTAGCAGGACACTCCGACAGCAGCTTCCTGCAAAGCCCACGGGTGGCGTCCCGTGGGCCGAGCCTCTCAGGACTCGGCCCACGGGTGGCGTCACCCGTGGGCTTTAACTCATTCTTTGAGTCACTGTTAGCGCCCAAACCGCAGCCGCAGCTGGAAGGTCGGCGGGGGCGGCGGCGGGGCGTACTGGGCACGCACCGGCAAGGGCGCGAACATCGTCCGGACGGGCGGGGCGAACACCGGCGGCGCGGGCGGCGCGCCCAGCGGCGGGGCGATGGTCGGGGCCGGAGCATAGCCCGGCGGGGGCGCCGGGGCGTAGGCCGGCGGCGGAGGCGGAGCGCCCAGGGCCAGCACGTCCACCCGGACCGCGCACAGGAACTCGCGGACCAGCGTTTCCCGGCAGCCGCAGCGCTGCAGCTTGCATGTCCAGTAATGCACGTCGCGCTCACACACGTCAATCCGGCCGAGCACGTCCCGAAACAGCCCGCGTACAAAGCCTTCGGGGCTGCACCCGTTCCGGTGGTAATACTCCTGGCTGGCGACGAGCTGGGTCAGAACGACCTCGACCGGCTTGCGATTCAGCTGCGGCACCCAGTAGCAGGCGCCGGCCTCATCGACGCAGCGACCCAGGAAGCGGTGATACCAGCCGTCAACGATTGCCCGTCCATTTCCGTGAGGAGGACCGTGGGCCTCGACGGTTCCAGCTCCCAGGGTGGCGAGCGTCGCGGCGATGGTGAGCAGGCGTTTCATGGTCAACCCCTCGGTTCGATGTCGTGTTCGGTTCGCTGTCTGTCCGTCGAAGGGACGCGCGGGCGAAAGGAACTTGCGCGGGGGGATGCGAACACCGTCCGCGGCTGGCGTGTCCAGGCAGGGAGCCGCCTGATTGACGGGCCGCGCAAGGGCGGCTAAATCAACCATTTGCACCAGGCACAGGCCCACGGGGGCGCCACCCGTGGGCTTTCCAGTTGGAGAAGAAGGACACCCCGGTATGCCGAGTTACAACCCCAAGGGGATCGAGCCGCGCTGGCAGCAGTTCTGGGAGGCGAACAAAACTTTCCGCACGCCGGACCTGTCCGACAAGCCGAAGTTCTACATCCTCGACATGTTCCCGTATCCCAGCGGGTCGGGCCTGCACGTCGGCCACCCGGAGGGCTACACCGCGACCGACATCCTGGCTCGCTACCGGCGCATGCGCGGCTTCAACGTCCTGCATCCGATGGGCTGGGACGCCTTCGGCCTGCCCGCCGAGCAGTACGCCATCGAGACCGGCACCCATCCACGCGAGACGACGCAGAAGAACATTGCCACCTTCCGGCGGCAGATCAAGATGCTCGGCTTCAGCTACGACTGGGACCGTGAAGTAGATACAACCGACCCGAATTATTTTAAATGGACGCAGTGGATCTTCCTGGTTCTCTTCGACACCTGGTACGACACCGAGCAGCGGAAGGGCCGGCCCCTCGCCGAGTTGCCCATTCCCGACGCGGTGCGCCAGCAGGGCGACAGGGCCGTGCGCGCCTACCAGGACACGCACCGACTGGCGTACCAGACGGAAGCGCCGGTGAACTGGTGCCCGGCCCTGGGGACGGTGCTGGCGAATGAAGAAGTGGTGGACGGCAAGTCGGAGCGCGGCGGGCACCCGGTCGTGCGCACGCCGCTGCGGCAGTGGATGCTGCGCATCACCGCCTACGCCGAGCGGTTGCTGAACGACCTGCAGCGGGTCGATTGGTCCGAGGCGATCAAGGAGATGCAGCGCAACTGGATCGGCCGCAGCGAGGGCGCCGAGGTCGATTTCGCGCTGCCCGACGGTACGACGCCCATCCGCGTGTTCACCACCCGGCCGGACACCCTCTTCGGCGCCACCTACATGGTGCTGGCCCCGGAGCATCCGCTCGTCGGCCGCATCGCCACGGCGGCCCAGCGCGACGCCGTGGCGCGCTACCAGACCGAGGCGGCGCGCAAGAGCGACCTGGAGCGGACCGAACTGGCCAGGAAGAAGACGGGCGTCTTCACGGGGGCTTATGCCATCAACCCGGTGAACAACGAGCGCGTCCCGGTGTGGATCGCCGACTACGTCCTGGCGAGCTACGGCACCGGGGCGATCATGGCGGTGCCGGCGCACGACGAACGCGACTTCGCGTTCGCGAAACAGTTCAACCTGCCGATCCGCAGCGTGGTCAGGCCGCCGGATGAATGGCTGAAGGCGACCGGCAGCACGCTCGACGATCTGACCGCCGCCTACATCGGCGACGGCGCGGCGGTCAACTCCGGGCCGTTCGACGGGTTGCCGACGCCGGAATTCAAGAAGAAGATTACCGCCTGGCTGGAAGAACGCGGGCTCGGCGCGCGGAAGGTGAACTACAAGCTGCGCGACTGGTTGTTCAGCCGCCAGCGCTACTGGGGCGAGCCGTTCCCGATCCTGCACGAGGTCGATGCGGACGGCAACCCGACCGGCGTCGTCGAGCCGCTGAGCGTGTTCGAGTTGCCGCTGCGCCTGCCCGAGATGGAGGACTACAAGCCGTCCGGCCGCCCCGAGCCGCCGCTGGGCAAGATGGAAGACTGGGTGAACGTGACGCGCAACGGCAAGCGCTACCGGCGTGAGACGAACACGATGCCACAGTGGGCCGGGTCGTGCTGGTACTACCTGCGCTACCTTGATCCGCACAACAACAAGGAGTTCTGCGACCCAGAAAAGGCGCGCTACTGGCTGCCGGTCGATCTGTACGTCGGCGGCGCCGAGCACGCGGTCCTGCACCTCTTGTACGCGCGCTTCTGGCACAAGGTGCTGTTCGACCGCGGTCATGTCCACACGCCCGAGCCGTTCCAGCGCCTCGTCAACCAGGGCATGATCCTCGGCGAAACCCAGTATCACGTTACTCCCGAAATGTACGACGCCGCCCAGAGCGTCCTGCGAGAGAAGGGCGTGACGGGCGTTCGCGTCGCGGACGATGACGAGGTCACCTACGTCCTGCGGAGCAACGACGCAGCGAGCGGCCCGGCGAACCTGACGGACGAGCAGGTCGAGAAGCGCAAGGGGAAACTGTACCTGGCCGGGACGACGGTCGAGCTGATCGGGCGAGCGGACAAGATGTCCAAGAGCCGCGGTAACGTCGTCAATCCGGACGACGTTGTCAAGGAGTACGGCGCCGACAGCCTGCGCCTGTACGAGATGTTCATGGGGCCGCTGGAAGCGACCAAGCCGTGGAACATGCGTGGCGTGGAGGGCGTGTACCGCTTCCTGAACCGGGTCTGGCGACTGCTGATCGACGACCGCGCCGAGGAGGTGCAGCTCGCCGACACGGTCAAGGACGTCGAGCCGGACCGGGGTACGCAGCGCAAGCTCCACCAGACCATCAAGAAGGTAACCGAAGATCTGGACGGGATGCGCTTCAACACGGCGATTGCGGCGATGATGGAGCTGACCAACCACCTGACGACGCTCGACGCGCGGCCGCAGCGAGCCCTCGGCACGTTCGTGCTGCTGCTCAGCCCGTTCGCGCCGCACCTGGCGGAGGAGTTGTGGCGGGCGCTGGGCCACACGCAGACACTCGCCTACGAACCGTGGCCGGCTTACGACGAGGCGCTGACGCAGGAGGACGCCATCGAGGTGCCGGTGCAGGTCAACGGCAAGCTGCGCAGCAAGGTACACGTGCCGGCGGACATCGATCAGGAGAAGCTGCAGGCGGCGGCGCTGGCGGAGGAGAAGGTCCGCGCCCTGATCGAGGGCAAGCAGATCAGGAAGGTGATCGTCGTGCCGCGCAAGCTGGTCAACATCGTCGTCGCGGGCTGAGGCGCTCGGCGAGCCGCGTTGATTTGACCCGGTTCGCTCCGCGCCTATCCTGTCCCCAGGACTCCCCCCCGAAACGAGTTCCTCGCGGAAGGCGGACTGAACAATGGGCGCACCCGTAACCGGAGCCATGCAGCGCGGCAAGTGGATGGCGCTGACGGCAGCGCTGCTGGGCTGGCTGTTCGACGGCCTGGAGATGGGCCTGTTTCCCCTCACCGCGCGGCCGGCACTCATTGACCTGGGGATCCCTCTGTCCGATCATCAGCGCTGGCTCGGCATTGTCACCGCCTTCTTTCTCGTCGGGGCGGCGACGGGCGGCGTTCTCTTCGGCTGGCTCGGAGATCGCCTCGGCCGCGTCAAGGCGATGATGCTGTCGGTCCTGACCTACGCGCTGTTCAGCGGGCTGTGCGGGCTGGCCACGGAGGCGTGGCAGATCGGCGTGCTTCGGTTCGTCGCCGCGCTGGGCATGGGCGGCGAGTGGTCGCTCGGGGTGGCGCTCATCAACGAGATCTGGCCCGGCCGGTCGCGCGCCTTCCTGGCCGGCTTGATCGGCGCGGCGGCCAACGTCGGCTTCCTGACCATCGCCCTGGTCGGGCAGGCCGTCATGACCAACATCCAGGGAGTTCGCGAGGGGCTCCTGGGCCTGGGCCTCTCCGACGAGTGGGTCAATCACCTCGTCTCGCCGGGGAACAAGGGCTGGCGGCTGCTGATGATGTTTGGCGCGGCGCCGGCGCTGCTGACGTTCTTCATCCGCCTGTTCGTCCCGGAGTCGGAGAAGTGGGAGCGCGAGCGGCAGCGCGGGGCGACGTCGCACTGGGCGACGCGCGACCTGCTGGCGGTCCTGGTCGGCGCGGCCGGCGGCTGCGGCCTCATCTGCCTGTGGGCGTTCGACGTGCCGACCGTCCTCCGCATCGTCGGGACGGTCGCTGGGCTGGTGGTGGTGACAGGCGGCTATCTGTTCCCGGTCGTCATGTACCTGCGCCGGGCGGAACGCGACGCCGACGCCCGGCCTTCCGATCAGGGCACGCTGCGCAAGATGGTGCTCGCGGCCTGTCTCAGTGGCGTGGCGCTGCTGGGGACGTGGGGAACGGTGCAGCAGGCTCCGCACTGGTCGGGCACCCTGGCGGGCGCGCCGGGGACCGCCGCATCCCAGGTGCAGACCTGGTCGGCGCTGGGCGCCATCCTGGGAACGATCGTGGCGGCGCTGGCGGCCGACTGGCTCGGCCGGCGCGTCACCTACACGCTGCTTTGCCTCGGGTCGCTGGCCATCGTGCCGGCCCTGTTCCTCGGCACCACTCATTTCGGCAACGGGTTGCTGCTCGTTGTCTTCCTGGCGGGGGCGATCACGGCGGCGTTCTACGGCTGGCTGCCGCTGTACCTGCCCGAACTGTTCCCGACGCGGGTCCGCGCCACCGGACAGGGGTTCAGCTACAACTTCGGCCGCATCATCGCCGCCATCGGCGTGCTGCAGCTCGGTCCTCTCAAGCTGCTGTTCGCCCCCCTGAACTGGGAGGACGCTCGGGTTTACTCCCTGCTCGCGTGCATTTACCTGGTCGGAGTGGTACTCATCTGGCTGGCGCCGGAGACGAAGGGCAAGCCGCTGCCGGAGTGAGGGGGGCTGCCGCGCCGGGCGCGCACCGCGTCCGACGCCGTCCCGGTCGCCGTGCCACGGCCCTGGCGGCGTCGTCCTGGCTGGCAAGATGGGAAAACCGCGATTGCAAATCCGTCCGAGAACGTTATCCTGCATGCATTGCACGGCTGGTTTGCCTTGTCGGCGGTACACGCCTTGCTAGAATGGAGTCTCTCTCGCCTGGTAACTCACCGACGCAGAGTACTGCACCCCGCGAACCGCCGCTGCCGGCCCGCGGCGGGCGGTTTCGTTTTTTGGCCCCGACCGTCCCGTTCGGTGACACGGTGACAAGGGGACAGCCTGGCACAGCGACCGCAGCGTGCCCCCGCGCGAGCGGGTCCGCCTGTCTCGGTCGGCGTGCGGGCGTGCCCCCGAAACACATGGAGTAGTGATGGCGCGTTCGATCCGTACCTTTACCGTGCTCCCGCACCTGCCCGTCCGGCTGCAGGCTCTCCAGAAGCTGGCCTACAACCTGTGGTGGTGCTGGAACCACGAGGCCGTGTCCCTCTTTCGCCGCATTGACGACGAGTTGTTCGACCAGCTCGAGAACAGCCCCGTCAAGCTCCTCGGCGCCATCGACCAGGACCGCCTCGAACAGCTCCAGCGCGACGACGGCTTCCTGGTCCACATGGATCGGGTCGTGCAGAGCCTGGACGCCTACATGAGCGCCCCGACGTGGTTCCAGGAGACCTACGGCGAGGCCGGCCACGACATCCGCATCGCTTACTTCTCGGCCGAGTTCGGCATCCACGAGAGCATCCCGGTCTACTCCGGCGGCCTCGGCCTGCTCGCGGGCGACCACCTGAAGGCGGCCAGCGACCTCGGCATCCCGCTGTGCGGCGTCGGCCTGATGTACCGTGAAGGGTACTTCCGCCAGTACCTCAACGTCGATGGATGGCAGCAGGAGCGCTACCCCGAGAACGACTTCTTCAATCTCCCGCTCATCCCCGAGACGAGGCCGGACGGGGCTCCGCTGCTGATCGGCGTCCCGTTCCCCGGGCACGAGGTACAGGCGCGTGTCTGGCGCATTCAGGTCGGGCGCGTGCCGCTGTACCTGCTCGACACGAACATCCCGCAAAACGGTCCGGAGGACCGCCAGATCACCGGCCGGCTGTACGGCGGCGACCACGACATGCGCATCCGTCAGGAGATGGTCCTCGGTATCGGCGGGGTCCGCGCCCTGACGGCCCTCGGCAAGGCGCCGACCGTCTGCCACATGAACGAGGGGCACTCGGCGTTCTCCGGCCTCGAGCGCATCCGCATGGTAATGGAGCAGCAGCACCTCGACTACTCGACGGCGCGCGAGGTCGTCGCCGCCGGCACCTGCTTCACCACCCACACCCCCGTCCCGGCCGGGAACGACATCTTCGCTCCGTCCCTCGTGCAGCACTACTTCGCCGGCTACCTGCACTCGCTCAAGATCGGGTGGGACGAACTGCTCGGGCTCGGCCGGCAGAACCCGAAGGATCACAACGAGCCGTTCTGCATGACGGTCCTGGCGATTCGCCTGTCGAACATCAGCAACGGCGTCAGCAAGCTGCACGGGACCGTGTCGCGGAAAATGTGGAAGGCGCTCTGGCCGGACTTGCCGGAGGCGGAGATCCCGATCACGTCGATCACCAACGGCGTCCACACGCGCACCTGGCTGGCGCCGGAGGTGGCCCAACTGTACGACCGCTATCTGGGCGTGCAGTGGGAGGAGAAGCCGACCGACTACAGCGTCTGGAAGCGGGTCGAGAACATTCCCAACGCCGAGCTGTGGCGCACCCACGAGCGGCGGCGCGAGCGTCTGGTCGCGTTCGCCCGCCAGCGGCTCAAGGTCCAGCTGCAGCGCCGCGGGGCGCCGCCGGCCGAGGTCGCCCGGGCGGAGGAGGTGCTCGACCCGGAAGCGCTGACGATCGGCTTCGCCCGCCGGTTTGCGACGTACAAGCGCGGCACGCTGATCTTCCGCAACCTGGACCGGCTGGCCGCCATCGTCAACGACAAGGAGCGGCCGGTCCAGTTCCTCTTCGCCGGCAAGGCCCACCCGCGCGATCACGGCGGCAAGGAGCTGATCGCCGAGATCGTCCACGTCGGCCGCCGGCCCGAGCTGCGGCGCAAGATCGTCTTCATCGAGGACTACGACATCAACGTCGCGCGCTACCTGGTCCAGGGAGTGGACGTGTGGCTGAACAACCCGCGCCGGCCGCTGGAGGCGTCGGGGACGAGCGGCATGAAGGTATCGTGTAACGGCGGCCTGAACCTGTCGGTCCTGGACGGCTGGTGGGTCGAGGCGTATGCCCTCGACAACGGCTGGGCGATCGGGGCCGGCGAGGAGTACACCGATCTGACGTACCAGGACGACGTCGAGGGCCGGGCAATTTACGACCTGCTGGAGGAGGAGATCGTCCCGCTGTTCTACACGCGCACCAGCGACGGCCTGCCGCGCGGCTGGCTGAAGGCGATGAAGCGGTCGATGAGCACCGTCTGCCCGGTGTTCAACACGAACCGGATGGTGCAGGAGTACATGGAGAAATGCTATGGCCCGTCAGCCGAGCGGTACGACCGGCTGACGCGCGACGGCATGCAGCACGCGGCGGCGCTGGCGAGCTGGCGGCGGACGGTGGCCCGGTCGTGGGGGCAGATCCGGGTCGAGGGGGTCGAGGCGACCGGCGCCGACCCGGTCCACGTCGGCGGCAAGCTGACGGTCAAGGCACGGGTGAACCTGGGGAGCCTGTCGCCCAGCGACGTGCAGGTCCAGCTGTTTCACGGCCCGCTCGACAATCAGGGCGACATCCCGACGCCGTCCACGGCGGCGATGAGCCACAACGGCGCCCACGACGGCAGTACGTGGGTGTTCACCGGGACGATCCCGTGCCGGGCGAGCGGCCACCACGGCTTCGCGGTCCGCGTCCTGCCGCGCAACGACGACCTCGCCAACCCGTTCGAGCCCGGCCTGCTCGTGTGGGGCTGAGAGCAGGGCGGCAAAGCCCACGGGATGCCCCCCGTGGGCTTTAACCTCCTCCTCACTCTCGCCCAACCGCTACAGGCCGTTCCTCCCTTCGTCCGCTGCCGTCTTTCCCCCCCTTCGCCTGCTTTCCGCGCTGACCGGGACCGCCTCCACGGTTACACTGGCGTGCAGTCCTATCGGAGCCGCAGGGAGAAAGAGTCATGGGGCAGCGTCGTCAAATTGCCGGGTCACGCATCCTGATCACGGGCGCCTCGCAGGGTATCGGGCGCGCCCTGGCCGCCGAGGCCGCGCGGCGCGGAGGGCGCGTCCTGGCCGCGGCCCGGTCCGCGGAGATGCTGCGCGAACTGGCCGAGCAGGTGCGGGCCAACGGCAGCGTCCTGGAGACGGTGGCCGCCGACGTGACGAGCCCGGAAGACCGGCAGCACATGATCGAGGCCGCCCTGCGCCACTTCGGCGGGCTCGACATCCTGGTGAACAACGCGGGGATCGGCGCGACCGGCCACTTCGCCGACTGCGGGCCGGAGCGGCTGCGCAGGATTTTCGAGGTGAACTTCTTCGGCCTGACCGAGACGACGCGCGTCTGCCTGCCGTTGCTCCGGCAGGGCAACCGGCCGGCCATCGTCAACATCTCGTCGATCGCGGGCAAGCGCGCCATCCCCGCTCGCAGCGAGTACTCGGCGAGCAAGTTCGCGGTCCAGGGGTTCAGCGAGGCGCTGCGGGCCGAACTGGCGAAAGATGGGATCGATGTTCTGCTCATCTGCCCCGGCCTGACGCAGACGAACTTCTCGAAGAACATGCTGGAACAGAAGGCAAAACTCCAGCTGGACCACATGCGCGGCATGACGCCGGAGCAGGTCGCCCACGCCACCCTGCGGGCGATCGAGCGCGGTAAGAACGAGATCACCCTGACCTTCCAGGCGAAGCTGCTCGCGTTCGTCAGCCGGTTCTTCCCGCGGCTGGCGGACCGCATCGCGGCGCGCAAGGTGCGGTCGCTGTTCCAGGACGAGATCGCGGCCCGGCAGCAGCAGCGGGGCGAGGCGCACCTCGCGGGCCGGCCCTGACTGCGAGCCTCTACCCCCGCAGGGCTATCTCCTTGAACCGACGCACACAGTCGGTAATCGCGATTTCCGTCGGCAATCGCTCGATACTCGACGCGCCGAAGAAGCCGACGACGCCCTCCGTGTGCTCCAGGATGTACTGGGCGTCCTCCGGCTCGGAGATCGGCCCGCCGTGGCACAGTACCAGGATGTTCGGCTTCACCTGCTTGGCCGCGTCGTGCATCGCCTGGACGCGCTCCGCCGCCTCGGCCAGCGTCAGCGCCGTCTTCGCCCCGATGCTCCCCTTGGTCGTCAGGCCCATGTGCGGGATCAGCACGTCGGCCCCCGCCCGGGCCATCGCACGCGCCTCGTCCTCGTTGAACACGTAGGGGCATGTCAGCAGGCCGATGTCGCTCGCCTGGCGGATCATCTCGACCTCCAGGTCGAACCCCATCTCGGTTTCCTCAAGGCCCTGCCGGAACGTGCCGTCGATCAGCCCGACGGTCGGGAAATTCTGGACGCCGCTGAACCCGGTCGCCTGGATCTCGCGCAGGAACAGCTTCATGATGCGGAACGGGTCGGTGCCGCAGACGCCCGCCAGGACCGGCGTCTGCCTGACGACCGGGAGAACCTCGCGCGCCATCTCCAGAACGATCTGGTTGGCGTCGCCGTAAGGCATCATGCCGCTCAGGCTGCCGCGCCCGGCCATGCGGAAGCGGCCCGAGTTGTAGATGATGATCAGATCGATGCCGCCCGCCTCGGCGCACTTCGCGCTGATGCCGGTGCCAGCGCCGCCGCCGATGAGGGGACGCCGGGCGGCGACCTGGTTGCGGAGGCGTTCGAGACACGCGGCGCGCGTGAAAAAGCTCATGCTCGCTCCTTCTTTTCCTTGGCGCTGACGGCACCGGGCAGGTTAAATGGGAACCGCCCGGAGGCCGCGAGCGCCAGGCATTGTAGCGGGGGCGCGCGGCCGGGCACAGGAGGGGGGCCGTCATGGCGGTTGTGTTGATCGGCACGCTCGACACCAAGGGGGCGGAAATCCGGTTCGTGCGCGACCTGCTGCACCTGGCGGGCGTGGAAACGCTCGTCCTCGACGCGGGCATCCTCGAACCGCCGCTGTTCGCCCCCGACATCCCGCGCGAGGAGGTCTACGCCGCGGCCGGGACCACCTTCGCCGCCGTCCGGCAGTCGGCGGACCGCGGCAGGGCGATCGAGGCGGCTGCCCAGGGCGTCCCCCGGCTGGTACTGCGCCTGCACGAGGCCGGGCAGGTGCAGGGCATCGTCGGCCTGGGCGGGTCCGCCGGCACCACCATCGCCACCGCCGCCATGCGCGCCCTGCCGTTCGGCGTGCCGAAGCTGATGGTGAGCACTCTGGCCAGCGGCCAGGTCCGGCCTTATGTCGGCGTCCGCGACATCCTGATGATGCACTCGGTGGTGGACATCAGCGGGCTGAATCGCATCAGCCGGATCGTCCTCGCCAACGCCGCCGGGGCGATGATCGGCATGGTCAAGGGGCAGGTAGAAGGGGCCGGGATGTACGCGAACGAGGCGGACAAACCTCTGCTCGCGGCGAGCATGTTCGGCGTCACGACCCCCTGCGTCGAGGCCGGCCGGCGCGTGCTGGAGCAGCACGGCTATGAGGTGCTCGTGTTCCACGCGACCGGCATCGGCGGGCGAACGATGGAGGCGTTCGTGAGCGATGGCCTGGTCCGGGGCGTCCTCGACATCACCACGACGGAGCTGGCCGACGAGCTGGTGGGCGGGGAGCTGTCGGCCGGGCCGGACCGGCTGACGGCGGCGGCCCTGCGCGGGGTGCCGCAGGCGATCTCGCTCGGCGCCCTCGACATGGTCAACTTCGGCCCGCGGGCGACCGTTCCCGAGAAGTTCAAGGACCGCCGCTTTTACCAGCACAACCCGAACATCACGCTGATGCGCACCACCCCGGAGGAGAACGATCGGCTGGGGAAGGAGATCGCGGAGAAGGCGAGCGCGGCGAAGGGACCGACGGCGGTGCTGGTCCCGCTCCGCGGCGTTTCGGCCATCGATCGTGAGGGGCAGCCGTTCTGGTGGCCGGAGGCGGACGCCGCCCTCTTCCAGAGCCTGCGCAACTGGGTCAGCCCACACGTCCGCGTCATCGAGCTGGACCTGCACATCAACGACCCCGCCTTCGCCGAGAGCGCGGCCCGGACATTGCTTGAAATGTTGTGAGGAGTGGTGCAGGGTGAAGATGTGAAAGCCCACGGGTCACGCCCCGTGGGCTTTGCTGGGGCTGCCTGGTCAGAGATCGCGCGGGCCGCAGGTCCAGGGCTCACCGGCCCTTTTGCAGGGCGCCGACACTTTCCATGAGGCCGCGTGCCACCAGGTCGATGTTCTTGTCGTGGAAAATCTCCATGTGCCCGCCCGGGACGGTGTGCGTTTCGACGCCGCCCGCGGTCAGCTGACCCCACCCGTACAACGGGTCGTCAATGATCGTCGCCGCCCAGTGGAACCCCTCCTCCGCCTTGAACAGCACCACCTTGCCGTCGAACTTCTGCGCCGGCCGGTAGCGGTTCACCGCCGTGGACAGGGCCAGCCAGACGCGCTTGAGGGCGCCCTGCTGCAGCCCCTCGACGCCCTGGATCTCCGGGGCGTTGCGCAGCCCCTGGCCCGTCCAGTTGAGGAGGCGCACCCAGATCTTGTCGAGCCGCTCGCCGAGGTACGACTTCTTGGCGCGCATCGGCAGGCCCAGGAACGTGCTGAAGTGCATCCACAGCCGCTTCGGCAGGGCGGCCTTCGGCGGGTATCCCGGGGCGAGCATGTCGAAGACGACCACGCCGGGAACCTCGTGCCCCAGCGCTCGCAGCTGCAGCGCCAGCTCGAATGCGACGACCGCCCCGACCGAGTAGCCCGACGGCAGGTACGGACCTTTCGGCCGGACCGCCAGGATCTCCTTGACGTAGTGAGCGGCGATCGCCTCGACCGTCTCGGGCGGCGCGACGGTGCCGTCAATGCCGATGGCCTTGACGCCGTACACTGGCTGGTCCGGGCCGAGCAGCCGGGCGAACCTGTGGAAGGTGAAGACGTGCCCGCCGACGCCCGCGATCATGTACAGCGGCGGGTTGGCTCCGTCCTCGTGCAGCGGCACGAGCGAGCTTTCGGTCCCCGCCTCCAGCCGCTGCCGCATCGCGGCGGCCAGCTTCTCTACCGTCGGAGCCTCGAACAACATCCCCAGCGGCAGGGCGTGGCCCATCTGCTGACGGATGCGCGCGATGAGCACCGCTGCCAGGAACGAGTGCCCCCCGAGGTCGAAGAAGTTATCGGTCACGCCGACCGGCCTGACCTTCAACACGTCCTCCCAGATCTGCGCTAGCTCGCGCTCCGCGTCGTCGCGTGGGGCGACCGCGGCCCGCGCGGCCTGGCCGGCGGACGCCAGCCCTTGCTGCGGCGCGGGCAGCGCCTTGCGGTCGATCTTGCCGTTGGGCGTGAGCGGGAACTGCTCCAGGATGACGAAGTAGCTCGGCACCATGTAATCCGGCAGCTTCGCGTGCAGGTGGCGGCGCAGATCGTCCGGCGTCGCGTCCTGGCCCGGCCGCGGGATGACGTAGGCCGCCAGGTAGTCGGCGCCGGCGTCGTCCTTGCGGGCGACGACGACGTTTCCCTGCACGGCGGGGTGCTGTCCGAGGATCGTCTCGATCTCGCCCAGCTCGATGCGGAAGCCGCGCACCTTCACCTGATGATCGACCCGACCGAGGCACTCCAGATTGCCGTCGGGCAGGTAGCGCGCCAGGTCGCCGGTGCGGTAGACGCGGGGCGTCCCCCCCCTCCCCCCTCGTGGGGGAGGGGGACAGGGGGGTGCGGGGGCCACGAATGGGTCCGGCACGAACTTCTCCGCCGTCAGCTCCGGCCGGTTCAGGTAGCCGCGCGCCACGCCGTCGCCGCCGAGGAGCAGCTCGCCGACCACGCCGACCGGCACCGGGTTGTGGTGGGCATCGACCAGGTAGATCTGCGTGTTGTCGATCGGCCGGCCGATCGGGACGGGGCCGCCGGCCGAGGTGACGCGATGGACCGTGGACCAGACCGTCGTCTCGGTCGGACCGTACATGTTCCACAGCTCCTCGACGCGCCCCAGTAGCTTCTCGGCCAGCTCGACCGTCATCGGCTCGCCGCCGCACAGCGCCTTGAGCCTCCTCGTCCCCTGCCACCCGGCTTCGAGGAGCAGCCGCCAGGTGGCCGGCGTGGCCTGCAAGACCGTCGCCGCGCACTCGGTCATGCGCTCCAGCAGCCGGACGCCGTCGCCGGCCACGTCTTTGCTCACCACCACGACCTTCGCGCCGACGGTCAGCGGCAGCCACACTTCCAGGGCGTGGATGTCGAACGACAGCGTCGTGACCGCGAGCAGCGTGTCTTGCTCGGTCAGCCCCGGCCGCCGGCGCATCGCATTGAGGAAGTTGACCAGGGCGCCCTGCGGCACCTGCACCCCCTTCGGCTTGCCGGTCGAACCGGAGGTGTAGATCACATAGGCGAGGTTCGCGGGGGTCGCGGTCGCGGGGAGGTTGTCGCGCCTCTGGGCGGCGAGGGCGGCCGCGTCGGCGTCGAGGCAGACCGTGCGCGCCCTGTGGCCGGCCAGCCTCGTCACCAGTCGCCGCTGCGTCACCAGCACCGGCATGGCGCTGTCCTGCAGGTAGAACGCCAGCCGGTCGCGCGGGAAGTCGGGATCGAGCGGGACGTACGCGCCGCCCGCCTTCAGGATGCCGAGCAATCCGACGACCATGTCCGTCGAACGCTCGACGCACAGCCCGACCAGCGTCTCCGGACCGACACCGAGCGTTTTCAGGTGGTGGGCCAGCTGGTTCGCGCGGGCGTTCAGCTCGCCATACGTCAGCTGCCGGTTGTCGAAGACGACGGCCACGCGGTCCGGCGTCCGGGCCGCCTGCTCCTCGACGAGCTGGTGCGTGCAGCGATCGCGCGGGTAGTCGGCCCGCGTGGCGTTCCACTGGACGAGCAGCTGGCGGCGTTCCGCGTCGGTCAGCAGGAGAACCTGCGACAGCCGCCGGTCGAGGTCCGCGAGCAGGCCGCGCAGCAGCACCTGGAAGTGCCCCGTCAGGCGCTCGACCGTGGGCGCATCGAACAGGTCGGTGTTGTACTCGAACAGGCCGCGCAGCCCCTGCTGCGTCTCCTCCATTTGCAGCGTCAGGTCAAACTTGGCGGTGCCGTTGTGGCCCTGCTCGGCGAGCCAGCGCCCGCCGCCGACGGTCAGATCCTGGGTGACGCCGTGCAGGTAGTTGAACAGCACCTGGAAGAGCGGCTGGTGGCTGGCGCTGCGCTCGGCCTTGACCGCCTGCACGAGGAGGTCGAACGGCAGATCCTGGTGGGCGAACGCTTCGAGCGAACCCTGGCGGATGCGCGCGAGCAGCTCGCGCAGGGTCAGGTCGCCGGAGACGTCGGTGCGCAGAACCAGGGTGTTGATGAACAGGCCGACGATCCCCTCCGTCTCGGCCCGGTTGCGGTTGGCGATGGGCGTGCCGACGAGGATGTCTTCCTGGCCGCTGTAGCGGTGCAGGAGCCCGACGAACGCCGCCAGCAGCGCCATGTACGGCGTCACGCCCTCGTGCCGGCTCACCTCCTCCAGCGCCTTCGCGAGGTCGAGCGGCAGGGCGAAGCGGTGGACCGCCCCACGGAAGGTCTGCGTCTTCGGCCGGGTGCGGCTGACCGGGAGTTGCAGCACCGGCAGCGACCCCGCCAGTCGCTTCGTCCAGTAGCCGAGCTGGCCTTCCAGCACCGCACCCTGGAGCCAGCCGCACTGCCACTGGCTGAAGTCGGCGTAGCGCAGCGGCAGCGGCGGCAAAGTAGGCGGGCGGTTCGCGAGAAGCGCCTCGTAGGCGGCGGCCAGCTCACGGACGAGCACCCACATCGACCACCCATCGCTGACGATGTGGTGCATCGTCCACAGCAGCAGGTGGTCCTCGGCCGCCAGGCGCACCAGGCGCGCCCGCCAGAGCGGCCCCTGCGCCAGGTCGAAGACGAAGCGGCCTTCCTCGGCCGCCACCTCGGCCGCGTCGGCGTCGCGCTCGCCCGGCGGCAGGGCGGTCAGGTCGAGCAGCTCCAGCTCGATCGGCGCGGGCGGGGCGATGACCTGAACCGGCTGGCCGCCCTCATCCGCAAACGTCGTGCGCAGGGTCGCGTGGCGCTCGACCAGCGTTTCCAGTGCGCGCCGCAGGGCCGGCTCATCGACTGGGCCGGTCATGCGGATCTGGTAGACGATGTTGTAAACCTCGCGGTCCTGGCCAAGCTGGTCGAGGAACCACAGCCGGCGCTGGCCGAACGACGCCGGGGCGCGCACCTTGCCATCTGGACCCGGCGGCAGGTCGGCGGGCTGAATGACGGCGCCGGCCGCCTCTCCCTTCGGGAGCCCGGCGCACAGTTTCGCGACCGTCGGCGCCTGGAAGAAGACTGGCAGCGGCAGGTCGATCCGCAGCTGCTGGCGGATGCGCGAGACGGCGCGCGTCGCCGTCAGCGAGTGGCCGCCCATCGCGAAAAAGTCGTCGTGGATGCCGACCCGCTCGACGCCGAGCACCTCTGCCCAGATGGCTGCGACGGCCTGCTCGGTCGGGTCGCGCGGCGCGACGTAGGCCGCCGCCTCGTCGCGCCGCTCGCGTCCCGGCGCCGGCAGCGCCTTGCGGTCGATCTTGCCGTTCGGGTTGAGTGGAAACGCCTCCAGGGTGACGTAGTGCGCCGGGACCATGTGAGCCGGTAGCTTGGCCGCCAGGAACTCGCGCAGAGCGGCGCCGGTCGGCTGCTGCCCGGGACGCGCGATGACGTAGCCGCACAGGTAGCGGTCGCCGGACTCGTCCTTGAGAGCGGTGACGAGGCCCTCGCGGACGGCCGGGTGCTGGGCGAGGACGGTCTCGATCTCCCCGAGTTCGATCCGGAACCCGCGGATTTTTACCTGGAAGTCGAGCCGGCCGAGGAACTCCAGGTTCCCGTCCGGAAAGTAGCGGGCCAGATCGCCCGTCCTGTACAGGCGGGCGGCCCCCTCACCCCCCCGGCCCCCCTCCCCCACGAGAGGGGAGGGGGGAAGGGGGGGTGAGGAGGCCGCGAACGGGTCGGGGATGAACTTCTCGGCCGTCAGCTCCGGCCGATTCAGGTAGCCGTCCGCCAGGCACCCGCCGCCGATGTGCAG
>JADLBT010000009.1 GCA_020847555.1 Gemmataceae bacterium
CAAGAAGTTCTTTGCGTCATCGCCGAACGTGGGGTCGTAGACGTTGCCGATGAGCACGGGCCGGATCGGTAGGTGAAGCAGGAACGCCTCGAGCTCGCGGCCAAACGCGTCGATGCCCGCGCCGGTCCCGGCGATGAGGCCGCTCAGCAGGTCGTTGCCGCCCATCGTCAGCAGCGCGGCCGCCGGCGCGCGCACCGGTAGGTCCTGGGTCTGGAGCCGCAGGCTGCGGACGGTCGCGCCGTCGACGGCTCGGTGGATGAGCTCCGCCGGCCCGCGCGACGCGAGATCGCAGCCGGCGAATTCGGGGAATCGCGCGTCGTCATTCCGCACCAGCAACTGACCGGCCGTCAGGCGCAGCGGATTGTACCGGCCGGAATCCAGGATCGAATCGCCAAACGTGTACAGGGTAAACACGGGCGCCACCTCTGTCGCTGGTTCCCAAGGGCGCAACTATGAGACCACGACGGGGAAGGCCGCGACAAGCGGCGCGCCCGCCGGCCGGGTTCGGCCTGGCCCGGCGCGCGGCGACTTCCGCTACTATGGATGAGCAGCCGACTGGCGGGCCGTGCCCGGGCGCCCGCGACAGCGGTCGGCGACGGGTTCCGGGTAGCCGGCTTGGGCCGGCCTGGCCGGGCGAGGAAGGGGAGATGCTCCGAGCCAGCCGAAGGGCTCGCCATGACACCCAGGGCGGACTGACCGCCAGCGATCGACGCACCTGAACACCGCGGTAGGGATCGTCACGGACCGGGGCCACGATCGCCAGAGGAGATGATGGTTTGCTGCACGTCGACCTGAACGTCTCGATCCTGCTCCGGGAATACCCGTTCGCCGAGCGGTTCGATCAGGCGGCCCGGCTGGGCTTCGACGCGGTCGAGTTCTGGTGGCCGGCCGGCGAGGACCTGCGGGCGATCGCCAAGCGCATCCGGGACGCCGGGCCGCAGGTGATCTCCGTCAACTTCGACCATGGAAACATGGCGGCCGGCGAGCGCGGGCTGCTCAACTACGCCGCCGGCGAGCGCCGGTTCCGGTCGAACGTCCCGGTTGCCGTCGAGTTCGCAATGCAGGTTGGGTGCCGCAATCTCAACGTCATCGCGGGCACCTGGCGCGACGACGAGGGCCGGGCGGCGCAGCTCGAACGCGTACGGGAGAACCTCCGGCTGGCTGCTGAAGCTGCCCGGCCGGCAGGCATCACGGTCGTCGTCGAGGCGTTGAACTCCTTCGACGCGGGCGACTTCATCTTCACCAACACGCGCGACACCCTTGCCGTCCTGGAAAGCGTTGGCGCACCGAACCTGAAGTATCTCTACGACGCCTATCACCTGCAGCGGATGGAGGGGAACATCGTCGATACCATCCGTCGGTACGTCGACCGAATCGGCCACATCCAGATCGCGGACTCCCCCGGCCGCAACCAGCCGGGCACGGGCGAGCTGTGCTATCGCTACGTCCTCCAAGAGATCGAAGCCGCCGGCTACACCGGCAGCATCGGCCTGGAATACCAGCCACTCGGCTCGACCGAGGAAAGCCTCGCCTGGCTGCCGGTTGACCAGCGCCGCTGGCTCGACCCGGCGAAGCTGCAGGTGTGAGGAGCGCAGGGTGGCGAGCGGACGTGCATGGCTCCCGCCCCTGGTAGGGGGAGGGCAGGGGTGGGGGTGGACTGCTCCGAGGCCGTACTGCTCCCCGGCAGCCCCCTCACCCGGCCTGCGGCCGACCGCTCCCACCGGGAGAGGTGGGAGACGCCCCACCCGGCCGGCGGTCGGCTTCTTCTACCAGGGGAGCTGTGTTCTTCCCTCCCCCACCGGGGGAGGGCCAGGGAGGGGGCGCGCCCAGGAGCAGCAACCCACCGCCCGGGGGGGGTGCCCAGCACGGCCAGTTTCAGCGGGCACGACCGAGCCACACGCACCAACCCACCGCCGCCAGCGCAGCGCGGTAGCCGGAGCGCGAGTCGGTACAGCAGGTCCCACTGGCACTCGGCAGGCGAGCTGCCTTGACTGTCACTGCGAGGCACAGGCGTGGCAATCTCCCGTTGCCGCCCGGGAGTGCCACCCGGCGCCAGCCGCCATCAGCAGGGTGGGGCGAAGAACCGGAGATTGCCACGCGAAGCCTGCCGAAGGGCCCAGCCTGACAGCTTTGGGGGGCCGTGTTCCTCCTCGCCCGGTGGCCCAGCGGGCCATGGCCTCACCCCGCAATGACTGATGAAGCAGCCTGCCGGGTAGCACTGCCGACTGCTGGCGGCTGCTCACTCCGGGCGCAGGCAGGGATGAACCCCCCGAGCGCCTGGGGCCCCGCCTGGCAGGCGCCTTGTCACCTCTCACCGCTTGAATCGTCTGCTCGCCCACTTGCTTTGCGGGCGCACGGCCTCTAGAATGGCTCGGAGTTAGCATCCTATCGCCGGGCTGCCAGTCTGATACGCGCGGTGTCGCCTTCGTCGTAGCCTCATCCCTTCATGCGTCATCGGCTGTTGCGGGCCTCGATGCTGACTCGCACCGATCGACCGCGCCGACCGCATGTCAGGTGTTGGCCGGTCCTGTTCGACCGCGAATGCGGGCGGACCGTGGCTGGTTCGCGCGCTGCTCGGAGACTCATCTTGCGCGCCGCACTCATCAGGTCCGATGCAGGCCGCCCGGCGCCCGCCCGGCCAGACGTATTCGTCATGATTCCGCTGCTCCTGTGTGGTCCCCTCCTCGTCTGGACCGCGGTGCGGCATGGTCTCCCGCTCGGCTACGCGGGCCTGTTCGCGCTCATGGCAGAGCTCGTCGCCGCGAACGGCTTCCGCCTGCCGGAATGGGTGCCCTGGTACGGCCCAGGCGGGATGCCGTTCGCCTACCCGCCGCTCGGGTTCTACGTGATGGCCGGCGCCACCGCCGGGCTGGGCGTGCCGACGCTCGCCTACCTCGCCTGGGCGCCGGCGTTGTTCTGTGTCGCCTTTCTGGTGCCGTTCTATTTCCTGG
>JADLBT010000010.1 GCA_020847555.1 Gemmataceae bacterium
CCCGGTGGGGGGCCCGGCGCCGCCGAGGGAAAGGGAGGCACCGAGCGATGCGACACCACTGGATCTGGGCGGGCGGCCTGATCCTGATCACCCTGGTAGGACTGGGGGGACCGGCCTGGGGAATCATTACCCGACTCACCCCCCTGCGCGACGTGCTGGCGGAAAACAGGTTCATCGCCGTCGCGCGCGTTGAGAAGGTCGATCCCGGACGGCCCGCGACCATCCTCACGGTGGAGGAAGACCTCAAGGGCAAGCTCCCGTATCGCCGGCTGCCGGTGAACCTGACAGGGGATGCGGACGCGAAGAAGGACCGGCACGCGGACAAACTTCTCGCCCGGCTGGCGCCGAAACTTCCGGTGGTTCTGTTCGGTAACCAGCGGGGCAAACGGTTGACCGTCTTCGGATACACGAATGGCACCTGGTTCCAGATGGTCGGGCAGAAAGGGGATGGCGACGAACCGATCGTCTGGGCGTTCACGCACTGCGAGCCCTTCCTGCGCCGTACCTTCAAGGGAACGACCGCCGAGATGCGTCAGGTGGTGGTCGATGGTCTGGCGGGCAAGAAGAAGCCGCCGGAGGCCGACCCGAAGGAACCGCCGGGACTCGGGCCGGAGGCGAAGCAGGAGAAATCGAGTCGCTTGCACCTTGAGGATGCAAGCCCACGGGTTGCAGTTCGTGGATTTTTCAGAGGCACCCTGTTCGCTGTCATCCCCACCCTGGGCATCGGCGGGCCGCTGGCGATCCTGGCGCTGCTCTTCCCGAGCCTGTTCGGCGGCGTCCTGCTTCTGTTCCGCCGCTGGATCGCCTTCTTCACCGTAGTCAGCATCAACTCGACCCTGTACTTCCTGCACCTGTGGCTCGCCGGGTATTTCCTCGATTCGTGGTGGAGCACGCCGGCGGCGTTGTGGCTGGCGATGACGCTGGTGACGCTGCTCGGAACCCTGTGGGCGTACGCGCGGCACGTCCGCACCCTTACCGGGGACCAGGTGCTGCCCGAGGCGCCGCCGCGCACCGAGAACCTCGTCCTGGGACTCCTGAGCGGAACCTGCGCGCTCGTCCTCGGCATTTGCTTGCTCAGCCCGCCGCCCGCGTCCGAGCCGTGGTGGAACCTGCTGCTGGTCTTCACGCTCGGTATCTGGGCCGGCGGGTTGTACCGACTCTATCGGGCCGCGCGGGAGTTCGCGCAGCGGCCCGCCCTCGTCCTGGCCGGCGGCCCGCCCCCGCTCGTCGCCGAGCGCGCCGTCGCCCTGGCGCTGGCGCGCGTCAGCGGCGCGCTGGAGCACTTCGGCCCTGTGCCGCCGCTGGCCGCGGTCCCGGCCCTCGCCGACCCGGTCGCCCGACCGCCTTCCCGACCGACCTTCCCGACCGAGGCGGTCATCCTTTGGGTGGCCCTGTTCGCCTCGACCGCCTTCGCCGCGGCCCGTCCCGGCGCGCGTCTCGCCCCCCTTGCCGACGACACCACCGGGGCGGAGCGGGGCGGCGCCAAACTCCTGCCGGAACGGACCCGAACGAAGGTCTTCGAGGGGACCGGCATGATCCTGTCGTCCCCACTGGTGGCGGACGGACGCATCTACCTCGCGGCCGCCCGCGGCGCCCTTGACCGCTTCGGCACCCTCTACTGCCTGGACGCGAAAACGCTCGACATCATCTGGGCATTCGACGACGACGGCGCGATGAAGCAGGTCTTCTCCAGCCCGTGCCTGGCGGGTGGCCGCGTCTACATCGGCGAGGGGTTCCACGAGGACAGCGGCTGCAAGCTGTATTGCGTCGAGGCGAAGACCGGCCGCAAGGTGTGGGACTTCTCGACCGGCAGCCACACCGAGGGGACGCCGGTGGTCGTCGGCGGGCGCGTCTACTTCAGCGCCGGCGACGACGGTATTTACTGCGTCGAGGCGGACCGGGGCAAGAAGGTCTGGCAGTTCCCCGACGGCGCGCGCCGCAAGACGCTGCGCCTGCACGTGGACATGACGCCGGCCGTGGCCGGTAAGCGCGTCTACGTCGGCGGCGGCATCGACGAGGAGACGGGCGTGGGGGACGGCGTCATCGTCTGCCTCGACGCGAACACGGGCAAGGAGATCTGGGTGCGGCCGACGCCGCGGTGGATGGTGCGCAGGGACGATCCGCAGCGCACCCCGCTGGCGCTGCCGGTGTGGGGCTCGCCCGCGGTGGATCGCGGACAGGTCTTCTTCGGGCTGGGCAACGGCCGCATGACCGGGTCTTCAGAGAAATACGACCCGGCAGGGGCACTTCTGTGCGTCGATGCCGCGACGGGCAAGGATCTCTGGCCGCCATTCCGGACCGGCGACGGCGTGCTGGCCCGGCCGGTGCTCGACGGCGGCCGCGTCTACTTCGGCTCGCGCGACGGCTACTGCTACTGCGTCGATCGGCAGACGGGCGCGCTGCGCTGGAAGAAGTCGCTCGGCAGCGCGGTGGTCGCGGTCCCGGCCCTGGACTCCTGCGGCCACTGCGGGAAGACGTCGGCGGTGTTCGCGCTCGGGTGCGGGGGACACGTCTGCTGCCTCGACCCGCACACCGGCAAGGTGCAGTGGCGTTTCACGACCCTGGAGCAGTCGGCGCCGCTGCTGGCGTCATCCCCGGCGGTCGTGACGGCGCACACGCCGCAGGGCGACCGACGCCAGATCTACTTCGGCGCGACGCTGAACAACTTCTCGATCCCGGCGTTATACTGCCTGGAAGACCTGGCGCCCGAGCGCTGAGGCGGCCGCCTGCCATTAATCGCGCCGTGCTGGACGTTCTCGGCCACAAGAACATCGTTGTCCCCAAGCGACTCGGCTTGACGTCGCGGCCGGAACGGGCGCGTGCGCGCCGTCCCACGAACCCATTTTTCGGAGCGTGGGGTGGCGCCAGTGGCGCTCGGGTAAGGGGCGCGGGCGGGCGCGGCTTTGCGACGGCAGGGGTAGGCACGGTCCTGGGAAGGATGGGTAGTCCGTGCGAGTGGTCGCGGGCTGCACCGACTGGTGAGGCGGCGAGGAGGTGGGGAACCTGGCGGGGGCGCGACTTGTTTCATCTCTTTCCCGAAATCACTATCCTCCGCCGAGTCCGGCCGGTATGATAAGACGACGTTGGGACTCGAGGGCCGGGCCGTGATGCCGTTGTTGCTATCTCCCCCTACTCCCCCTTGCCCCAAGATAGTGTGGCAATCTCTGGCAGGGCAGTGCCAACCCGCCGTGGGTCGCGGCATCCCGAGCCGGTTTTCGTGAGGAGGCCCGCAATGGGCAAGAAGTTGTACGTCGGCAACCTGGCCTACGGCATCAACGACAGCGATCTGCAGGCGATGTTCGAGCCGTATGGGACCGTGCAGTCGGCCCAGGTCATCATGGACCGGGACACGGGGCGGTCGAAGGGGTTCGGGTTCGTCGAGATGGGCTCCGACCAGGAAGCCCAGGCGGCGATCTCGGCCATGAACGGGAAAGAGGTAGAGGGCCGGGCCCTGACCGTCAACGAGGCGCGGCCGAAGCCTGAGGGCGGCGGCGGGCGCGGCGGCTACGGCGGTGGTGGCGGCGGCTACGGCGGCGGCGGCGGCGGCCGGCGCGGTGGTGGCGGCGGCGGCGGTTACGGTGGTGGCGGCGGCGGACGCCGGTACTAATCCGGCGCGCTTCCCCTCCCTCGACGCGCGAAACACCCTCGGCCCCGGCAGACGGCATCGCCCCTGCCGGGGCCTTTCCGCGCGCCGGACGATTCCGGCCGGCGGCGTACAATAGCCGGCGGCGTTCTCGTTGTCCCACCACCCGCATCCGGAGGCCCCATGCTCCCGCGTCTGCTCGCCGTCGCCGCCCTGGCCGCGACCGCTCTCACTGCTCCCGTCGCCCCCGCCCAGGACAAGCCGAATCCGATCGCCGCCCAGGTGAAGGCCAGCCTGAAGGATTCGGCCAGGCCGTTCACGATGCTCGTCAGCCTCCAGGTCAAGGAGGGCGCGGCCGCGAAGTTCGAGGCCGCGTTCGCGAAGGCGATCAAGGCGACGCGCGCCGAAAAGGGCTGCCGCGCCTACGACCTCAACCGCGACACGAAGACGCCGACCCATTACACCCTCTACGAGCGCTGGGCCAACCTGCCCGCCCTGGAGGCGCATCTGAGGACGGCCCACATCACCGCCCTGCTGGCGGAGGTGGGCGATCTGCTCGCCGCCCCGCCCAAGGTGCGCGTCCTCGTTCCCGCCAGCGAATGACCCACCCCTGATTCCTACCTACGAGGCACACCCATGACGACCTCCCGCATCACCCGCCGCGCCGCCCTCAAAAGCCTGACGGCCGCCGGGTTCGCCGCCCCGTTCGTGTTCCGGGCACACGCCCATGCCAGGCCGAGCGAGACGCTGCTGCACGCCAGCTTCGGCGCCGCCGGGATGGCGATGAGCGACATCAACTCGTTGACCGCGAGCAAGAACCTGCGTCTCGTCGCCGTCGCCGACGTCGATCTGACGCGCACTGCCGCGATCCGCAAGCGCTTCCCCAACGTTCGCGTCTACCAGGACTGGCGCGAGCTGCTCGACAAGGAGAAGGAACTGCACTCGGTCAACGTCTCCACGCCCGACCACATGCATGCCCCGATCACGATGCGCGTCATTCAGCGCGGGCTGCACGTGTACACGCAGAAACCGCTGACACAGACGATCTACGAGGCCCGCCAGCTGACGCGGGCCGCCCGGGACCGCAAGATCGTCTCGCAGATGGGCATCCAGATCCACTCCCACGCCGTCCACCGGACGGTCGTGGCGACGATCCAGTCCGGGGCGATCGGCAAGGTGCGCGAGGTCCACAGCTGGAGCGGCAAGCACTGGGGCGACCGCGGCCCGCGCCCCGACCGTCGCGACCCGGTGCCGCCGGGCCTGAACTGGGACTACTGGCTCGGCGTGGCGGCCGAGCGGCCGTACCTGGCCAAGTACTACCACCCGGGCCAGTGGCGCAAGCGGCTCGACTTCGGCACCGGCACCTTCGGCGACATGGGCTGCCACATCCTCGACCCGGTGTTCGGCTCGCTGGCTCTGACGGCGCCGGTGTCGGTGCGCGCGGCGAGCGGCGCCCCGGGTCCGGACAGTTGGGGGCTGGACGCCCAGGTGCAGTACACCTTCCCCGGCACGCGCTACGCGGCTGACCGGCTGACGCTGAACTGGTACGACGGCGACCTGCGCCCGCCGCAGAACGTGCAGGCGCTGATCGGCAAGCGGAGGCTCAGCGATCAGGGGTCGATCTACCTCGGCACCAACGGCGTCCTCTACTCGCCGTACATCGCCGCCCCGGTGCTGCTGCCGGAGGATCGGTTCCGCGACCACAAGCTGCCGCAGCCGGGCGGGCAGAACCACTACCTGCAATTCGTCGAGGCGTGCCGCGGCAACGGCCAGACCTCGACGCCGTTCGACTACTCTGGTCCGCTGACCGAGTCGGTCCTCCTCGGCTGCCTGGCGACGCGCTTCCCTAAACAATCTCTGGAGTGGAATGCCGAAAAGCTGACCGTCACCAACGTCAAGGAAGCGAACGCTTTCGTGCGGCGTCGCTACCGCAAGGGGTGGGAGGTCGAGGGGCTGTAAAGGGAACGGCGTCTCTTCTTCTCCCCTCCCCCACCAGGGGAGAGGGGAGGAGGATCCCCCTCACCCCCGGCCCCTCTCCCACAAGGGGAGAGGGGAGAGGAAAACGCTCCGATCGCCACAGGGAGGTTTCGGCGATGGCCAAGAGCGGTGAAATCGACTACCTGCGCAACCTGGACGAGGCGGGCGTCCTCCACGCGGTCCACAAACCCTTCTCCGACCCCGGCCGCGCCCGTTACCTCGCGGAGGTGGCCGCCGTCTTCGCCCTGCTGCCGCCGCCGCCGGCCCGACTGCTCGACCTCGGGTGCGGGACCGGCTGGACGAGTGTCTTCTTCGCCCGTGCCGGCTACGACGTGCTCGGGGTGGACATCGCCCCGGACATGGTCGTACACGCCCGGGCCAACGGCTCTCGCGCCGGACTCGACCGGCTTCACTTCCTGGTATGCGACTACGAGGATCTGCCGTTCGACGGCGAGTTCGACGGCGCCGTCTTCTACGACGCGCTGCATCACGCGGTGGACGAGGCCGCCGCCCTGCGCGGGGCGTATCAGGCGCTGCGCCCGGGCGGGGTTTGCGTCACGTCGGAGCCGGGGGAGGGGCATCATCAGTCGCCCGAGGCGCGCGCGGCGGTGGCGCGCTACAACGTAACCGAGAAGGAGATGCCGCCGCGGCGGATCCTGGAACTGGGTCGCGCGGCGGGGTTCCGGCACGGCCGCGTCTACCCACACGCCTTCGACCTGCACCACGGCCTCTACCGGCGCGACCCGGAAGGCGCTGCGCCGAGCCACCGCAGGCCGCTGTGGCTGAAGCGTCTGCTGTACTGGCCGGTCGCGAAACTGCTGGGCCTCGCGCCGGGCGTGTTCGCGACCCGGATGGGGGCGCTCGGGTACGTCAAGCACCTTGCCAACCTGCTGCGCGACGCCGAGCGCGTCGGGGGAATCGTGCTGCTGGAGAAGTGAGCTTTATCAGAGCCTGGCTACTTCTTCCTGGCCTGTTTCAGCACCTCTTGCCACCAGTTGCGCACCTTCTGGACGGCGCCCTCGGGTGCCTTGGCCGTCGGGCCGCCGCGCGGTCGCGGGCGCCCGCCGCGCGGCCCGCCGCCACCGCTGGGAGGCGGGCTCGGGCCGCCCTGGCCGGCGACGGTCTTCTTGGGCAGCATCTTCCGCTCGGCCAGACCCCAGAGCGAACTGACGATGAAGTACAGACACAGCCCGGCCGCCAGCTTGTAAAACAGGATCCCGATGAAGATCATCATGAACTTCATCATCGACTGCTGGAACTCCTGCTGCGGATCGGTCGCCGGCGGCGTCATCATCTTTTGCTGCACGATCATCAGGATCAGTGCCCCGACCGGCAGCAGGTTGAAGAACGGGCCGAGGTAGCCGAGTCCGCCCATGTTGTCCGGGTTGCTGATGATCGGGATTGACTCGCCCCAGTAGATCAGCATGTCCGGCGCCGCCAGGTTCTTGATCCACAGGAAGCCCGCCAGCCGGAAATGGATGCTCTCCTGCAGGGCGTAATACAGCCCCATGAAGATGGGTAATTGCAGCAGCAGCGGCAGACACCCGCCCAGCGGATTGACGCCGTGCTTGCGGTACAGCTCCATCGTTGCCCGGGTGCGCTCCTGCGGGTCGTTCTTGTACTTCTCCTGCAGTTTCTTCATCTCCGGCGCCAGCGCCTGCATCCTGATGCTGAGCAGAGCCTGGCGGCGGCTGATGGGAAACATCAGCCCGCGAACGATGATTGTCAGCAGAATGATGGCGATGCCGTAGTTCGGGACGATGAAGTGGAGCTTGTCCAGCAGCCAGTGCATGAGGCGGGTGAACAGGATGACCAGGTCGGTCCAGAAGATGGCGTTGGCGAAGCTGCCGATCCAGCCGGGCGAGTGGTAGTCCGTCAGGGTCCGCAGGTGGAGGGTGGACCAGTAGCGCTCGACCAGTTCCGGATCGACCGCCATCGGGCCGGTGAACTGACCGAGCAGGCTGACCTTCACCGGGCCGTTATAGAGCAGGTACTTGTGGACGACGCGCTGCCCGGGCTGCAGTTCCGCCGGGGTCTGGCTCGTGACGTTGACCGCGATGTCGGCCAGGTGGGGGCGGACGACGGACCCGGGCCGGACGCCGGTCGCGACCAGGCCGCGGTCGTGCGCGTCGTAGTAGTTGATGACGACGTTGTCGCCCTTTTTGAGGGTTCGACTCCTGATGCCCTGCCTGGCGGTCTCGAGCAGGATGAATGTCTGCTTCTGCAGCTTGTCCAGCCCGGCGTCGGTGAACATGGCCTCCATTCGGCCCCTGGCGAGGTCGAAATTGAGGAGTCGGCCGACCCGCTCCTGGCTCTCCAGGGTGGCGCGGGCGTAGGCGACCACGTCCTGGGGCGGCACGCCGTCGCCCCCCGGCTTGTTCTGGTCGCTCACGACAATCAGTGACGCGAAGTACTGATTGGCGACGCCGGCGTACTGGATGTACGGGAAGTTCTCGCCCGGGCCGCGCAGCGGGACGCGCTCGCCGCCCTTGCGGTTGAGGATGCGCATCTGCGTCTCGTCGAGGTCGCGCCACAGGTGGCCGCGCTTGGTGACCAGGCCGAGCATCGGCTGCCGGGTGACGCTGGCGTACCACTCGCCCTCGATCGGGATGTGGTGCGCGCCGGTCAGCTGATACCGAAACGGCCGCGCCGCGCCGCCCTTGCCGGGCTTGCGGGTGTCCTCAATCGCGACCTCCAGTCCGACATGGTAGTCCTTCGGCCCGAGGGTGTAGGTGCGCACGATCTTGAGCCCCGGATACCCGGGGATGCGGTCGTACCACATCGCGACCTCGCGCTTGCCGTCCCTTGTCCCCCGATCCTCGACGTTCCAGACGACATCCCCGAGGGTCGTCAGCGGGACCGCCCGGGCGGCGGGGCTCTTCTCGTCCGGGTCGCCGGCCGGGTTGCGGTAGTGATAGAACAGGAACGCTGGGCGGATCGAATCCGGCGGAACAAGGGTGAAGGGTTCGGGCACCCTCTGGCCGTCGGCGGTCGTTTCGAAGGCGGGCCGGCCGAGTTCGGTCGCCGCCTGGAACTTCGGCAGGACGACGCTCAGGACGCCGCCGCCCTGGGTGGTAAGCTTGACCTGGAGGAAAGAGTCCGGCGGACTCAGGTCAACAACACGATCCTGCGGCTTGACGCCGAAATCCGCAAGGAGATCGGGCCGGAGGCGCTGCCAGGTGAACAGCGGACCGAAACCCGGCACCCACGGAGAAGCGATCAGCGACGCGACCTGAAGCGGACGGTCGGCGGAGAGGTTGACACCGGCGTAGCGCTCGGTGACGACCGCCTGCGTCGCCAGCCGCAAGGGGGCGGCGAGACCCATGTCGGCCGGAATTACCGCCGCCCAGAGATGGCCCGGCATTTGTCGCTGGGCTGCGCCGGTGAGCTGCCAGACGACTGCCCTGGGCGGCTCCTTCTTCTTGCCGTTTTTGGCCTCCTCTTTCTCCTTCGCAGGGGGAGGAGGCCAGATCACGTTCTGCAGTAAGCTCCATCCGGTCAGGATGAGAATGCTCAGGACGATGAAAACGATGAGGTTCTTCTGCTGCATGATCGGCTGCCGATTCCTGGCCTGGGGCGGTGGACCGGAGGCGACCCGGACCCGTGTCTACAGGTTTAGGATAGCGAACAGGCGTGGGGAGTGGGAGTGGGAGTGGGGAGGGAAGGAGGGCGAGTGAAAGTCCACGGGCGGCGCGCCGTGGACTTTGGAGCCTCGCGCCTCCCTGGCTTCACCGGCCGTCGCGCAGCCGGTCGGCGAGGAAGTTGTCCAGGTCGGGGATGTCGTAGATCTTGCGCACGGTCGTGTCGATGTCGTACTCGACCCGGCGGTAGCGGATCGTCTCGCCGTCGAGCAGGACGTAGCAGGCGCGCCAGTCGCCGTCGCGCGGCTGGCCGACCGAGCCGACGTTGCACAGCGTCTTGCGCCCGTCGAGGCGGTGGACGTAGTCGATCTCGTCGGGGGCGTGGAACTGGTACAGATCCTCCTGGGCTCCGGTGACGAAGACGCCCGGAACGTGGGTGTGCCCCTGGAAGCAGTAGCGTTCGACCATGGCGAAGATGCGGTCCATCTTGCGCTGGTTGTAGATGTCCTCCGGAAAGACGTCCTCGTTGAGCGGGTTGCGGGCCGAGCCGTGGACGAACAGGAACCCGTTCTCCCGGACCAGTCGCGGGCGGTCGGCGAGGAACTCCCAGCGCTTCTCGCGGATCGGCCGGTCCTCGCTGGACGTTTCCAGCTGGCCGCGCGTCCAGAAGATGGCACGCTCGGCCGGCGGGTTGAACCCATCCGGGTCGAACATGGCCCCCTGGTCGTGGTTGCCGAGGAGGACGACCTTGCACTGCATCACCAGGTCAATGCACTCGCGCGGGTTGGGTCCGTAGCCGACCACGTCCCCCAGGCAGTAGATCTCGCCGACGTCGTGCTTGCGGATGTCGTCGAGAACGGCCTGCAAGGCCTCGAGGTTCCCGTGGATATCGCTGATGAGTGCCTTCAAGGGCAAGATCTCCGGGAGGTGAGAGCAGGCGGGCGGGGTCACCACCGTGCCGGCCCCCGCGGTACGGGGTGCTGGAGCGGCTGCCTCTTCTCGGGGTCGTGTTACGGGGCAAGGCAGTTGGGATATTCCGGCGTGGGCACCCAAATCCCGACGCACCGACTGTTACGGAAGTGTACTCCCGTAATGGAAAGGGTGTCAAGTAGGGCGGCGCGAAACTGCGGGTTGGGCGGCGCCGGCGGTGGGGTGGTGCCGGTCCCGACCGGGGCGCCAGAAGGCCGGGAGACGGGGCACCGCGCGCGGCGCGACCGTCCCCCGGCCCTGGGGGCGAGCCTCTTCGTTCCAGCCCCACTCAGCGAACGATGGTGCCGCGTTGTCCGGAAGGCCCCAGCGGGCCGCGGCACGGGTAGGCGGATCAGGCAGCGAGTCCGGGTGAGCGCCTCTGCCGGGTGCGCATCACAGGAGCAACAGGAACATCGCTCGAAGGATAGTCTATCGCCCGGAATATACAAGCCGGTGTTCCTGCCCCGGGTACTCCCCGGTTGGGGCGAGCGCGTGACAACGCCCGGTCACCCGGGAAACGACAACGCCACCCGGACAGGGTGGCGTTGCGGGCTCGCGGGAAGCGGTCGCCGTTACTGGAGTTTCACGTCGGTGGCCGAGATGACGTTCTTGCCGTCCTTCTTGGAGACGGTCCCGGTCACGGTGCCGTCCTTGCCGTCCCGGCAGATGGGCTGGTGGAACTTCTTGTGCGAGGCCGCATCGAAGTAGTAGACCACGGCCTTGTCGCCCTTCTTCGCGACAACCACGGTCTGGCAGGTCTTCGGCCTCTTCAGGTCCGGCTGAGCCGCCTTGACCGTGTCGTAGTCGCACTTGGCGCAGGTGATCTTGCCCTTGACCGTGACTTCCTTGCCCTTTTCCTGGGCATCGGCGCCACTCCAGAGGCCGACCAGCAGCGTCAGGCAGAGGAACAGAGCTGCAGGCAGTCGCATGACAGACCCTCCCTTGGGGGCGGGCGGGAGCTGCCGGGCCACACGCCGGGCGGTTCCCGCCCCGCACGCCTTGCCTCAGAGTATATGCCCCGGCAGGGCCATCCGCAACCTGGGGCGCTTGAGCCGGACCGGGTCGGCCGGTAGACTGACGGTGGTTTCCGAGACCCGTTCCCGATCCCGCGGTGAGCGATGTCCCAGGCCGCCCCGCCGTTGTTCTGCCAGACCCTCGCCGTGCCCAAGGCCGGACACCGCGTCGAGGAGTACGAGGATGCCGCCGCCGGGGACGTGCGGCGCGGCCGGTTCGCGGTCGCCGACGGGGCGACGGAGAGTTCCTTCGCCGCCCTGTGGGCTCAGCTCCTGGGCGCCGAGTTCGTCGCCGCGCCCGCCGACGGGTTCGCCCCGTGGTCCGACTGGCTCCCACCGTTGCGGCGGCGCTGGACCGACCAGGTCGGGGCGCGGGCTCTCCCCTGGTACGCGGAGATGAAGCTGCAGCAGGGCGCGTTCGCCACCTTCCTCGGGGTCGTCGTCCGCGGCGGACGGTGGCAGGCGGTCGCGGTCGGCGACAGCTGCGCATTCCACGTCCGGGCCGGCCGGCTGGAGAGGACGTTTCCCGTCGCCTGTGCGGCGGAGTTCGGGACCACCCCCTGGCTGATCGGCTCCCGGGGACCGGGGTGCGAGATGCTCGAGGGCCGAGCCCAGCGTATCGAGGGCGACTGGCGCGCCGGCGACCGCCTGTGGCTGATGACCGACGCCCTCGCTCAGTGGTTCCTCGAACAGGCCGAGCAGCATGCCCACCCGTGGCAGGAACTGGAGGGCGTTCTGCAGGCCCAGGATCCCGGCCAGGCGCTCGCCGACTGGGTCGCCGGCCAGCGTAGGGTGCGCCGCCTCCGCAACGACGACGTGACGCTGCTGGTCGTGCAACAGGAGCGGTCGTAGGGCGAACCCGGGCCGAGGTCGGCCGACCGAACGTGTCAACGAGGACCGCGGATGCTTCGCAAACAGCTGTTCGGGACGAAGTCGCTGGAGACGCTGCATGCGGAGATGCAGGGGGAGAACCGCCTGCGGCGCGTCCTCGGCCCTATCGGGCTGACGTCCCTCGGCATCGGGGCGATCATCGGCGCCGGCATCTTCGTCATGACCGGGCGCGTGGCTGCCCTGGACGCCGGGCCGGGCATCCTCCTTTCGTTCACCATCGCGGGCGTCGGCTGCGCCCTGGCCGCCTTCTGCTACGCCGAGTTCGCGTCGATGGCGCCGGTCGCCGGCAGCGCCTACACCTACGCCTACGCCACCCTGGGCGAGCTGTTCGCGTGGATCATCGGCTGGGATCTGATCCTCGAGTACGCGATGAGCGCCGCCACCGTCGCGGCGTCGTGGTCGAAGTACCTCAACGAGTTCCTGTACACCGTCTTCGGCTGGCGCATCCCCGAGTACCTGTGCCACGACCCGTTCTCGACCCCGGGAGCGTGGTTCAACCTGCCGGCAGTACTGATCCTGGCGGCCGTCACCTTCATCCTGGTAATCGGTATCCGGGAGAGCGCTGCGTCGAACACTGCCCTGGTAGTGCTCAAGGTCGGCGTGGTGCTGTTTGTGATCGTCGTCGGCGTTGGGTACATCGACCCGGCGAACTGGACGAGCATCCCGCCCAGCGAGCGCCGCCAGGCGGAGGAGCGCGTCGTCCCGGACCTGGCGGCCGCCCACGCGAAGGCCGAGGACCAGCTCCTCGCCGCCGCCCGCGAATGGGTGACGCTCAACGGCAAGCAGGGCGGCCAGGTCAAGGGCGTTGTCGTCGAGTTGCCGCAGGGCAGCGAGCAGCTCCGGGATCGGGGGATCCCGTTCGACGACCGGGCCGAACAGATCCGCAGGCAGGCGCTGGCCGTGCTGAAGATCGCCCAGGCGAAGGCGGCCGGCGACCCCGCTCTGCTCAAGCGAGCGCTGAGCGCCTACGCTGCGGACCTGCCGACGACGGCGGCGGAAAAGGAGGTGGTGGCCGCGGTAGTGGTCGAGGCGCGTAAGCAGGCGCCGGAGGTGGCGGCGCGCAGCTGGGGCATCCTGGCAACGTTCGGCGTGGACCGGATCCTGCTGGAGGCGGACGAGGCGGTGCGCAGCCCGTTCTTGCCTTACGGTATCTCCGGCGTCATGCTCGGGGCGGCGCTGGTGTTCTTCGCGTTCATCGGCTTCGACTCGATCTCGACCCACAGCGAGGAGGCAGTGCGCCCGCAGCGCGACGTGCCGTTCGGCATCATCGCATCGCTGGTCGTCTGCACCGTCCTGTACATCGCGGTCGCCGCCGTCATCACCGGGATGGAGCGCTACCCGAACATCGACTCGGAGGCGGCCATCGCGTCCGCGTTCCGGCGGCGCGCCGAGGCGGGCGGGAGCGGCCTGCTGCACGGCGCGGCGGCGCTGATCGCGGCCGGCGCCCTGGCCGGGATGACGAGCGTGCTGCTGATCACGTTCCTCAGCCAGGCGCGTATCTTCCTGGCGATGGCGCGAGACGGGCTGATGCCGCCGCGCGTCTTTGGGGCGGTCCACGCGCGGTTCCGCACGCCGCATGTCTCGACGATCCTGACCGGGGCGATCATGTGCGTGGTGGCCGCGTTCACGCCGATCGCGGCGCTGGAGGAGATGGTCAACATCGGGACGTTGTTCGCGTTCGTGGTGGTGTGCGCGGCGGTGGGGCTGTTGCGCGTCCGGCGGCCGGACGCGGCGCGGCCGTTCCGCTGTCCGGCGCTGTGGCTGGTGGCTCCGCTCGGCATCCTGGTGAACATCACCATGATGCTGTTCCTGCCGGTGGATACGTGGCTGCGACTCGTGGTGTGGCTGGCCGTCGGGCTGGTGATCTACTTCAGCTACGGCTACCGGCGGAGCGTGCTCGGCCGAGAACTGGCCCTGGGGCTGCCGCCCGGGACGTTCGCCGTGCAGGCGGCCGCCGGCGCCGGCGGCCGTGACGGTGAAGGGCCGGCGGGGCAACCGCACAGCGCGGCACCGACCAGGCCCAAAGCGTAAGCGCCAATGCAGGGACAGGCGACCTGGTGTGCCAGGGGCTCTGCAAAGCCCACGGGCCAGCTGGCAGTGGGGCCGGTCCGACTCCACCCTCCCATCGGGCGACCGTATGCCGTGGTGCTGTTCGCCATGACTGACGACACAACCATCCGTGAGGCACTGCGGACCGTCGATCGCCCGTTCCGCTTGCAACGCTCCGGGTCCGCCTGCAAACTCGCGAGCGACGCCGCTGCCGACAGCCCGACCGTGTACGTCCCGCCCTGCCTGCCGGAAGACCTGGGCGACCCCACGTTCCGGACCGACCACCGCCTGCGCTACGCCTATGTCGCCGGGTCGATGGCGAACGGGATCGCCTCAGTCGGGCTCGTCGAGGCGCTGGCCCGCGCCGGCCTGCTCGGGTTCTTCGGGGCCGCCGGTCTGCCCGTCGGCCGGGTGGAGGCGGCCATCGACCAGCTGACGGCGAGCGTCGGCCATCTGCCGTTCGGCTTCAACCTCATCCACAGTCCCACCGCCCCGGACCTCGAGGCCGCCATCGCCGAGCTGTACTGTCGGCGCGGGATCCGGCTGGTCGAGGCGTCCGCGTACCTGGACGTCACCCTGCCGCTGGTCCGATACCGGCTCCACGGTATCCACTGCGGCCCGGACGGCCGGGTCATCACTCCCAACCACGTCATCGCGAAGGTGTCCCGCGTCGAGGTGGCGTCGAAGTGCTTCGCCCCGCCGCCCGAGCGCCTGGTCGCCGAACTCGTTCGCCACGGGAACCTCACCGAGGACCAGGGCCGACTCGCGGCGCGGGTGCCGCTGGCCGCCGACCTGACAGCTGAGGCCGATTCGGCCGGCCACACCGACAACCGGCCGGCCCTGACGCTGCTGCCGACGTTGCTGGCCCTCCGCGACCGCTTCCAGCGCCAGTACGACTACGCCTGTCCGCTGCGGGTCGGGGCGGCCGGCGGGATCGCCACGCCGGCCGCGGTGGCGGCAGCGTTCGCGATGGGGGCCGCGTATGTGGTGACCGGATCGATCAACCAGGCGTGCGTCGAGTCCGGCTCGTCGGACGTTGTCCGGGCGCTGCTCGCCCAGACGGAGCAGGCGGACGTGACGATGGCCCCGGCCGGCGACATGTTCGAGATGGGCGTCAAGGTGCAGGTGCTCAAGCGCGGCACGTTCTTCCCCATGCGGGCGGCCCGACTGTACGAACTGTACCGGACCCACGACGGCCTGGACGCGCTGCCGGCGGCCGAACGGGCGGCGCTGGAGAAGAATGTATTCCGGGCTCCGCTGGAGGAGATCTGGGCGCAAACGCGGGTCTTTTTCGCGGAGCGCGATCCGGACCAGATCCGGCGTGCCGAACGCGAGCCAAAACATAAGATGGCTCTTGTATTTCGCTGGTATCTCGGCCAGTCCTCGCGCTGGGCGAACGCCGGCGAGCCGACGCGCAAGCTCGATTACCAGGTGTGGTGCGGCCCCGCCATGGGGGCCTTCAACGAATGGGTCAAGGCTTCTCCGCTGGAGGCTCCGGAAAATCGCCGGGTCGTGCCGGTGGCCCTGAACTTGCTCTACGGGGCCGCCGTGCTGCTCCGCGCCCAGATGCTCCGCTGCCAGGGTATTCCGATCGCGGTCGATTCGCCGCCGCTCGACCCCGTTGCCCTCGAACAGAGGCTCTCCCGCCGGCCCGAGATCTAGCTGACGACCGACCCGCCGGCGGCCCGCAGTCGTTGACGAGGAGCACGGTTTGAACAGTGCCGCGACCGAGAATAACCCCGGCGCCCGTCTGGCGATCGTTGGGGTCGGCTGTCTCTTCCCCGGGGCCGACGGGCTGCGCGCCTACTGGGCCAACATCTGCAACCGCGTCGATGCCATCCGCGACGTCCCGCCGTCTCACTGGTCCGCCGCCGACTACCTCGACCCCGATCCGAAGGCGCCGGACCGAGTGTACGCCGCGCGCGGCGGCTTCCTCGACCCGATCGCGTTCCCACCCGGACTGTACGGCATCGCCCCCAACAACCTCGAAGCGACCGATACGTCCCAGCTCCTGGCCCTCGTCGCCGCCCGCGAGGCTCTGCTCGACGCCGGCTACCAGGCGTTCCCGGACGACCCAGCGGACGGACTGCGGCCCCTCGACCGGCGCCGCGTCGCCGTCGTCCTCGGCGTCACCGGCACCCTGGAGCTGGTGATCCCGCTCGGAGCCCGTCTCGGCCACCCACTCTGGCGGCGCGCTCTGCGCGAGGCCGGCGTGGACGGCGCCACCGCCGAGGATGTCGTCCGACGCATCGCCGACGGGTATGTCGGCTGGCAGGAGAACTCCTTCCCAGGACTGCTCGGCAACGTCGTCGCCGGCCGCGTCGCCAACCGCCTCGACCTCGGCGGGACGAACTGCGTGGTAGATGCGGCATGCGCCAGCTCCCTCGGCGCCCTGCACCTGGCATGCCTGGAACTGACCGCCGGCCGGGCCGACGTGGTCGTCACCGGGGGCGTGGACACGTTCAACGACGTGTTCATGTACTCGTGCTTCAGCAAGACCCCGGCCCTGTCGCCGACCGGCAGCGCGCGGCCGTTCGACGCGGATGCCGATGGCACGACCCTCGGCGAGGGGCTGGGGGTGGTCGTCCTGAAGCGGCTGGCCGACGCCGAGCGCGACGGCGATCGAGTGTACGCGGTGGTGCGCGGCGTCGGGTCATCGAGCGACGGCAAGGGGAACGCGGTCTACGCGCCGAAGGCAGCCGGGCAGGTCGCGGCGCTGCGGCGGGCGTACGAACTGGCGGGCATTGATCCCGAGACGGTCGAGCTGGTCGAGGCCCACGGCACCGGGACGCGGGTCGGGGACGCGACCGAGGTGGAGGCGCTGACCGAGGTGTATCGCCAGGGCGGGCGCTCCAGGCCGTGGTGCGCTCTCGGGTCGGTGAAGTCGCAGATCGGCCACACGAAGGCGGCGGCCGGGGCCGCGGGGCTGATCAAGGCGGCGGCCGCGCTGTACCACAAGGTGCTGCCGCCGACGATCAAGGTGACGCGGCCGACCGACGCCTTGCGTGCCGACGGATCGCCCTTCTACGTCAACGCGGACAGGCGGCCGTGGCTACCGTCGGCCTCCCCGCGTCGGGCGGCCGTCAGCTCGTTCGGGTTCGGCGGGAGTAACTATCACTGCATACTGGAAGAAGGAAACTCCGAAAAGGAGGCGATTGACTGGGACGGCACGGTGCAGCTTGTCGCTGTGTCGGCCGACACCGCCGCGGACGTGGCGCGCGACCTGGCAGCGTGGCCGGACGGCCTGCCGTGGGCCGAGGTGTGCGCGCGGGCGGTGCAGTCCCGCGCCGCGTTCGACCCGCGCCGAGCCCACCGCCTTCTCCTCGTCGTCGAGCGCGACCGGACCGACCTGCGACGGCTGCTCGAGTCCGCGCTGGCCCTGGTCCGCCGGGGACCGGGCCAGACGCCGGACGGGGCGTGCTACGGCGTCGGGGCGGCGCCCGGGGCGCTGGCAGTTCTGTTCCCCGGGCAGGGTGCCCAGTACCCCGGCATGCTCCGCGACCTTATGTGCCGGTTCCCGGTGGCGTTCGCGGAACTCGTCGAGGCCGACCGCAGCTTCGCAGGGGCGCCGCGCCTGGCGGACCGGATCTATCCTCCCGCCGCGTTCACTCCCGAAGTCCGGGCGGCCCAGGAGGCGGCGCTGAAGGCCACCGAGATTGCCCAGTCCGCGCTCGGGGCGGTCAGCCTGGCGGCCCTGCGAGTGCTGGAGGCGTTCGACGTGCGGCCCAACGCGGCCGCCGGGCACAGCTACGGCGAACTCGTCGCTCTGTGTGCCGCCGGGCGGCTGACGTCCGCTGAGTTGCACGAACTGTCCCGGGAGCGCGGGCGGGTTCTTGCTGCCGCGAGCGCCGGTCCGGCCGGCTCGATGCTCGCCGTCTCGGCCCCGGCGGAGACGATCCAGGAGGTGCTGCGCGCGGAGGCTCTTGACCTGGTCATGGCCAACCGCAATGCGCCGGCCCAGACCGTGCTGTCCGGGACGACCGCCGAGATCGAGCGGGCAGCGGCGGCGCTGGCGACGCGCCAGGTCCGGGCGCAGCGGCTGGCGGTGGCGGCGGCGTTCCACAGCCCGCTGGTCGCCGGTGCGGAAGCGCCGTTCCGGGCCGTCGTCGCGACCAGCCCCTTTCCGGCCGGGCGGTTCTCCGTGTTCGCCAACAGCACGGCCGAGCCGTATCCCGAGGATCCCGAGACCGCGCGCGACCTGCTCGCCGGCCAGCTGACCCGCCCGGTCGAGTGGGTCGGGACGGTGGAAAACCTGTACGCGGCCGGCGTCCGCACCCTCGTCGAGGTCGGGCCGGGAGCGCGGCTGACCGGCCTCGTCGCGGCCACCCTTCAGGACAAACCCCACGTCGCCATCGCGCTCGACGCCTCCAACGGTGCGCACGCCGGCCCTTACGACCTGGCGCTCCTCCTCGCCCGACTCGCGGCCCTCGGCCATGCCGTCCGCCTCGGCGACTGGGATCCCCAGGCGGCCGGCCGGGCCAGGCGGCCGGAGGAGGGCGGCTTTACCGTCGCGCTCACCGGGGCCAACCACGTCAAGCCGCGGCCGGCGTCGGCCCCTGCCGCGCCGCCAGCGGCCACTCCGCCCGCACCCGAGCCGCACACTCAACGCAACGGAACCTCGGTTCATCCGATGAATAACGGCACGCCTCCCTCCCTCGCCGCGTCCGCCCACTCCAACGGCAGCCCGCCGTCAGTCACGGCTCCTGCCGCAGCGGCGCTTCCGCCCGCGCCAGTCCTGGACGGGAGCGCCGTCGCGCAGGCACTGCAGGTCAGCCGCGAGAGCATGGCGGTCCTGCAGCGCTTGCACGAGCAGACGGCCCAGCTGCACCGCCAGTTCCTCGAAGGCCAGGAGTCGGCCCAGCGGACCCTGCACATGCTGGTCGAGCAGCAGCAACGCCTCCTGCTCGCCTCGCTCGGATTGCCTGCCCCCGGCCCGGCAGCCCTTCTCGTCGCACAGGCGCCCGCCGCGCCGCTCGCCCTGCCCGAGTTGCCCCCGCCCGTCGCGCTGCGCCCTCCGGCCATTTCGGAGGCGCGGCCGACTCCACCGCCAGCCCCGCCGCCAGAGGAGGAAGCGCCCGCCCCTCCGGCCGCAACCAGCAACGAGCGCGTGGTCGCCGTCCTGATCGAGGTGGTGGCCGAGAAGACGGGGTATCCCGGCGAGATGCTCGAACTTGACATGGCAATGGACGCCGATCTCGGGATCGACTCGATCAAGCGCGTCGAGATCCTGTCGGCCCTGCAGGAGCGCCTGCCCGAGGCGCCCGCCGTCAAGCCGGAACACCTGGGGACACTGATCACGCTCCGCCACATCGCCGTGTTCCTGGCCGGGGGCCGGGATACTGAACCTCCCAGGTCCGTGGACACCACTCCCTCTGCTCTCCCCTCTCCCCCCCCAGAAGGAGAGGGAAGCAAGGCGCAACCGGCCCCCTCTCCGGTTGGGGAATTGCTGGAGCGGAGCATCCTGCACGCAGTGCCCCTGCGTCCCGCGGCACCCCGCCCTGCACTGGCCCTGCCGCCGGACGCGGAGATCTGGGTTACCGCCGATGACCGCGCCTTCGCCGGCGCCGTCGAGCACGAGTTGCGGAAACGCGGCCACCGCCTGCGGCTGCTGCCGTGCGCCGCGGCGGTCAGTGAGCCCCTGCCCCAGGCACTGCGCGGTCTGGTCCTCATCGCTCCGCCTGTGCCGTCGGACGAGTTCCTCGCGAATGCCCTGCTTGCACTGCGGCACGTCGCTCCCGGGCTGCGTCGGGCCGGCAAGGACGGTGGCGCGCTCCTCGCGACGGTCGCCCGCCTCGATGGCGCGTTCGGGCTGCACGGTTTCGACGAGGGGGTTGACCCGGTCGCGGCGGGGCTGGCCGGGTTCGCCAAGACGGCTGGCCACGAATGGCCGGAGGTTACCTGCCGCGCGTTCGACGTGAGCCGCGACTGGGCCGAACCGGGAGTCGCCGCCGCACTGGTCGAGGAGTTGCTGCACGCCGGCCCCCCCGAGGTCGGGCTGTCGCGGGGCGGCCGAGTGGAGCTGGAACTCACCCGAGAACCGACGCCGACCCCGACCGCCGAGCCGCCGCTGTACCCGGGCGACGTGGTGGTGATTTCCGGCGGCGCGCGCGGGGTCACGGCCGAGGCGGCGGTCGCGCTGGCGAGGGCGTTTCGCCCGACCCTTGTGCTGCTCGGCCGCAGTCCCGAGCCGCAGCCCGAGCCCGCGTCGCTGGCCCCCTGTCTCACTGAGGCGGACCTGAAACGAGAGCTGGCGGCCCGCTCCCCCGGCGCCTCCCCGAGGGAGATCGGTGAGCAGTGCCGCCAGATCCTCGCCGCGCGCGAGGTGCGGCAGACACGCGCCCGGCTGGAGGCGATTGGGGCCAGCGTTCTTTATCGGAGCGTCGATATCCGCGATTCCGCCAGCCTGGCGCGCGTGCTGGAGCAGGTGCGGCGCGAGGCCGGGCCGATTCGCGTCGTCGTCCACGGGGCCGGCGTGCTGGCGGATGCCCTGATCGCGGACAAGACGGCCGAGCAGTTCGACCGGGTGTACGGCACCAAGGTGAACGGATTGCGGGCACTGCTGGCGGCGACGGCCGGGGACGACCTGCGCGCGCTCGTCCTGTTTTCCTCGACAACGGGGCGGTTCGGCCGGGTCGGGCAGGCCGACTACGCCGCCGCCAACGAGGTTCTCAACAAGCTCGCCCAGCGCGAGGCCCGGCGCCGACCCGGGTGCCGCGTGGTCGCCGTCAACTGGGGACCGTGGGACGGCGGCATGGTGACGCCGGCACTGCGGAAGGTGTTCGAGGCGGAAGGGGTGGGGCTGATCGCGCCCGCGGCCGGCGCCGACTTCCTCGTGCGCGAGCTGAGCGCCCCCCCAGGCGGTCCGGTCGAGGTGGTCGTGGTCGCCGGTGGGCTGCCCGCGGCGCGACAGCCGAGGCCGGCCCCTGGCGCGCAGCTGGCGCCGGCGTTTGAGTGTGTCCTCGACCCGGCGGACCATCCGGTTTTGGCGTCGCACGTCCTCGACGGCCGCCCGGTGCTGCCAGCGGCGCTGACCCTCGAATGGCTGGCGCACGGGGCGCTGCACGAAAACCCCGGGCTGGTGTTCCACGGCTGCGACGATCTGCGCATCCTCCAGGGCGTCATCCTCGCCGACGCCGCCGCGCCACGCCTGCGCGTGGCGGCCGGCAAGGCGGTCAAGCGGGACGGCTTCCTCGTCGCGCCGGCCGAACTGTGCGGGGTCCGGGCGGACGGGCGCGAGGTGACGCACGCGCGGGCCGACATCGTCCTCGCCGCCGGACTGCCGCCGGCTCCCGAGCCGCACCTGACCGCGTCCGCTCGGCCGTACCCGCAGTCGGTGGCCGAGGTATACGGCGACCTGCTGTTCCACGGGCCGGAATTGCAGGGCATCGAGCAGGTTCTCGGGTGTGACGCGAACGGCATCGCGGCGGCGGTACGCACCGCCCCGCCTCCGCCGGCCTGGGTCCGCCACGCGCTCCGGCAGAAGTGGCTCGCCGACCCACTCGTCCTCGATTGTGGATTTCAGCTGCTCATCCTCTGGACCTTCGCGCAGCGCGGCGTGGGTTCGCTCCCGTGCCGGGTCGGCCGCTACCGCCAGTATTGCCGGACCTTCCCGCCGGGTTCGGTCCATGTCGTCGCGCGAGTGACGCACGCCACCGACCTGCACGCGCTCGCCGACCTGGAATTCCTCGACGAGGTCGGCCGCGTTCTTGCCCGCCTGGACAGCTGCGAGTGCGTCCTCGACGCGGCCCTCGCGCGGGCGTTCCGCCGCAACCGCGTCGCCCCGGTCGCCACGTCGTGAGGCCCCAACCGTGACGGCCCCGGAACGCATCGCCATCGTCGGGATGGGCGGCCTGTTCCCGCCCGGCGTCGATCCCGCCGGCCTGTGGGATCTGGTCCGCGTCGGCGCGGACGCGGCGCGCGACGTCCCGCCCGACCGCTGGCTCCTCGACCCGGCCGACGCCCTCGACCCCGCTGCGGGTGCGCCGGACCGCGTGTACTCGCTGCGCGGCTGCTTCCTGGCGAGCGTCCCCCGCGCCGAACCCGTGCCGGGGATCCCGGCCGACGTGCTCGCCCGCCTCGACCCTGTCTTCCACCTCACCCTGTACGCGGGGCGCCTGGCCTGGGCGTCCGCCGTCACGGACACGCTCGACCGGCACCGCGTCGCCGTCATCCTCGGCAACATCGTCCTGCCCACCGACGGGACGTCCCGCCTCGCCCGCGCCATTCTGGGTCGCACACTGGCCGAGCAGTTGCGGGCCGACCCCGCCGCGGAGCGCGCCGAACCGCTCGATCGCTACCCGAGCGGACTGCCGGCGGGGCTGCTGGCGCAGGCTCTCGGCCTGGGCGGCGGGAGCTACACCCTCGACGCCGCCTGCGCCTCGTCGCTGTATGCGCTCAAGCTCGGGTGCGACGAGCTGCGCGCCGGCCGGGCCGACGCCGTGCTCGCCGGCGGGGTATCGCGGCCCGACTGCCTGTACACCCAGATGGGGTTCGCGCAGCTGCGGGCGCTCTCGCCGACCGGGCGCTGTGCCCCCTTCGACGCCGGCGCCGACGGGCTCATCGTGGGGGAGGGGGCCGGGGTATTCGTGCTCAAGCGCCTCGGGGATGCGCTGCGCGCCGGCGACACGATCCTGGGCGCGATCACTGGCGTCGGGGTGTCGAACGATGTGGGCGGCAGCCTGCTGGCGCCGGGCGCGGAAGGCCAGCTGCGGGCCATGCATGCGGCCTACCGCCAGGCGGGTTGGGCGCCGCAGGACGTGGATCTGATCGAGTGCCACGCTACCGGCACGCCGGTCGGGGACGCGGTCGAACTCGCCAGCCTGCGGGCGCTGTGGGGAGAGAGCGGGTGGCGCCCCGGCCAGTGCGTGCTCGGTTCCGTCAAGGCCACCGTCGGCCACCTCCTCACCGCGGCGGGGGCGGCCGGCCTGTGCAAGGTGCTCCACGCGCTGCGCCACCACTCCCTGCCGCCCACCACGAACTTCACGGACCCGGCGCCGGGGCTCGGCGCGGGACAATCCCCGTTCCGCGTCCTGCGTCGCGCCGAGCCGTGGGAGGCGAACGGCCGGCCGCGCCGCGCCGCGCTGAGCGGGTTCGGTTTCGGCGGCATCAACGCGCACTTACTCGTTGAAGAGTGGACCGGAGCCGAGAACCTCTCCCCCCGGTCCTCTCCCCTGCGAGGGGAGGGAGAGAACACGGGCTCAGGTGTCGGGAAGAGCAATCGGGCACCGGAACCCTTCCGCTCCCCCTCCCCACACGGGGGAGAGGGCCGGGGAGAGAGGTTTCCGCCCATCGCCGTCGTCGGCATGGACGCGCACTTCGGACCGTGGCGCTCGCTGGCCGCCTTCCGCCGGCGCGTGCTGGGCGGGTCGGAGGCGGAACCGCAGGCCCCTCCGGGGTGGTGGGGCGTCGAGACGAGCCGATGGTTCCGGGAACGGTGGTCTGGCGAGGCGCCGTTTGCCGGCTACTTCGTCGGCGAGGTGGCCTGCCCGGCGGGCCGCTTCCGCATCCCGCCGCAAGAGTTGCAGGAAGTGCTGCCTCAGCAACTCCTGATGCTCCAGGTGGCCGCCAACGCGCTCGAGGCGGCGGGGTTGCCCGGTGCTGAGGAGAGGCTGCGCACCGGGGTGTTCGTCGGCCTGGGGCTCGATCTGAACACGACTCAGTTCCATCTCCGCTGGTCGATGCTGGAGGAGGCGCGGGGCTGGGCACGGTCCAACGGCGTCGCAGCCGAAGGACCGGAGTTCGAGGCGTGGGTGGCGGGGTTGCGCGACGCGGCGGGACCGCCCCTGACCGCCAACCGGACGATGGGAGCACTGGGCAGCATTGCCGCCAGCCGCATCGCCCGCGAGTTCCATCTCGGCGGCCCCAGCTTCACCGTGGCGGGCGAGGAGGGGTCCGGGCTGCGCGCGCTGGAGGTGGCCGTGCGGGCGCTCCAGCGCGGGGAGATCGACCGGGCACTCGTCGGCGCGGTGGACCTGGCCGGCGACGTTCGGGCGGTGCTGGCGACGCACGAAGGGCGGCCGTTCGCCGCCGATGGCGCCGTCATCGGCGAGGGGGCCGCAGCAGTGGTCCTCAGGCGCCTGGAAGACGCAGAGCGTGACGGCGGCCGCGTCCACGCCGTCATCCGCGGCGTCGGTGTTACTGGCGGCGCGGGGAGTGACATCGGGCTGTCAACCGAAGCGTACCGCGCAGCCCTGACGCGGGCCTACTGGGAAGCGGGTATCGATCCAGCGTCGGTCGGCTACCTGGAAGGGCACGCGAGTGGTTGGCCCGCTGAGGACGAGATGGAGGCGCGAGCCCTGGCCAACTTCTTCCGTCCGCACCTGACGATCGAGTCGTGCGTACTCGGCAGCGCCAAGGGCGACGTGGGACACACCGGAGCGGCGTCCGGGCTGGCATCATTCGTCAAGGCTTGCCTGTGCGTTGAGTTCCAGGTGCTACCCCCGCTGCGCGGGGTCGATCGACCGCGTCCGGCATTTGGCGAAGGTTTCCTGTACCTCGGCGCGCCGCAGCACTGGCTCCGCGACCGCGCCGGCGGCCCGCGCCGCGCCGGCGTGAGCGCCTGCGGCATCGACGGCACCTGCCTGCACGTCGTGCTGGAGGAATACGCCCCGGTCGCCGCGAAGCCCCCTCACCCCCCCGGCCCCCCGCTCCCACGAGGGGAGAGGGGGGAGATGAGTCCAGGCGCTGGACTCGCATCCAGCCGTTTCACCTCTGCTTCTCCCCCCTCTCCCCTCATGGGAGAGGGAGGCCGGGGGGGTGAGGGGAGAGCGCATTCGCGCACTCGCCCTGGTCCTCTCGACTTCCTCCAACCGCTCGGCCCGCTGTCCGAAGCGCTGTTTGCGGTCGAAGGGCCGGATGTCCCTGCGCTGGCTGACGGACTGGCCCGCCTGGCTGGCCATGCCCGCGACGGCCTTGCTGTCGAGGCGATTGCCCGCGTCTGGCTCGCAGCGCATCCGCCGTCCGGCGCCGGACTCGCGGTCGCCCTGGTAGCTCGCGATGCGGCCGAACTGGGCGCCCTGGCGGAGGCCGCTCGCGGCAGTCTTGCCGGCTCGGCGCTCTCGCCCGGTCAGCGCGACCGCATCTTCCATTCGCCGACGCCGCTCGGTCCCGCCGGGCTGGTGGCGTTCGTTTTCCCCGGCTCCGGCAACGACTTCGCCGGCATGGGCCGCAACCTCGCCGTCCGCTGGCCGGCCGTCCTTCGCCGGCAGGACGCCGAGAACGAGCGCCTCCGAAGTCAGATCCAGCCGCAACGGTTCTGGAACGACCGCCCCGTTCGCCCACCCGATGCGCGCGAGCGTATCTTCGGCCAGGTCGCTCTGGGTAGTTTCGTCTGCGACCTCCTGGCGAGCCTCGGCGTGCGCCCGCATGCCGCGCTTGGATACAGCCTCGGCGAGTCGGCCGCGCTGTTTGCGCTGCGCGCGTGGACCGGCCGCGACGAGATGCTGCGGCGGATGAACGCCTCGCCCCTCTTCGCGCGCGACCTCACCGGCCCCTGTGACGCCGCCCGGCGCACCTGGAACGTTCCCGAGGGCGAGCCGGTTGACTGGGTCGCGGGGGTGGTGGACCGACCGGCCGAGGTCGTCGATGCGGCCTGTACCGAACTCCCGCGCGTCTACCGGCTGATCCGCAACACCCCGCACGAGTGCATGATCGGCGGCGCCCGCGTCGGCGTGGACGAGCTGGTGCGCCGGCTGGGCTGTCGATTCCTGCCGCTGCACGAGACGAGTACCGTTCACTGCGAGGCCGCGCTGCCCGTCGCCGACGCTTACCGCGCGCTGCACCTGCTGCCGACCTCGGCCCCGGCCGGAGTGCGCTTCTACGCCACCGCCCGCACGGCTGCTTACGAGGTGACGCGCGCGAGCGCCGCGGCGGCGATCCTGGCGCAGGCCGTCGGTCCGGTCGATTTCGCCGCGACGGTGGAGGCGGCTTATCGCGACGGCGTGCGGATCTTTATCGAGGTGGGGCCGGGGGCGTCCTGCAGCCGGATGATCGGGGCCACCCTCGGCGACCGCCCGCACCGCGCTCGGTCGGCATGTGTCGCGGGAGTGGACGAAGTTTCGACCCTGCTGCGGTTGCTCGGGGTGCTGGTGGCGGAGCGGATTCCCGTCGATCTGTCCGCCCTGTACGGGCCGCCGCCGGAGGAGCAACCCCCGACCGCGTCGCGTCTCCTGACACTCCCGGTCGGCGGGGAACCGTTCCGGGTGCCCCCCCCGCCGGCAGCTCGAAGGCACCCGGCCGCCGCGCCGACGAGCCCTCCCGCCGCAATCCCCCAGAGAGAGGCCGCGGTGGCGCTGTCGTCCGTGGTGGCGCTGGCCGCCTCCGGCGAGGTGGCTCGGGGAGAGGCGCACGCAGCCTACCTGCGCTTCGCCTCCGCGGTTCAGGGCAGCATCGCCGAGCAGGCTGCCTTCCAGACGCGGCTGCTGCAAACAGTCCTGGAGCGCTCTTGCGGCACCCTGCCCGCGTCCGCGCCCCAAGGCACACAGCCCCGCGCGGACGAACCGCCCCGCGCGCTCGAGCGCGCCCAGTGCCTGGAATTCGCCGTCGGCTCGGCCGGCCGCGTTCTCGGGCCGCGGTTCGCCCCCGCCGACGCATTCCCCACTCGCGTGCGCCTGCCCGACGAGCCGCTGATGCTCGTCGATCGCATCCTGCACATCGAGGGCGAGCCGCTCTCGCTCTCGCGCGGGCGCATCGTCACCGAGCACGACATTCACCCCGACGCCTGGTATCTCGACGGCGGCCGCATCCCGACGAGCATTGCCGTGGAAGCCGGGCAGGCCGATCTGTTCCTCGCCGGCTTCCTCGGCATCGACTTCCACACCCGCGGGGAGGCGGTCTACCGCCTGCTCGACGCCGTGGTGACGTTCCACCGCGGGCTGCCCGGCCCGGGCGCCACCATCCGCTACGACATCCACATCGACCGCTTCTTCCGACAGGGCGCCACGCACCTGTTCCGCTTCCGCTTCGAGGGGACGGTGAACGGCGAGCCGCTGCTGACGATGACGGACGGGTGCGCGGGGTTCTTCACGGCCGCGGAACTTGCCGCCGGCAAGGGGGTCGTCCGCACCGACCTGGATCGCCGCCCTCGCCCCGGTGTGCAGCCGGACGACTGGCGCGACCCGGTGCCGATGGCCGTCGAGGCGTACACGGCGGAGCAGATCGAGGTGTTGCGTGCCGGTCGGCTGGCGGACGGCTTCGGGGTGGCGTTCGCGGGGCTGCCGCTCGAGCGCGCGCTCACCCTGCCTGGCGGGCGGATGCAGCTCGTGGACCGCGTGCCGCTGCTCGACCCGCGCGGCGGGCGGTTCGGCCTGGGCCTGGTGCGCGGCGAGGCCGACATCGATCCGGCAGCGTGGTTCCTCACCTGCCACTTCGTCGATGATCAGGTGATGCCCGGGACGCTCATGTACGAGGGCTGCCTGCACACGCTGCGCGTCCTGCTCTTGCGCATGGGCTGGGTGGGCGAGGCGGGCGCGGTGGCGTTTGAGCCGGTTCCTGGCGTGGCGAGCCGGCTCGCGTGTCGCGGCCAGGTGACGGCGGCGACGCGCCAGGTCACCTACGAGGTGGAGGTGAAAGAGCGTGGTTATCGGCCCGAACCCTACGTCGTCGTCGATGCGCTGATGTACGCGGACGGCAAGCCGGTGGTCGAGATCACCAGCATGTCGCTGCGCCTGGTGGGCCTGACGCGCGCGGGCGTCGCGGCCGCTTTCCCCGTCACCTCCGACGACCGCCGGCCAGCGCTTTACGATCGCGACCGAATCCTGGCGTTCGCCGTCGGCAAGCCGTCGGAGGCGTTCGGCGCGCCGTATCGCGTCTTCGACGCTGACCGCGTCATCGCCCGCCTTCCTGGTCCGCCGTACCAGTTCCTCGACCGTATCACCGAGGTGACGGCCGCGCCGTGGAAGATGGTCGCGGGGGGCGCGGCCGAGGCCCAGTACGACGTGCCGCCCGACGCCTGGTACTTCGCCGCCGACCGCCAGTCGGTCATGCCGTTCGCGGTGCTGCTCGAAGTGGCCCTGCAGCCGTGCGGCTGGCTGGCGGCGTACCTCGGCTCCGCCCTCACGAGTCCGGTCGATCTGTCGTTCCGCAACCTCGGCGGTAGGGCCGAACTGCTGGAGGACATTCGGCCGGATGCCGGGGCGCTCACCACGCGCGTGAAGCTCACCCGCGCCGCCACGTCGGCGGGGATGATCATCCAGGCGTTTGACTTCAGCGTGTCCCGTCGCGGGCGCCCGGTGTATCGCGGGGACACGACCTTCGGCTTCTTCTCGAAGGAAGCCCTGGCCCAGCAGGTCGGCATCCGTGGGGCCGCCGTCCACGAGCCGGACGCCCGCGAAGCCGCCCGAGCACGGACGTTCGTTTACCCCGACTCCGCCCCCTTCCCGGACGACCGCTGGCGGATGATCGACCGCATCGATTGCCTGGTGTCGGATGGCGGGCCGCGCGGGCTCGGCTTCGTGCGCGGGGTCAAGGCCGTCGCTCCGTCGGCGTGGTTCTTCAAGGCCCACTTCTACCAGGATCCGGTCTGTCCCGGGTCGCTCGGGCTGGAATCGCTAATACAGCTGCTGAAGGCGGCGGCCCGGGAGCGCTGGGGGTGTGGTCCCGGGAGTGTGTTCCGCCATCAGCGCGGCGGGGCGCACACATGGACGTACCGCGGGCAGGTGCTGCCCACGAACCGCCTGGTCGCGGTCCAGGCCGCCCTCACCGCGGTCGATGATCGTGCCCTCACCCTGACCGCCGACGGCCTGCTCGCGGTGGACGGGCGTGCGATCTACCAGATGAACGACTTCACCCTCGCGCTGCAGCGGTAGGGCGCGACCCAGGCACCATGAATTACGCGCGCGTCCACCTCGATGCGATCGGCTACGAACTTCCCCCCGTCGTCGTTTCCTCGACCGAACTGGAAGCACGGCTGCGGCCGATTTACCGCGCGCTGCACCTGCAGGAAGGGCAGCTCGAAGCGCTGACCGGCATCGCCGAGCGGCGCTGGTGGGAGCCGGGCTTTCCGCTCTCGCAGGGGGCGATCCGCGCGGCGCGGAAGGCGCTGGCCCAGTCCGACGTGCGGCCGACGGACATCGAGGCCGTCATTTACGCCGCCGTCTGCCGCGAGAACTTCGAGCCGGCCACCGCCTGCCGGGTCGCTGCGGCCCTCGACGTCAGCCCCGACGCGGCCGTCTACGACCTGAGCAACGCCTGCCTCGGCGTGCTCAACGGCGTCGTCGCGATCGCCAACCGCATCGAACTGGGGCAGATCCGTGCCGGCCTGGTCGTCGCCTGCGAGACAGCGCGTGCGATCAACGACGCGACGATTGCGGAACTGCTCCGGGCGCCGAGCATGGAACTGTTCAGGATGTCGCTTGCGACGCTGACGGGCGGATCCGGTGCGGCGGCCGTGCTGGTGACGGACGGTTCCTTCGGCAGCGCGCGCCGGCGCCTGCGCGGCGGCGTCACCCAGACGGCGCCGCAGCATCACGGCCTGTGCCGCTGGGGCCTGGCCCCTGGGCTGGACGCCGACGGAGTTCGGGAGGTCATGACGACCGACGCGGTGGCGGTGCTGGAGCACGGCGTTGCCCTCGGCCTGCGGACCTGGAGGCGCTTCCTCACGCGACTCGGCTGGGCCGCGGAGGCGGTCGATAAGGTCATCTGCCATCAGGTCGGCGCCGGCCATCGCGATACCATCCTCAGGACGCTGGGCATTGCGCCCGACCGGGAATTCGCGACCTACGAGTACCTGGGCAACATCGGCACCGTGTCGCTGCCGCTGACCGCCGCGCTTGCGGAGGAGCGCGAGTTTCTGCAACCGGGTGATCGGGTGGGCCTGCTCGGCATCG
>JADLBT010000011.1 GCA_020847555.1 Gemmataceae bacterium
TAACGCTTAAGTACGGGCATAGTTCGGGTAGCTACGAGCGTGAGCGAGTGGGGCTTGCTCGATCTCCGATCTGCAATCCGCGAAATCTCCACTCGCTCACGCTCGTAGCTACATGGCAGGGTGGCCGCACTTCAGCGTTAAGAGTTAAACGTTAACTGTTGAGCGTTCTCCCTCCACCCCCCCACTTTTGAGCTTCGCCCACCGTCCCCGCCGTGCTGTGCTCGTAGCATGATGGCAAGGACCCTGATATCCGCCGCGGCCCTGCTTCTGGCCGGCTGCGTCACGGCCGCCGAGCCCGTCACACGCCCGGGCCGCGTGCTGCACACGGACGATTTTCGCTCGGGACTATCGCAATGGGTGGTCGAACAGCAACCCGGCGGCACCGTGACCACTGATGACGGCTGGCTCATCATTGCCGATGCCGGCGGCTGTACCGTGTGGTTCCGGCCGCCGCTGTCCGCCCCGGTGGTCATCACCTACACCGTGAAGATGTCGTCCGCCGCCCGGGTCTCGGACCTGAACTGCTTCTGGATGGCGAGCGATCCGGCGCGGCCCGACGACCTCTTCGCCGACGGCCACGCCCGCACCGGGAAATTCGCCACCTACGACAAGCTCCGCACCTATTACGTGGGCTACGGCGGCAACGCCAACACCACGACCCGCTTCCGCCGCTACGACGGCACCGGCGCCCGTCCGCTCGCGCCGGAGCATGATCTGGGCGCGCCGGAATTCCTGCTGCAGCCAGACCGTATTTATCACATCACGCTCGTCGCCACGGCGGATGGACACGTGCAGTATCTCCGCGATGGCGCCGTGATCTTCGACGTGCGCGACCCCACACCGCTGACGCGCGGCTGGTTCGGCTTCCGCACCGTGCAGAGCCGGATGGAAATTTCCGATTTCCGGGTAAGCACGACAGAAAAGTAGGGCAGGTCTCTGACCTGCCCCGGGACGCAGCGACTACTTTCCCGCGGATCACGCGGATAGTCGCGGATAATACCTCCGTCATCCGCGTTAATCCGCGTGATCCGCGGGCAACCGGTTTGCCGCCCGCCTGGCGGATGCTGCCCGAGGGCGCACACGAGGTGCGCCCCTACATACAACTTCTCCACTTCTTCCTGTTAACACGTCTGATCCGTGCCATCCGTGGTTAAATTTTCATACCCGCGGCGGCACGCAGGAGCAGCACGAGTCAGCAATTTCCGCGTGAGCGAACCAGAGAAGTAGGGCAGGTCTCTGACCTGCCCCGGGACGCAGCGACTACTTTCCCGCGGATCACGCGGATAGTCGCGGATAATACCTCCGTCATCCGCGTTAATCCGCGTGATCTGCGGGCAACCGGTCTGCCGCCCGCTTGGCGGATGCTGCGCAAGGGCGCACACGAGGTGCGCCCCAACATGACCAATCTCTGCTCACTCTGCTTCCTCCTGTTAACACGTCTGATCCGTGCCTTCCGTGTAATCCGTGGTCAAATATTCCGGCCTGCGACTAGCCGGCGGCTGCACGCAGGAGCAGCACGAAGAAGCCGACGATTGACCCGGAGATTGCGGTGCAAACGAGGAAGCCGATGGTGTCCACGCGGTCCCAGTTGCAGAATTCCCAGTTCGTCCGCGGGAAGAGCTTCGTGTGATCGAAGCGATCCGGCTGGCGGCGCGTCTCCTCCAGTGCGGCGGCCTCCAGCTCGGGCGTGGCCCCGATGGGGGTTTTCATCTTGCCGTAGAACGGGAGCACGAGCTTCGGGTCGGTCGGCCGGGTCAGCAGGCTGCCGATGATGAGCACGGCGAAGGGGAACAGGCCGTCAAAGAAGAATTGCGCCGTCAGGCGCTCCGTCGGCGAGAACGCGGCGACATCAAGGCCGGCCCGGCCGAGGACCCAGCACTCCAGGTTGAACCGGTTGAGGCCGCCGCCCGCGACCAGCGGGCTGGCCGGGTCATCGGGATTGGTGCGCACCACCTTGTTGAAATACACCGGGGCGGGCCGGCCGCTCGGCGCGAGGCTCATCTGCGTCAGCGCCGGACTCGTGCGCAGGGCCGGCACATGCGAGGCCGTCCACGGGACGATCAGGATCACGAGGGCCGAGAGCACCACGCAGCTCCAGACGGCGCGGGCGGTCACGCGGCGCCAGAAATACGTCAGGAGCACGGCGGCGCCGAAGGGCAGATTGACCGTGAGCACCAGGTTCACGATCGAGAGAAAGTCGCCCATGAGCCACGCGGAGACCGTCCCGAGCGCGAGCACCACCACGATGGTCCAGCGGGCATAGTACACGCCCTGGGTCTGGCTGAGGTCGGGCCAGAGTTGGCGGTAGACGTTGCGGACAAACAGCGAGGAGATCGCGAGCGCCTTGGCAGCGAGCGTGGACATCGTGCCGGCGAGCACGCCGGCCAGCATGAGACCGACAAGGCCGGGACCGAGCAGGCGGTTGGACATCATGCCCCAGGTGGCGTCGGGATCGGACAGGCCGCCGACGCCGAACAGCGCCACGGCGATCAGGCCGGCGAAGGCCCAGAGGATGATCATGAACCGCTTCAGGTAGGTGCCGGACACGGCGCCGAAGCGCGCGGCGTACTCGTTCTTCGCGGAGCCGGAGATGCCCATGTTGTGGCTGAGTCCGCCGTTCTGCACGATGCTCACCAGCAGAATGCCGCACAGGCTCACGACCGAGAACTGCTCGGTGACGCCGGAGCCGAAGAGGTCGAACATCTGCCGCGGCACCTTTTCGGCCAGCGCCGACCAGCCGCCGATCGCATACAGCCCGGTCGGGATCAGCAGCAGGGAAAAGACAATGATGAGCACGCTCTGCAGCCCCTCGTTGACGGCCGCCGCCGCCATGCCCCCCAGCACGATGTAGGTACCCACCACGACGGAGAAGACCACGTAGAACAGCACGTCGTTGAGCACCGTGATGTAGCTGTGCAGCTCGCCGCGGGCATTGCGGTCGCGGAGCGTGTCCAGCACCGGCTGCGCCCCGGCCGGCAGCGTGCCGGCGGCGGCCTGCTTCTCGAGGAGCTTGAGCTCGTGGTAACCCTCCACCGCGGCCCGGTCCGCGGCCGTCCACTCGACCTGAGGCTTCACGACGAGCGAGGAGGCGATCTTGTAGGCGGTGACGTTGCCAAAGCCGAGGAACACGCAGGCGACCAGAATCTGGAACATCGCGTAGAAGAGGCTGAGGCTCTTGCTGGCGTAGCGGTCCTCGAACAGATCGGAGACCGTCGTGAGCCGCACGCGGCGAAACCACACGGTCATGAACCAGAAGTAGGGATTCATGAACACGGTCTGGAACGAGAGCCAGCAACCCGGCGCGCCCTGCTGGTAGACGAAGCTCGCCGTGCTCACCGCGCCCTGCGGCTCGGTGGCGTTGCCGAAATTAAGGAAGAACTGGTAGAGCTTGCCGAGCTTGCGGCCCGCGAGGAAGAAGCCCTCCTCGTTCTTGGTGCCGCCGGAGGCGCGGCGGCCGATCCAGATCACGGCCAGCAGGTAGGCGACGACGACAAGGATATCCAGGATGTGCAGGCTGCCAAAGCGCATGGGGAAAGGGGTCGGGGTTGACTGGCCGGAAGCGTTGGCCGGCCGCGCGGTGCGGCAACGGATGCGCCCATCGGACAGTCCGTGGCGGGGCCGGGAGCGCGACCGCCTGCCCTCCGTAGGCCGGGCGAAGGAGGGCCCTCGGTCGCAATTGTGCGCAGGCCCGGCCAGCACGCGAGAACGAGAACGAGTATGAGAACGAGAACGCTGGGAGCGCGGGCGGGCCGCCTGCGCTCCCGGCGGCATTGCATCACCACCGCCTTTCCCCGAGGCTGCATCCCGCCGTCATGCAAGCCGCGCCCAACACGCCCTGGTTCCGATCCTCCGCGTTGGCCGCGGCGGTCCTGATCACGGCCGGCACCCTCGCCTACCTGAACAGCTTCAACGGTCCGTTCGTGTTCGACGACGAACCCTCGATCCCCGGCAACGCTTCGATCCGGAGCTTCGCCACGGCGTGGTGGCCGCCGGCGGATGGCGGACTGACGGTCAGCGGCCGCCCCGTGCTCAACCTGACGCTGGCCCTGAACCATGCCGTCAGCGGTGAACAGGTCTGGAGCTACCACGCCCTCAACCTGCTGATCCATCTGGCCGCCGGCCTGACCCTTTTCGGTCTCGTGCGGCGCACTTTGCGGCAACCGGTCCTGGCCGGGCGCTTCGCCGGCGACGCGCAACCCATCGCCCTCACCGCCGCGGCCCTGTGGCTGCTGCATCCGCTGCAGACCGCCGCGGTCACGTACGTCATCCAACGCGCGGAATCCCTGTGCGCACTTTTCTACCTGCTCACGCTATACGGTTTCGTGCGCAGCGTTGAGCCAGGCGCGCCGCGCCGCTGGCGCGCGCTGACCTTCACCGCCTGCCTGCTGGGCATGGGCACCAAGGAGGTCATGGCCACCGCACCGCTGCTGGTGTGGTTGTACGATCGTACGTTCATCGCCGGCGGTTTCGCCGCCGCCTGGCGCGCGCGCCGCGGTCTGTATCTGGCGCTCGCCGCCACGTGGCTGGCTTTGCTGGCACTGGTGCTGGCGACGGAGGGACGCGGCGACACGGCCGGTTTTGGCACGGCCGTGACCCCGGCCGCCTACGCACTGACGCAGGTCAAGGCCATCGCTCATTACCTGCGCCTGGCGGTATGGCCCGCACCGCTGGTGTTCGACTATGGCCACGGCGTGGTGACCGCGTGGACCGAGGTGCTGGTCCCGGCACTGCTGCTCATTCCGCTCGCAGCCGCGAGCCTGTGGTACGGCGGTCGCAGGCATGCGGCCGGTTTCTGCGGCCTGGGCTTTTTCCTGATCCTCGCGCCAAGTTCGAGTTTTGTGCCGGTGGCCACACAGACCATCGCGGAACACCGCATGTATCTGCCGCTTGCGGCCCTCACGACCCTGGCCGCGGCCGGGCTGTGGCGCTGGCAGGGTCGGCGCGGGCTCGCCGTCCTCGCCATTGTGGCGGTGGCGTTCGGCGCCCAGACGGCACACCGCAACGAAGCGTACGCCACCAATATCGGTCTCTACGAGGACACGCTCGCCAAGGTGCCGGGCAACGCGCGGGCCCGGGCCCTGCTGGCCGAGTATTATGTACGCGCCGGCCGGCTCGGCGACGCCGGCCGCGAGCTCGAGCGTGCGCTGGCGGACGAGCCCGCCGTGCCCGAGGTGCTCAACAACCTCGGACTCGTTTGCCAGCGGCAGGGCGACCACGCCCGGGCGGTCGAATGTTTCCAGCAAGCACTCGCCCTCCGTCCGAGCGA
>JADLBT010000012.1 GCA_020847555.1 Gemmataceae bacterium
CGCGTACCTGGTCCGGGCGCAGCTCGCGCACGTCCTCGGCGAGGAACTCCCACGCCACGCCCGGCTCGGCCGCGAGCCGTTCGAGACCAATGTTTCCAGGGCCGAACTGGCCGCCCGATCCGAGGAAATCCCGCGTCACGCCGACTCGAAAGGTTTCCATGATTGATTCCAGGTTTCGTTGCATCGTGGAAGCCGAAACGATTCCCGCTCATTCTATCCGGACGCAGCTGAGGCGACCGTCCGAGCCCGAAATGTTAGCGAGGGTGCAGCGCTGGCCCGCGCTGACGCTTCGGGCTCGGATGGCGCCTCCGGTTGCTCCTGTCCGAGTCCGGGGTGGCGCGCCGCGCCACCCCGGACCGCGTGATGGTGCGCACGACCCGCCACCCCAGCAGGGTGCCCGGCGTCCCAGCCGCATCTCGACAGAACGCCTGTGGGGCCGCGGCTCCTTGACGGGAGTCGGCAGTGAAGCTACGTCAAGCCTTGTTGCTCGACGGCACCCTGGCTGTTCGCAAGGAGACTTCACAATGCGACCGTGGACACGGTGGGCGGGGCCGCTGGTCCTGCTGCTCATCTGGCCCGGACTCGGCGCCGCCGACATCGGGCCGCTGCTGGGCCGCATCAAGGCGGTCGGCAAGGAGGGCGCCGGCAGCGTCGAGGCGGCGCAGGCGTGGAAGGAGTTAACCGCACGCGGGCCGGAAGTGCTCCTCGACATCCTCACCGCCCTGGACGACGCCAGGCCGATCGCCGCCAACTATCTCCGCTCCGCTGTCGAGGCCGTCGCCGACAGGGCGCTCGCCTCCGGCAAGTCCCTCCCGAAGGACAAACTCGAAGTCTTCGTGCGCGACACGCGCCGCGACGGCGCCGCCCGCCGCCTCGCCTACGATTATCTCGTGCGCCTCGACCCGAAGACCCCTGACCGCCTGCTGCCCGGCATGCTCGACGACCCCGGCGCCGAGCTGCGCCGTGACGCCGTCGCGGTCGTCCTCGCGCAGGCGAAGGGGCAACTCGACCAGGGCGACCGGGACGGCGCCCGCATCACGTATCAGAAGGCGCTGAAGCACGCCCGTGCCCGCGACCAGGTCCAGCAGATCGCAAAGCAGCTCAAGGGGCTGGGCGTTGACGTCGATCTGACGAGGCAGTTCGGCTACCTCGCGCGCTGGATGGTCATCGGCCCGTTCGACAACACCGGCGGCACCGGGTTCCACACGACCTACCCGCCGGAGAAGGGTATCGACCTCAACGCGGCATATCCCGGCAAGGGCGGCAAGAAGGTGCGCTGGACCGAGTACATCCCCACAAAACCGCTCGGCGAGGTGGACTTCAACAAGATCTTCGGCGAGCAGAAGGGTGTTGTCGCCTACGCCTTCACCGCGGTCGAGTCGCCGGCCGCGCAGCCGGTCGAGATCCGGGCGACGAGCAACGACGCGGTACGCATCTACCTCAACGGCAAGGAAGTGTTCCAGCGCGAGGAGTACCACCACGGGACGCGCATGGACCAGCACGTCGGCCGCGGGACACTCAAGGCCGGCCGCAACGAAATCCTGATCAAGGTGTGCCAGAACGAGCAGACGGAGGAATGGACGCGCCTGTGGCACTTCCAGCTGCGAGTGTGCGACGCGCTCGGCGGGTCCGTGCCGCTGACGGTCGTCACGGGCAGAGCCGGCCAGAAGAGGGGGCAGCGATGAGCACCCCTGCAACGCCACGCCGGCCGGGCGCCGGCCGCGGGCTCTTCCTGGCTCTGTTCCTCCTGCCCGCGTCGGTCTGGGCGGCGGACTGGCCGCAGTGGCGCGGGCCGGGCGGCGGGGGCGTCGCGCGGGAGCAGGGCCTGCCGGTCCGCTGGGACGCGGGCGAGAACATCCGCTGGAAAGTCGAGTTGCCCGGCCGCGGACTGTCGGCCCCGGTCATTGCCCGCAGGCGCGTGTTCGTCACCGCCTGCACCGGGCCGGACCAGGAGCGGCTGCACGTCCTCTGCCTCGATGAGAAGACCGGCAAGAAGCTGTGGGAGCGGCAACTCTGGGCGACCGGAACGACCCTCTGCCATCCCAAGACGAACATGGCTGCCCCGACGCCGACCACCGACGGCGAGCGCGTCTACGCTCTGTTCGCGACACACGACCTGGCCTGTTACGACGCCGACGGCAACCTGATCTGGTTCCGGTCGCTAACGAGCGATTACCCGACCGTCGGCAACAACGTCGGCATGGCGTCGTCGCCGGTGCTGTGGCACGACCTGCTGATCCTGGCGCTGGAGAACGCCGGCGAGTCGTTCGCGGTCGCCATCGACAAGCGGACGGGCCGCAACCGCTGGCGCGTGCCGCGGCCAACGGGCATCAACTGGGTGACGCCGCTGGTGGTCGAGCACAAAACGAAGGGCGGGGTGAGAGCGGAGGTGCTTTTCCAGTCCGGCGCCGACCTGTCGGCCCACGACCCGGCGACGGGCGCCCAGCGCTGGAAGTTCACCGGCAAATCGCTCGCCACGATTGCCTCGCCGGTTTTCGCCGAGGGGCTGTATCTGGTGCCCGGTCAGCGCTTCCTCGCTCTGAAGCCCGGCCAGCCGGAGGCGCCGCCGGAAAAGATCTGGGACACGAACAAGCTGCCGACCGGCTACTCGTCGCCGGCGTGTGAGGGCGGGCGGGTTTACACCGTTTCGTCGCGCGGCGTGGTCAACTGTGCCGACGCGGCGAGCGGAAAGGGGCTGTGGAACCTGCGTCTGGAGGGCAACTTCGCGGCGTCCCCGCTGGTGGCGGACGGCAAGGTATACGTCGTGAGTGAGGATGGGACCGCGACGGCGCTGCGCGCGGGGCTGAAGCCGGAGGTGCTGGGTACGAGTGCGCTGGGCGAGACGATCCTGGCATCGCCCGCGACGGCCAACGGAGCGCTCTACCTGCGCTCGGACCGGCACCTGTACTGCATCGCCGAGGCGAAGGGGGCTCGGTGAAAGCGTGGTGGGTGGTGAAGAATGGAAGGCCCACGGGGCGCCGCCCGTGGATTTTGGGATCTCTGCTACCCACCGCCCGCCATCACCGATCCGCTGCGACCAGGTAGCCGAAGCGCTCGCGGAACGCCTCCGTCGCCATCGAGCAGGTCTCCGCCAGGCGCTCCAGCTGGGCCGGATCGGCGAAGTCGTTGCGCTCCAGGCGGATCATGTAGCGGCGGGCGCACTCGTAGCCCTCGGCGTCCACGTCCACCTTGCGCGTCTTCATGCGCTTTGTCTCGGGGTTGATCATCTTCTGGAACGGCAGCGGTTCCATGCGCCCTTCCACGAAGCTGATGATCGCTCCCAGCTGCCCGGCCTTCTCGGACCGGAGGAACTTGACCGCCCCGTACCCCAGGTCGCGCGTGTACTCGGCGTCGAATGGGATCGGGTCGGCGCAGCGCAGCTCGTAGCCCAGATCCTTGTCGATGAACGTCGTCTTGAGCTTGAGCGGTTCGAGTCGCTCGATCAGCCGGTCCCTGATCATGCGGCCGAACTCAATCTCGCCGAGGCGCAGGTGGCCGTGCGGGTCGATGGTGACGGTGCCGTAGCGGCCGAGTTGCCCGCGGCCCATCGCCTCCTCGAGACCCTTCTCGCCGATGGCCCCGATCAGCCCCTCCGCGAGGACCACCACGCCGTAGCGCGACCCGCGGCTGGCACGCTTGACGATCGACCCGATGATGATGTCGCACAGCGCGTCCAGCGTCACCGGCCGGCCGCGGAACTCCTCGGGGATGATGGTCAACGTCGCCGCCGCCGCCTTGCCGATGCCGAGCGCCAGGTGGCCGGCCGCCCGCCCCATGCTGACGATCAGATACCAGCGCGACGTGGTGCGCGCGTCCTCGGCCAGGTTGCGGACGACGAGTACGCCCAGCTGCCGGGCCGTCTCGAACCCGAACGTCGGCGTCGAGCCGGGCAACGGCAGGTCGTTGTCGATCGTCTTGGGAACGTGGGCGACGCGGATCGACCCGCCGGCGTGCCGGTAGACCTCGCTGGCGGAGTACGCGGTGTCGTCGCCGCCGATGGTTGCGAGGGCGTCGATCTGAAGCTGGCGCAGCACGCCGAGGGTGCGCTCCATGTCCCCCGGCGACTTCGTCGGGTTGGTGCGGGCGGTGCCGAGCATCGACCCGCCGCGCAGGTACAGGCCCTTGACGTCCTCGATGGACAGTTTGCGGATGTAATCCGTGCGGCCCTCGACGAGGTGCTTGAAGCCGTCGCGGACGCCGAAGACCTCCATGCCGTTATTGATTGCCTCGATGGTGGCCGCGCTGATGACGCCGTTGATCCCGGGCGCGGGGCCGCCGCCGACCAGCAGGGCGAGTCTCCTGATGTCCGTTCCACTTTCCATCCGCTAGCCCCTTCGCATCAAGGTTGCTTCGGCCCAAACGGGCCGGATTTGCCGGGCCGCCCCGCCAGTGCTGCGGCGCGGAGCGCTACAGGGATCCTATCGGGTGTGCGGGGAGGTTCAATGGGAAGGGGCCGTCGGGCAGAAGACAGTCAGCACAAAGCCCACGGGTTGCGTCCCGTGGGTCGGGTCACTGCAACCTCCTCCCGCGGGACATGGCCCGTGGGCTGTAGCGGCAGGGGTGGGGACCAGTCACTCCACTTCCAGCAGCTTGCTCAGGTGCTTCCAGGTCGTCTCACGCGCCTCCTGGTAGCGCGTGATCTGTTCCGCGTCGCCGCTCGCCCAGTAGGCGCGCAGCGCACTGGCCTGGCGGCGCAGCAGGGCCGTCAGTTCCTGGATGCGCTCCAGCCGTTCCTGGTCGTCCTCGTCCAGCCCGGCCTCGCTGACCTTCTCCGTCTGCCGGTCAACGAGGTCGAGGATGCCGGCCACCGTCGCGAGCATCTGCTCCGCCTCGACCTTGGTGTAGGCCTCACTCTCGACGCCGTCGGCCAGCAGGCCGATGTTGAGGTAGCCCTGGTAGACATGCGAGAGGCTCAGCGCGCCCAGCGCCCTCAGGATCGTTTCACGCTCGGCCACCTTCGCCTTCGACGGCGCAGGCGCGGGGGTAGCCTGGGGAGGAGAGGCTGGACGCCGCGGTTGGTTCTTCTCGGCGACGGGCACTTCGGCAGGAACTGCGGGCGGTACGGTCTGCGGACGCGCGAGGAGCAGGTTGACCACGAGCACGGTGGCTGCGGCGGTGACGAGAACGAGAGCCACGGCCCCCACAACGTACCGCAGGAAACCACCGCTCCGCCCCTCTCCTTGTGCGTGCTCCGGGGTGAGGCGATACGGCGCGGCGCGCGGGTAGTTGTTTTTGGAGGTGTGATGCATGGCAGCGTGCGGAATGAGAGCGACAGCGGGGCCGGTTACCTGCTGGCCCCGCGAGTCGGCAGGACAACGTCAGCGCTTCCGGCCGCCTGAGACGCCGCCCAGCGGGGCGCGGTTGCGGCCGCCGACTGCGGCGCCCACCTGACGCCCGGGCGCACGATGGTCCGAGGCAGCGAGCCGCTGCGAGCCGTTCCGGTTACCCGCGAACCCGGATGGGGTGTTCCGGTTGGCGCCGGCCGTGTTGCCGATCCTGGCGCCAGGCAACATACCCCTGTTGCCACTCTTGTTGCTCCCAAAGAGCGTGAGGAGACGGCCGTTACCTGTGGCTCCGCCCTTGCTCGCCGCCCGGGCAGTCGGCATACCGCTTCTGGCGCTCCCGGCAGCCCCAACCATCCCCCTGGGACCGGCACTCACGGTGTTCGGTACGATGCTGCCCTTCTTGCCGGCGCCGCCGCCCGTCTTGCTGCCTCCCTGGGTGAGTTGGGAACGGCCCTTGGTTCCGCCTGTGAGCATGGTCGGCCCGCCCGCGCCCCTCTTGCCGTGGCCGGCCGCCCCCGCAAGATTCGTCGGGCTGGTCCCGCAGATACCGACCGTGCCGCCGACCATTCCTTTCTTGTTGGCCTGGCCACGGGTGTTGATGCCCGCGCTGGTCCCCGGCACGCTGCCCCCCTTGCTCACGACTCTGCTGGCCGCACCCTTACCGTACCTGGTCCCCACCAGGCTCCCACCGAGGAAGTTCTTCCCGTTCTTGCTCCCGGCTGCGGGCACATTCGCCACGGCCCGGTTCCCCGGCGCTGAGCCGTTCCCACCTCCGGCGGCAGAACCCGTCCGCATGAACACGTTCTTGACAATCACGTTGACACCGCCGTTGAACGTTCCCTGGCTGCGGTTGCCCCTGCCCTTCGCGCCCGGCGGCTGCGCGGCGCGGCTGCCGCCCTTGCCGGCGATCGAGCCAGCAAGACCCTTGCCGCCCTTGCGGCCACCCTGCGCGGCCAGCACCTGAGAGCCGTTCTCGCAGTGCCGGCGCACCAGCTGCATGCCGTTGCCGAGAGCACCCGGGCTGCCGTTCTTCTTCTGTCCGCCGCCAAAACCACCTGACCGCGCTTGACCGGCGCCCGCGGGGTTTTGCTTGCCAGTCCGGGGCGCCTGCCCGCTCGCGGTCAGCCCCACCTGGGACATGCCAGTGCCGAAGGCGCCTGAGCAGCCATGCCCCTGCTGCCGTCCCGGTCCTGCGCGGCCCCCTCCCGTTGCCGGCCGGCTGCCGGTCTGTGGCCGGCGGCCGGGGTTCCGCCCCTTGCCCCTGACTGCGGGAAAGTCGTTACCGGACAGGTTCGGGGCCGCGTTTCCGGTCGCGCCGGCGACGTCCGCGAAGCCTGCGGCGAACCCGCCGCGGGGCGGGTGCCGGTGGTGTCTCCCCTTGCCGGTGAGCGCCAGGACCAGATGATGCAGAGCCTGGTTGATCTGGTTGACCTGCCTGCGCGGCGTCCCTTCCTCGACGGCAAGCCCCAGCAGGTCCACGGTGCCGTGGATCGTGTTCAGCAGGCTCGCGCTCAGGCCCCCGTTTGGCGCCTGGGCGGTGCCCCGGGACGGCAGGGTGAGGAGGCACAGACCGACTCCGAGCAACAGGGACAGCCGGGTGATGCCGTGCCCCCACGGTTTGCGCTGCATCGGGGCTCCTCCTTCCTTCGCGGTTATCGGTGCGTGTGGGACTACGATTGCGACGGTGCCTTGAGCTTCTTGCCAGCCGGCGGCGGGGCCGGTGCCGCGCCCTTACCGGCGGGCGCCCGGTCTCGCGCCGCGCGCTGGACCTCGGCTCGGCCCTTGCTCAGAGCCTGGACCACCCCCTGCAGGTATTCCTGCTCCTGACCGGGGATCTGCTCGAGTGCCGTCTCCAGCGGGAGCATGGCCGCGAGAGCCTGGTCGCCGACCTTGCGCACCTCGACGCGACGCGGCGAGTCGGCCGGGAGGGCGTCGCAGGCCAGCCGCAGGTTGCCCACCACGCCGCGCACCACCAGCGCCTCCAGGTGCCGACCGAGTCGGTCCGCCCGCGGCCGGTCCTTCGCCGCCAGCGCCAGCTGGATCTCATCGACCACGCCCTGCGCCAGCCGGTTGCACTGGGCGGCGCGGCCGAGCGGGTCCGCCGCAGCCGCCAGGTGCAGCCCGCCCGCGACCAGTTTCTCGACCAGCGCCTGGTTGCGCTGGAAGCGAAGCAAGCGCTCCTGCGGCGCCGGCGGGGCAGGATTGTCGGCCAGGGCCAGTCCCGCCGCCAGGGCGACGGGCGCGAACAGCGCCAGCACCAGTCGCCTCATGGGGTTCCCTCCATCAGGCGGCGCAGCTCGTGATCCCCGGCCCGCGCGGCGGCGGCGATCTGCAGCAGTGGCTCGGACGCGGCCGCCGCGTGCTCGGCGAAGTGCCGCGCCTCCTTCTCCGCGCGGCCCAGCTCCGCAACGATCGGCCCCAGGATCGCGCGGCGCTCCTTGCCGGTCGGAAGTTTCCTCGCGCTGGGCACCACCCCGTCCCGGATCACCTGTCGGTACAGCCGCGCCAGCGCCTGCAACTCCTTCTCGCTCGCTGCCTTCGCCTGGTCCACCTTGCCTTCGGCGACCCGACTGAGGGCGCGCGACTCGCGGTGCAGGGCGGCCGCCACCTGGGCGAGCGTCTCAACCCGCTGGCTGGGCGTGCTCGCCTCGGCCAGACGCACGTCACACTCGATCAGCCGGGCGACGAGATCCTGATCCGGCTCGGGAGGGAGCCTGGCGACAGGCGTGCCGGTCGTGTCCGGCGCGCCGTACTGCGCCAGCCAGACGCCGAGATAAACGCCTGTGGCAAGCAGGAGCACGGCGGCCACCGCCCCGACCACGCGCAGGACTTTCCGGCGGCGCCACCAGGGCAGCCGCGGTGGGGCCAACTTGGGGACGGCGGGACGGGCGGCTGGGCGGCCGAGGAAGCGGTGCAGAAAACGCTGCTTGCTGCGCGACCAGGGGACGGGCAGAACGGGAACGTGGCCCTCGATGCGGTTCAGGCGCCGCACCCAGGCGCGGCAGGCGGCGCAGCACCTCAGGTGTTTGCGCACCTCGCGGCCCGGAGCCTCCGGGTTCTCGGTCGCCAGCAAACGGCGTTGGCACGCTTTGCAGTTCATGACTCGTCCTGGTCCAGGTGCGGCGCCAGAGTTTCCATCAACTTCTGCCGGGCCTTGAAGACACGCCAGCGGGCCGTTTCCTCGGTGGTCTGGAGGACCTCGGCGATCTCACGAAACGACAGATCCTCCTCCACGCGCAGCAGGAAGGCTGCCCGGAAGTCGCGCGGCAAGCGGCCGACGGCCCGAGCCAGGAGTTGCAAGGCCTCACGGCTCATGGCCTCCTCCGGGGGGCCAGCGTGCAGCGTGCGCGCGTCCCCGGGGAAGGGCTGGCGGGTGCGCCGGGTCGCACGCTGCTGGTTCAGCAAGGTGTTGTGGCCAATCCGGAACAGCCACGCTTGAAAGCTGGTGCCGGCCCGGAACGAATCCAGGTGAGCGAACGCCTTCAGGAAGGCGTCCTGGGCGACGTCCTCGGCGGTGTGCCGGTCGTGGGCGAGGTGGTACAGCCACCTGTACAGACGGTCCCAGTAATGATCGACGAGCAGCGCGAACGCCTCCCGGGAGCCCTGCTGGGCTCTGGCGACCAGCTCGGGCTCGTCGGGCAGCACCACGCGAGTGACCGTGCCTTCCACGCAGGTACAACACCGGGGGAGCGCAGGACGTTGGTGATCGGCGCAACTTTTTTTATCCGAACGCGGCGATGCGACATCGATTCCCGCCCCTGGGAGTTCGGTGTGCCGGTCTTACAATTGTCCTGACGGCAACGCCCGCTTCAGGCAGCGACAGGAGGAACAACAATGGGCGACGAGCGACCGACCTCCCGACGAAGGTTCCTGACCCGGACAGCGCTGGCGTCGGCCGCCGGCACACTGCCCTGGGTGGCCGAGCGCGGTACGGCTGCCGCGCAGGATGAGCGGTCGCCTGCCGACCCGCGCCGCGAACTGAAGCCGACCCAGGCCGACCTGGGCAGCGTGTTCCCGGACGTCGAACGGCTGGCTGGGCCGGAAAACTACTCGCTCTCGTTCCTTGGCGGTCGATTCCGCACGCTGGAGGAGTTCACCGCGACCGCCCGGCAGAAGGTGCTGGACGTGCTGCAGTACCGCCCGCCGCGCGTCGAGCCCCGGGCAGAGGTGCTGGAGCGGGTCACGCGCCCCGACCACGTCCGCGAGCGCATCGTTTTCTCCACCGGCCCGCACTTGCGGGTGCCCGCCTACGTCCTCATCCCGCGCAACCTGAAACGCCCGGCCCCCGCCATCGTGGACCTGCACTCCCACGGCGGCATGTTTCTGGTCGGCAAGGAGAAGGTTAGCGACCTGGGGAACAACCACCCGGCGATGACGGCCTACCACGAGCGCAACTACGACGGCCGCCCGACCGCCACCGCCCTGGTCGCCCGCGGGTACGTGGTCATCACCATCGACGCCTTTTTCTTCGGCGAGCGGCGCTTGCTCCTCGACGCCGAGCTAAAGGCCGGCTGGGACCGCTCGCGCTACAGCCTGCAGGACGTCCAGCGGCTCAACCAGCAGTGCCGGGGGAAGGAATCCACCCTCACCAAGGCGCTGGTCCTGGCTGGGTTGACGTGGCCCGGCGTCGTCGCGTGGGACGATATGCGGACGGTGGACTACCTGGCGACCCGGCCGGAGATCGATCCGAAGCGGATCGGCTGTCTGGGCATCTCGATGGGCGGGTATCGGGCGATGTACCTGACCGCCCTGGACGAGCGCGTCCGGGCCGGGTGCGTGACGGGCTTCATGTCCACCGTGCGGCCGATGCTGCGGGCGCACATCGACACGCACTCGTGGGTGCATTTCCTGCCGGAGTTGCACCGCTACCTCGACTGGCCGGACCTGGCATCGCTGGCGGCGCCGCGCGCCCTGCTGGTGCAGCAGTGCTCCCAGGACCGGCTGTTCCCGCTGGCCGGGATGCGCGCCGCCGTCGAGAAGATCGGCGCCGTCTATGCGAAGGCGGGCGTCAAGGATCGCTTCAGCGGCCGGTTCTACGACGTCCCGCACCGCTTCACCCGGGCGATGCAGGACGAGGCGTTCGCCTGGCTCGATCGGCAGCTCGGCAACGGGAAGCGCTAACCAGCCCGGAGCGCCAGCGCCGGGCGCTGGTGGTGCCCGCCGCTGGCGCTCCGAGCTGGTTTCAGGGGAGGCGGTTCCCCGGGCTCCGCGAGACCACGCCCCGTGTCATAGACCGATGTTTCCCCTGTTCTTTCTCCGAGGTATTGCAATGCGCATCCTGCTCTGCGGACTGCTCCTGGCCGGCGTCGCCGGCCCGGCCTCGCTCCCTCGGGTCGTCGCCAGCGACGACTTCAAGCCGGAGCCAGGCTACTCGCTCCTGTTCAACGGCAAGGATCTGACCGGGTGGAAGACGAAGAAGGGCAACGAACCGCTCGACGGCAAGACGGAAGCCTACAAGGGCCGGTTCAAGGTGGTCGAGGGAAAAATCGTCATCGACCCGAAGGTCAAGGGCGACGTGACGATCGAGACGACGAGGACGTTCGGAAAGGGCGCGCACATCCAGTTCGAGTTCTTGCCGGGACCGAAGTGCAACAACGATCTCTTCTTCCGGGGCAATAAATTCGACCTTGTGAAAACCAACGTCAAGAACCTGAAGGAGGGAGAGTGGAATCAGCTGGAGATCATTTCCGGCGAGAACGAGGTCGAGTTCAAGGCCAACGGCGTGACGCAGCGCAAGGCCAAGGTCAAGGCGGCCAGCAGTCCCCTCGGCATCCGCGCCGAGTTCGGCCCGGTGCAGATCCGCCACCTGCGCGCGAAGACACCGTGAGCGAGCGTGCAGGACGTGCGTTCGCCCGAGCGGCGGGATCGGTTAACCCTGTCCGCACCGCGCCGCGCACGCAGCGTTGCGTGCGCGGACACCATCAACCGGACCGTGTTTCAGGGACGCACGATTTCTGCCGCCTGGAGCGATTGTGCCGGGAGCGAGCGCGGCAGGATGGATGCGTGCGCGGCGGGGCGGTCCGACACAGGATCGCGACCTGCTCATTCGGAACGAGCAGCTGCCTGGCAGCGGATGTATGAATTCTGCCTGTGCCGCAGATTTGTTCGCTCCCCTTGCTCGAAGGATCCCCCCCAAAAGCCGACCTGCATCTCGCCCCCCCTTGCTATGCGGTAAACTTTCCTTGCTCTTCCCAGCGCCTCGGCGCGCCCCCGATTCGCCATGAGGTATCCCTTGCGCCACCACTCATCCCTGCAGGTCGAGCAGCTCGAAGCTCGCGAACTGCTCGCCGTCGATGTCACGACCATCACGCGATCCCCGACGGCGTGCTACGTCGATGGGATCTACAACGACATTTTCCACCGCGAGGCCGACCCGGGCGGCGCCGCGTTCTACGCGACCCGCCTCGACCAGGGCGGCGCCGCCTTCCAGCAAGTTGCGCTCGCGCTGGCGAGCAGTACCGAGTACCAGAGCGAGTTCGTGCAGAAACTGTATCACTTCTACCTCGGCCGGGCCGCCGACCCGCAGGGCCTCACCTTCTGGCTCGACGCGGCGAAGGCGGGTGCAACGGCTGAGCAGCTTCGCGCGGGCTTCCTCGCCTCCGGCGAGTACCTGGGCAAGCGCGGCGGAACGGCGGACGGGTTCCTCGCCGGCCTCTACCGCGACGTACTCGGGCGCGACCCGGATGCAGTCGGGCAGGCGTTCTTCCGCGGCCGGCTGGGGGAGGGCGCCGCGCGCGCCGACGTCGCCCTGGCGGTCGCGACCAGCCCCGAGGGGCGAGCCCGGCTGGTGAACACCTTCTACCAGTCGTTCCTGCACCACAGTGGGTCCGCCGCAGGGGTGCAGTTCTGGGTGGGTCGGCTGCAGGCGGGGGCGAGCGAGGCCGAGGTGATAGCCGGGTTCGCCGCGTCGGACGAGTACCGAGCCCTGATGATGACGCCGGGCAGCGACGTCATCCTCGACTGGGAAGGGGCGTTGCTGGACGCCGTCCGGGTCGCCAACACGGCCCCGCCGCCCGCGTCGCGCCTGATGGCGATGGTCGGCGTGGCGATGTACGACGCGGTGCAGCTGGTGGAGCAGACGCACCAGGTCTATAACGCCGGCGGCGCCATCACCGGCCTGCCCGGTCCGGCCCTGCCCGGCACGTCGCGCGAGGCCGCTGCCGCCGCTGCCGCGCACACGATCCTCGTCAGCGCGTTCCCCAGCCAGAAGGCGACCTTCGACCGGCGGCTGGCGGAATCGCTGGCCAACGTCCCGGACGGCGTCGGCGAGGAGGCCGGCATCACGCTGGGGGTGGCGGTCGGCAACGCAGTCCTCGCCTGGCGGGCGAACGACGGCGCGAACGCCGTGGTCCCCTACACGCCGGAAAATCAGCCGGGAAAGTGGCAGCCGACGCCGCCGGCCTTCGCGGCGGCGTTCGCCCCGCAGTGGGGCAAGGTCATGCCGTTCGCGCTGACGAGCGGTTCGCAGTTCCGGCCGGGCGGCCCGCCTGCCGTGAACGGCCCCGCGTTCGCTGCGGATTTCAACGAGGTCAAGGCGCTCGGCGCCACGAACAGCACGACGCGCACGGCCGACCAGACGCTCATCGCCCAGTTCTGGGCCGACGGCGCGGGCACCGAGACGCCGCCCGGGCACTGGATCGAGATCGCCCAGCGGGTCGCCATCCAGCAGGCGCTGCCGCTCGGCGCCAACGCCCGGCTGTTCGCCCTGCTGGGGATGGCCGAGGCAGACGCGGCCATCGCCTGCTGGGATGCGAAATACACCTACAACCTTTGGCGGCCGGTTACGGCGATCCGGAACACCACCCCGGCGGTGAACCCAGCCACCGTCGCCGACCCGACCTGGTCGCCGCTGCTGGTGACGCCGCCGTTCCCGGAGTACACCTCGGGCCACAGCACTTTCAGCGGGGCCGCGTCGGCGGTGCTGACTGCCTTCTTCGGCTCCGACGTGCCGATCCTGGTCGGCTCGGACGACGTGCCGGGGGTGGTGCGCAGCTACGACAGCTTCAACCAGGCGGCCGACGAGGCCGGCCGGAGCCGCATCTACGGCGGCATCCACTACCAGTCCGCCAACCGCGACGGGCTGGCGTCCGGGCGCAGCCTGGGCAACTTCATCGTGGAGAACTTCTTGAAGTAGGGGACCGCCGACCAACCCGGAGCGCCCGCGCCGGGCGCGCCAAAGCCCACGGGACGCCACCCGTGGGCTTTGGCGTTTTCTCTCCCCCGACTCAGGGGACGGTGACCTGGAAGGTGGTGTCCACCGAGGCGCCGCTGCGGTCCGTCGCCCGGACGGTGATGGTGGTCGTCCCGCCCTGGTTCCCGGCCTGGAGTGTCACCCGGTTGTCACCAACGGTGGCCGTCACCACGCCCGGGTTGGTGTTACCGACCACGGCGTAGGTCAACTCCTCGGTCCGGCTCACGACCGTCAGGTTGTTGACGAGGGCGTAGTTGTCCCGCGTGGTGTCCGTCGGGAAGTTGCTTCCGTTGTAGTTCTGCAGCGGGATCTCCGTGAACGCGCCCTGCTGGGACGGCGGCAAGGCCGGGGCGGTCCCCTGGTCTTGGGTCGGAATGGCGGCCAGGGCATCGACCACCGCCTGGTCGGCCGGGCCGACCACCCGGCCGAAGACGGTGAACCCACCGTTCTGGTTGTCGAGGTTGGCGGCGTTGTTGCCGAGGTTGAAGAAGAACTGATCGGTCGCGCTGTTCGGGTTGTTGCCGAGTTTCGCCATCGCGACGGTGCCGCGCACGTTCGACCGATTCACCGGGTCCGGCTCGTTCTGCACCGCCGGGTCGGTCGGGATCGTCTCGAGGTGCGCCGGGTTCTCCTGGAACGTGAACCCGCCCCCCTGGAGGACGAACGGCGTGCCGTTCTGCAGTTTCGCCGAGCGGTGGAAGATGGAGTTGGCGTAGTCGTTGTCGGTGACGTAGTTCAGGAAGTTCGCGACCGTCCGCGGGGCGTCCCGGTCGAACAGCTCGATGCTGATCGGCCCGGCCGACGTGTCGGCGCGGACCACGCTGTTGGTGATGTCCGGGTCGTCGAAGATGCCGGCCAGGTCCACCAGGGTGCTGGCCCCCTGGGCGAGCGTCACGTTGGCGGCCGGCGCCCGCACGACCGGGGCGCTGTTCGTGGCGCGGGTGACGGTCCGGTCTGCCTGGCTCGCATTCCCCGCCGTGTCGGTCGCCCGGACGGTGAACGTGTTCGCGCCGGGGGCCAGGTTGACGTCCGCGAACGTGAAGCTGCCGGAGGCGTCCGACACCACGATGACCCCGGTCTGGACGAGTTGCACCGACGTGTTCGGAGCGGTGGTCCCGACCAGCGTGGCCGTCGCCAGGTCGGTCCGGTCGTCCCCGGCGGTGCCGGTGTCGGATGCCGCGTCGAGGGCGAAGGCCGGCTCCCGCGGGGCGGTCGTGTCGAGCGTGAAGGCGACGTCGAACACCGTTGCGGTGTTGCCAGCGTCGTCTCCGGCCTGCAGGTGCAGCGTGTGGGGGCCGTCGGCCAGTGGGCCGCCGTTGATCTGCTCCAGGCGCGTCCGGTCCAGGACGAATGACCCGTCCGGTTGGAGGGCGCTGAGGATATCAACGAATTGTGCGTCTGGCGTGTCGTTGAACCCGGCCCGGAAGGAGGCCACCGTGCCGGTGTCGGTGACCGTCCCACGGACGGATGGATCGGACGTGATGCCGTCGGTGGCGCTGCTGCCGGTGTCGTTGGCGAGGTGGGCGGTGATGATCGGCGGTGCGGTGTCTTCCTCGGGCGTTGGCTCACCCTGCGGGGGGCCGAACTCGATCCGCCCGACGATGTCGTTGAAATCCCGGTCGCCGCCGCCCTGCAGATCCTCGAACCCGAAGTCGGTGTCCGAGAGCCAGCGCAGGTGATCGACGCCGTCCGGGTTGGCGCCCGGGAAGCCGAAGAAGACGACCGGCTGGCTCGACCCGTCGTTGGACGGGTTGTTCGCCAGCGCCTCGTCGGCGGTGCCGTTGGCCACGAGGTACAGCCCGAAGAAGGCGCCGCCCGGCAGGTTGGCAGTGGACGTCGTCCCGGCCCCCTGGCCGGCGGCGAGGAGCACCTGGCGGGAGCCGCTGGACAGGGCGGCCTGGGCGTACCCGGAGTCGCCGGGGTTCAGGTCGCCGATACGGCCGGTCGCGTCGGCGGTGACGAACAGCCCGACCTCATCGTTGAACGCCGTCTCCTTCGACAGGGCCGTGAACGTGGCCGTCGTCGTCTGGCCGGCCTGCCCGGGGACGACGGAGGCGCGCGCGCCGGCGATGCCGATCGTCAGGACGACGTCGTTGAAGTCGCGATCCCCGAGGCCGGTCAGATCCTCGAACGCGAACTGCACCGTGCGGTCGCCGAGCCCGCGCTGCCGGACGTGGTCGAGGTCGTCGGGGTTGATCCCGTCCACGGAGAAGAAGACCACCGGCCGGCCGGTCGCGCTGTCCTGGGGGTTGCCAGCGAGGGCGTTGGCCGTCGTGTCGTCCTGGACCAGATAGAAGGCGAGGAAGCCGCCAGCGGTGAAGGTCAGGTTACTGACAGCTGTCTCGCCCCGCCCGCTGGGGAAGAGGATCTGCGCGCTCTGGAGGGCGGCCTGGGCGTACCCGGGATCGGTCGGAAGGAGGCCGCCGACGCGGCCCGCCTGGTCCTCGACGACGTACACGCCGATCTCATTGTCAAACAGCGCCTCGCGCACCTGCCAGCTGAACGTGAGGGCGGTCTGCGCCTGGGCGGCGCCGGGGACGGTGAAAAGCTGGGTGGTCGGGACGAGCCGCGGTTCGAGTTCCTCGACCCGGGGCGAGCAGCGCCGCCCCGCCGACGCGCGGGAGCGGGCCACGCCGGGTTGGGGGTGACGGTGCCTGCGCCGCGACAATCGTTCGGACCACATCAAAGCGCCCTCTGCTGAGTGACATGGCATCGACACTGGGGGCGGCCCCTTGAATCGTCAATTGTAACGCCTCAAAAAGCGCCTGCAAGAGCTTGCCCCACTTCCGGCCCCCGGCCGGCGCCGTCCCGTCCCGCCCAGGCCGCCTCGTGCTTCCGCCACAGCCCGTCGAAGAAGGGGCGCCGCCGGCGCTCCAGGCACTTCGCGCTGTAGAGCCGCTCGGTCAGCCAGTACAGCCCGTCGCGCAACTGGTCGGGCGTCATGTTCGCCGGGACGTAGTTGACGTCGAACAGGGTGCAGACGTCCCACCGCTCCGGCTCCAGGATGCGCCCCTCGCGCCGCAGCCGGTCGTACAGCGGCGTGCCGGGGAACGGCGTCAGCACCGTGATCTGCACGTCGTACAGCGGCACGTCAAGGGCGAACTCCAGCACCTCCTCGAAGATCGAAGGGGGGTGGCGGTCCAGCCCGAGGATGAAGCACCCGTTGACGGTGATGCCGGCGTCCTGGATGCGCCGGACCGCGTCCCGGTAGCCGGCGCTGCGCCGCGCCTTGAAGTTCGCCTTCAGCTCCACCCCCTCCAGGGCGCTGCGGCCGGGGCTCTCCAGGCCGATCAGCACCTGACGGCACCGGGCCTCGTGCATCAGCCGGAGCAGCTCCGGATCGTCCGCCACGGAGATGTCCGTCTCGGTGAACCACTTCACCCGCAGCGGCGTCAGCTGCCGGCACAACTCCTTGCCCCACTCCTTGTCCACGAAGGTGTTGTCGTCGGCGAACTCGATGAACGGCCGCTTGCGCAGCTGGGTGAGCGCCTGGACATCGCGGACCACGTCGGCGACCGGCCGCTTGCGGTACGCCTGCCGCAGCATGACGTTCGAGGCGCAGAAGTCGCACCGCCACGGACACCCGCGCGACGTCTGGACGGTGAAGCGATTGTACGGTCGGTCCGCCAGCAGGTCGTAGCGCGGTATCGGCAGCGTTTTGACATCCACCGGCGGCAGCGCGGTCGCGTCCCAGGTGCCGCCGCGCCGCCCTGCCTGCGCCGCACGCACCACCGCCGGCCAGATCGCCTCGCCCTCACCGAGGCAGACGTGATCGACGTGCCGGCGGGCCTCGTCCGGGCGGACCGTGACGTGCAGCCCGCCCATCGCCACCTGCACCCCGGCGCCGCGGAGCCGGTCGGCGATGGCGTAGGCTTCCGGCACCTGGGCGGTGAAGGTGCTGAGCGCAACCAGGTCGCAGTCGTACACGTCCGCCGGCTCGGCCCCGTCGGCCTCGGCCTCGTAGTAGTGTAGTTCATGTCCGGGCGGGGTGACGGCGGCGAGGTAGAGCAGGCCCAGGCTCGGCAGCGACGCGACCACCCGGCTGCGCTCGACCACGCCGGGGAGCGTCAGCCCGAGGTCCAGGAGTTTCCGGTCGCATGCGCGGATGCCGCTCAGGGCGAGAAATCCAATTTTCATCGGATTACTCCGGTAAGGGTCAGCACGGCGGCCCCGGCGAGGGCCGTCACGGGGAGGAAGAACAGGTGGCGGAACGGCTCTTTCCAGGCAGTGAGGAAGCAGACAAGCGGCATCAGCGTCCCGCCAGCGACGAAGCACCATGAAGCGGCCTCCGCCTGCCACGCGGACGGCGGCGGCCACGGCGACAGGGCGTACAGTACATTGAGCATCCCGAGGGCCGCCAGGGCAATGTGCCCCAGGCGGGTGAGGCGGCGCCGCAGCGACGTGTACCCGCCCAGGAAGTCGTCGCGGTGAAAGCCGAGGCCGATCACCGCGCCGGTGACGAACGCGGCCAGGACGAACGCCCAGCCGGCGTACCAGTTCAGCAGGTGACAGGGAGCCGTCATTCGCGCACCTCCGCGCAGGGAGTCGTCGGACCAGCCCGTCGCTGGCGCGCCGGGCTGGTGGGGTTGGACAGGACGGCGCCGGGACGCGCGTGCGTCCCTGGCCAGCAGGAAGCGCCTCCTCTATTGGACCAGGCACGATCCGACAGGCGGTATAATGGGTGGAAGCGGTGCGGGGACGAAGGGAAGGGCCAGATGCACCGGCCGCGCCGGTCGTGCGGCCGCCCTGCTAGTCCGGGATGGCCGGCGCGCCGATTTCCTGACGGCGCGCCGGTTGCACGCGCGAAACGAACCGCTACAATGGTGCAAATGCTGGTCGGAGGACAGCCAGTTGAGCAAGGAGCCATCTACCCTGCGGGGAGTACGAGAGATCATTCCCATGTCGGCCGTGAAAGGGCTGTCGATGGAAAAGTGGATGTGCTGGGGCGCGATGGGCGTCTCCGGGTTTCTGCTCTTCTTGTTCGTCCTCGACCTGGTGTTCAAATTCCCTTTCGGCGGCCTCAGCCAGGTCGTTGATGTGCTTGCCATCCTGTCCTGTGCGGCGGTGCTGTACCTCGGCTGGGACGCCTCCAGGGATCTCCGCTAGCGCCGCGCCACAGCCGCTCTCGCGGGGAAGGCGGTGTGACGGCTGTGGGAAGTTACCAGTCTGCACGCGGAACTTCAGGGCGTACCGGCCCGGAACAGTGCCGTCGATGGCGTCGGCCAGTTCGCCCATGCCGGCCTCGCGGAGCTTGCGCCGCAAGGTCTTCACGGCGCTCTCGTCGTGCTTCCTCCCGTGGACGACCGCGGGGCGAATGGCGCCGCTACGCCGCCCACCAGGCGCTGACCGCCTGCCGGGAGACGGCGAACTGGTCGGCCACCGCCGTGATGGACGCCCCGGCCTGGACGGCCGCGACCGCCCGCTCCCGGAGGGCCTGTTGAGCGTCCTGGGATAACGTTCGTGCGTCAGGAAGTTCCATGCCCCTTGCACTATGGCAAACGTCACCTGTATCAAGCTCGGGTTATTAGTTACCGTCCGGCGGGCCGTTGACGTGCGCGGCGGCGCCGACCGGGGCCGCGTGGGGGAGATCGACGCGCGGGTGGCCGTTCGGCTGAGCGGCCACGAGAACCTGGCTGTCGTGCGCCCCCGCCGTTCCCGGACGGTGGAACCGGGCGGTGAGATTGTCCCAGTCAATCACCAGGCTGCCCCCGGTCGCCTCGTGCTGCCTCTCCCAGTTCAGGAACAGATCCAGGCAGGCATGGTCGATGTAACTCAGCTGCTCGAAGTGGACGTGCAGCTCCGCTCCCGGGGGGACGCTTTCCAGGACACCGGCCAGCTTCGGGAGGCGCAGGAAGGTTGCCGCCCCGCGCAGACGCAGAACGATGCGTCGCCCCTGGGCGTCGGACTCCAGCCGGATCGAGAGCCGGGCGAACGTGTGCAGCAACTTGACGGCCGACAGGGCGACCCCGAGCAGCACTCCCTTGAGCAGGTCGGTCGCGACGATCGTGATGACCGTCGCGGCGAAGATCGCCACCTCCCCCTTGCCGTAAGCCCACAGATCCCGGACGATTCTCGGGTTCATCAGCTTGTACCCGGTATAGACCAGAATGGCGGCCAGGCTCGCCGTCGGGATCAGCCGGAGAACGAATGGGCACAGGCAGACGAAGACGAGCAGCCACAGACCGTGCAGTACCGCCGACAGGCGCGTCTTCGCGCCGGCCTCGACGTTGGTCGCGCTGCGCACGATGACCCCGGTCATCGGCAGCCCGGCGAAGGCGCCGCAGAGGATGTTCCCGAGCCCCTGGGCAGTCAGTTCCCGGTCATACTTCGTCCGCGGACCCTGGTGCATCTGATCGATGGCGGTCGCGCACAGGAGCGTCTCGGCACTGGCGACGACGGCGATCGTCACCGCCACCCCGACCAGGCTCGCCGTTAGCAGTTCCCCGAACAGGACCGGGTCCGGCAGCGCGACCGTCGCCAGCAGGTTGTCCGGCATCTCCACGTGGTTGACCTGGTCCGCCAGCCCCAGCGCGAGGGCCGCCCCCACCGCCAGAATCACGCCCAGCAGCGGGGCCGGGATCACCTTCAGCCGCTTCGGGGCCAGCGCCTTCCACAGGACCATCGAGACGATGGTGAGCAGGCCCAGCCCGGCGGCCCAGCGATGCCGGTCCGGGCTGTTGGCGTCGGGAACGATGCCCTTGTAGACCGCCTCCGGGACGGACAGCAGATTCTGCAGCCCGGTCCCGCGCGGGACGTCGTCCACCATGACGTGGAACTGGCTGGCGAAGATCAGCACGCCGATTCCGGCCAGCATGCCGTGGATGACGGCCGGGGAGACGGCCCGGAACCACTGCCCCCAGCGCAGTACGCCGGCGACGACCTGCAGAACACCGGCCAGCAGGACGGCCAGGCCGAGGGCCGCCATCGCGTACGCCGTCGCCTCGGTTCGGATCCCCTCGTTCGCCCGGAGGAATCGCTCCAGCGCGTCCGGATTCCCCGCCACCGCCGGGTCGAGGCGGCCGGCCAGGTACTCGCGCGTGTAGCGCTGGATTACCTCGTACACGACAACGGCCAGCCCGGCGGCCGGCCCGCTCACCTGGAGCGGACTCCCGGCCAGCCAGCCGACGACCAGCCCGGCAATCACCCCGGTAATGATGCCGGCCACCGGCGGCGCTCCGGAGGCCAGGGCGATACCCATGCACAGCGGCAGCGCCACCAGGAAGACCACGATGGACGCCAGGAAATCCTTCTTGAACGTTTCTTTCAAACCGGAAGCCACCGGGATTCTCCTGTAACTGGTTCGGTGCTGGCCGCGGAGGCCGGGCGGGCCGTCCTGCAGACGTGCTGCCGCGCGGCGTCCTGGTTCCGTGTTGCTGCTCAGATGGCGTGGGCGGGCTCCAGCCGGGCCGCTGGCGGGATCGCCGACGCGCTCACCTCTTCCAGCGGCAGGAACTGGCCCTGCCGGGGGTCGTACGCGAACACCTGGCCGGTCTCGATCTTGTACACCCAGCCGTGCAACTTCAGGGAGCCGCGGGCCAGGCCGGCCGCGACCGTCGGATGGGTCCGCAGGTTCTCCAGCTGGACCAGCACGTTCTCCTCGACCGTGGCGGTCAGCAGGGCCGGACCCGTGAGGTTCTGGTACTTCTCCTGTATGATGCGCCGGGTCGCCTCCGCGTGCGACAGCCAGGCGGCCATCGCGGGCAGGCGGTCCAGGGAGTGAGGGTGGAGCAGGCCCTTCATGGCCCCGCAGTGGGAGTGGCCGCAAATAATGATGTCGTTGATGCCCAGGCCGGCCACCGCGAACTCGATGGTCGCCCCCTCGCCGCCGTTGGCCGCTCCGTGCGGCGGGATGATGTTCCCGGCGTTACGGAGGATGAACAGCTCGCCCGGATCGGTTTGCGTCAACAGGTTGGGGTTGATGCGCGAATCCGAGCAGGTGATGAACAGCGCCTCGGGCGACTGCCCGTCGGCGAGGCGGTGGAACAACTCTTGCTGCGAGCGGAAGATGTTGGCCTGAAAGTGGTGAATACCCTGGACCAGCTTCTGCACGGTGGCCTCCTTCGGGAAGATGTGATACGGGTGCCGGCACCGGCTCACCGCCGGCGCGGCAGGTACACAGGAAGTCCCCGCGCGCGAGCGGTTGTATCCGCCCGGGCGAACGGCGCACCTGCGCGATGCGCAACAGCGCACCATCAGGGGGACATCAACGACGTTGGTTAAGGGCGGGCAGAACGAGGCCCGAGGAGATTAACAGAGGAGTGGGATGGCGTCCCGTGCCGGGGACGTTACTGCGACGTGCGGTTGCGGCACGGAACGGATGCAGGCCTCGGTCGGAATGGAGCTGAAGCGTTTGGGCTCGTGGGGAGCCAGTTCCGGGATGTCGGACGACATGGGCCGGCGCCGCAGGGAGCGCCGCGACGCCCGGACGGTTGACGTCGGCCCGGAATGGTTCTCTTCTTCGGGGGGCTGCTGCAGGCAAATGGTGTCCAACTCGTCGATGGGATTGGACGCGGGAGCGGACAGGGCGATTTCAGCCGCGGGGGGCGGCGAGAAGAGAGCGTAGAAAGGGAGCAGGAGCCACACGGCCGTGAGCAGCAGCCGGTTGGCGAGGGCAAGCGTCAGGTTCTCGCTTCTCACTCCCATCAGGATCCCATCATTACCCTGGATCGGCCTTCCTCTTCAAGGTCCGTACAGCGATTCGCTTCTCCGGGAGGCGGTTTCGGTCCCCGGGGAGAGTTTGTATCGTACTGGACGGAGGAGAGAAGTCAACCGCTCTCCGGTAAAAACCTTGTGACGACCACACGCGCGCCTCTCCTTTCGCTCTACCAGTCACTCCTTACCAGCCCGGAGCGCCAGCGCCGGGCGCGCGCCCGTTGCATTTGTTCTTGCGGGTTTCGATAATGGCAGGACTTGGCTCATGGGCCGTCTGCGCTTCCCGCCTTCCCCGAGGGAATGAATCCATGCCGCCGCGCTTCACCTGCCTCCTGCTCTCGCTTGCCCTCCTTGTCTCCGCCGCGCCAGCCGCCCGCGCCGGCAGCTCGAACAGTCTCCTGGATGTCTCGCCCGACGGCAAGTTCCTCCTCGCCGCCAACGCGGACAACGCTTCCGTCACCGTGATCGACACGGCGGCGAAGAAGGCGCTGCACGAGATCAAGGTCGGCCGCCGGCCCGAGGGCGTCACCTGGATCGGCGCCGGCCCGCTCGCCGCCGCCGCCAGTTACAACGATAACGCGGTCGTCGTCCTCGACGCCCAGGCGGGCCGCGTTCTTGCCAGGATCCCGGTCAAGCCCGAACCTTACGGCATCGTCGCCGACCGGGCCGGCAAGCGCGCCTGGGTCACGCACGAGTACCCCGGGACGGTCACCGAGATCGACCTGGACGCCCGCAAGGTGACGCGCGAGCTGCCGGTCGGGTCGTTCCTGCGCGGCATCGCCCTGAGCCCGGACGAGCAGCGCCTCTACGTCACCGAGTTCTACACCGGCATTCTCCGGGCGGTGGACCTGGCGTCCGGCAAGGTCGTGGACTCGTGGAAGGGCCACTCGACCGACAACCTGTCCCGGCACGTCGTCCTGCACCCGCGGCGACCGAAGGCGTACCTGTCGCACATCCGCTCGATGATCCACGTCATCGACGGCGGCGGGTCGATCTTCCCGCAGCTGTCGGTGTGCGACCTGAAGCCGGGCGAGGGGCGGCGGCGCTCGTCGTTCTCGATGGACACGTACAACGGCGTGTACGTCACCACCAACGCCTGGGAGGCGGCCATCACGCCCGATGGCAAGCGCCTCTACACGATCTACGCCGGCACGAATGACATGAACGTGTCCGACGTGATCGACGACGACTACCAGGAGATCAAGCGCGTCGGACAGGCCCGGCGGCTCGGGCAGAACCCGCGGGCGGTGCGCGTCAGCCCGGACGGCCAGAGTGTCTACATCTACAACACCCTCGATTTCACGGTTGCCTTCCACGACCGCGACATGCGCTCGCAGGGGACAGTCAAGGTGTGCGACTCGCCGAAGACGCCGGAATGGGTCCGCGGCAAGATCCTGTTTAACACTGCCAACAGCCCGCTGTCGGGGCGGCGCTGGATCGCGTGCGCCTCGTGCCACCCGGACGGCCACAGCGACGGCCGAACCTGGCAGAACCCCGAGGGGCTGCGCAAGACGACGCATCTGTTCGGCATGGCCCACACCCACCCGCTGCACTACTCCGCCGACCGCGACGAGGTGCAGGACTTCGAGTACACGATCCGCAGCCGGCTGATGGCCGGCCGGGGTCTATTCGCGAGCGAGAGCGGCCGGCCGGCGCCGATCGTGCCCAAGGTCGGATTCGAGAAGGCGGAGCTGAAGCAGAAGCTGAGCGGCGTGTCGAAGGATCTCGACGCGCTGGCGATCTACTGCAACTCGTTCGAGTTCGTCCAGCTGTCGCCGCACATCCCGGCGGCCGGGAAGCTCAGCCCGGCGGCCGAACGCGGTAAGCGGCTGTTCTTCAGCAAGGAGACCGACTGCGCCAGTTGCCACAGCGGACCGTACTACACTGACAGCACCCTCAAGGAGCCGTACAAGATTTACGATGTCGGCACCGGCGGCGACGACCCGAGCGAGAAGATGGGGCCGAAGTACGACACGCCGAGCCTGCTCGGCGCCTACCGCGCTTCGCCGTACCTGCACCACGGCAAGGCGAAGACGCTGCGGGAGGTGCTGACGACGTACAACAAGCAGGACAAACACGGGCGCACCAGCCACCTGAAGGGCGACCAGCTCGACGACCTGGTGGAGTTCCTGAAGGCGCTGCCCTACGAGCAGCCGCCGCGCCTGACCGAGAACACGGTGCCGTACCGCATCCCGGTCGAGTTCCACAAGTAAGAGAGTAAGGTACAAGCGCCAAGGCCCACGGGTAGCATCCCGTGGGCCTTGTTATCCCCAAAGGGAGCACGATGAATCCCGAATGGAAGTCCCGCTACGAGGTCGCGGTCGAAACGGCCCAGAAGGCCGGGCAACTCGCGCTGGGCTACTTCGACGCGGCCCCGACGGTCGAATGGAAGCAGGACATGAGCCCGGTGACCGTCGCCGACCGCGAGGCGGAACAGCTGCTGCGGACTACCCTGCTCGGGAGGTTCCCCGGCGACGGGTTCCTGGGCGAGGAGTCCGGCGACGCGCCGGGGACTTCCGGCTTCCGCTGGATCGTCGATCCGGTGGACGGGACGCGCAGTTTCGTCCGCGGGGTGCCGCTGTGGGGCACGCTGGTCGGGCTGGAGTATCGCGACGAGCCGCTCGCGGGCGTCGCGGTGGCGCCGGCCCTCGGCAACACCTATCGGGCTCTGCGCGGCGACGGCGCGTACCGCGATGGGCGCCGCATCCACGTCTCGGACATCGCGACCCTCCCGGAAGCCCACCTGTTCTATTCGAGCATCTCGTGGTTCGTGAAGGCCGGATGCGAGGCCGCGTTCCTCAGGCTGGCGGCGCAGACGCAGCGGCAGCGCGGGTACGGCGATTTCTACGGATTCGTGCTCGTGGCGCAGGGCTCCGGCGAGGTCATGTTCGAGCACGGCTGTCACGTCTGGGATCTGGCGGCGCTGCAGGTGATCGTCGAGGAGGCGGGCGGCCGCATGACCTCCTGGGACAACCAGCCCGACATCCACCGGCCCGACGTGATCGCCAGCAACGGCAAGGTGCATGACGCGGTCCTCGCCGTGCTGCACGGGAAGTAACCTCCCTCGGGTCCACGCCATGCAAGCTCCGCGCACCATCGAATGGGTCGGCGACATCGACGGGCACGTTCGCCTCATCGATCAGACCCTGCTGCCAACCACCCTGGAGTACCGCGACTGCCGCACCGTCGAGGAAGTGTGGGAGGCGATCAAGGTGCTGCGCGTGCGCGGCGCGCCGGCCATCGGGGTGGCGGCGGCGATGGGCGTCGTCGTCGGTGTGCAGACGGTCCGGGCAGACGACCCGGCGCTGTTCGGACGGCGCGTACGCGAGGTGTGCGCCTACCTCGCCACCAGCCGGCCCACGGCAGTCAACCTGTTCTGGGCGCTGGACCGCATGCGCGCCCGCTGGGAGCAGGTCCAGTCCGAGCGGCTGGATAACGCCGCGCTGCGCCGCCTGCTCCTGCGCGAAGCACTCGCCATCGAAACCGAGGACCGGGCCATGTGCCGCGCCATCGGGGCCGCGGGAGCGGCGCTCATCGGCGAGGGGCAGGGGGTGCTCACGCACTGCAACGCCGGCGGCCTGGCGACGGCGGACTACGGCACCGCCCTCGCCGTCATGTTCAGCGCCGCCGAGCAGGGCCGCCGCTTCCAGGTGTTCGCCGACGAGACGCGGCCGCTGCTCCAGGGCGCCCGCCTGACCGCGTGGGAACTGCAGCAGCGCGGCATCGACGTGACCGTGATCTGCGACAACATGGCGGCCCAGGTGATGAAGGAGGGCCGCATCCAGCTCGTCATCACCGGCGCCGACCGCATCGCCGCCAACGGCGACACCGCCAACAAGATCGGCACGTATGGCGTCGCCCTGCTCGCCCAGGCCCACGGCATCCCGTTCTACGTCGCGGCACCGTCGAACACGTTCGATCTGAGCCTGCCGACCGGCGACGCCATTCCGATCGAGCAGCGCGACCCGCGTGAGGTGACGCACGGTCTGGGCAGGCAGACCGCCCCCGAGGGTGTGAAGGTCTACAACCCGGCCTTCGACGTCACCCCGGCCCGCCTGATCGCGGGTATCATCACCGAGCGCGGCCTCATCCGGCCCCTCACCGCGGCCGCCATCCGCGCCACCCTCGCCTGCGTCTCGTAGGGACAGGGGTTCTCGCCTTCAAGAAAAACCCGCGGGGGTTTTGCCGATTTCGAGAAGTCACGACTCGCGCGCCTGCCCCTGAATCGCGTTTTTGCTGCGGTCCTGCACGGGGAATCGATGCGCCTTCTTGGCATTCCCTTTGCGTGTAGCGAATCCGCACATTTCCCGGCTGGGGGCTGGTTGACGGCCTCTGACCGGGTACTACAACGTTTCCAACGGCCTGGACAGGCCCGCCACCCCTGACCCGTACCAGTCCCGAGCGAGAGCACTCGCATGCCGGATCCGACCCCGCAAAACAGCCCGAACCTGCCGCCGCCCAACCCCCCGGAGGCCACGCCGCCCGCCGCGACGAACGTCACGTCCATACCCTCCGCCGCGGGCGCCGCGCCACCGCCATCTACCGGCGTGACCGCCACGCTGTCGAAGCCCGCCGCGCCGGTCAAGCCGGCCCCGCCGGCCAAAATGAAGCCGACCCGGCGCGGCCTGCTCATGACCCTCGTCGGGACGTGGGTTGGGGTGGCCTGGTGTACCTTCACCGGCTCGCTGGTCGCGATGACGCTGGGCACGGTCCGCTTCCTGTTCCCCAACGTGCTGTCCGAGCCGCCCAGCACGTTCAAGGCGGGCGCCCCGGACCAGTACGAGGAGGGCAAGGTAGACGACCGCTTCAAGACGGTCGGAGCCTGGGTCATCCGCGCCCGCAACGAGCAGGATCAGGACACCATCTACGCTCTGAGCACGACCTGCACTCACCTGGGCTGCACGCCGAACTGGCTCGAAGGGGAGCGCAAGTTCAAGTGCCCCTGCCACGGCTCGGGCTTCCGCCTTTCCGGCGTCAACTTCGAGGGTCCGGCCCCCCGACCGCTGGAGCGCTACGCGATCCGCCTCGGCGAGGACGGTCAACTCGTCGTGGACAAGGCGCGCAAGTTCCAGAAGGAACTCGGTCAGTGGGGCGACCCGGATTCGTACATCTTGCTGGGCTAACGGGGAGCCTGCCAAGCCCGCGGGCTGCGACCCGTGGGCTTTTCCATCACCCCGAAGGGGCAGCCATGTCGATCGGCGATTACATCCGCAACACGCAGGTGTGGAAGAGCATCTTCCGGCACCCGGCGCCCCGCGACCGGCGTAACCGCGTCGTGGTGATGCTCACCAACGTCTTCCTCCACCTGCACCCGGTTTCGGTGCGCAAGAGCGGCATCGCGCTGAGCTACACCTGGTGCATGGGCGGGATCACGTTCTTCCTGTTCCTGGTCGAGACCGTGACCGGCGTGCTGCTGATGTTCTACTATCGGCCGACGCTGGAACACGCCTACAACGACATCCTCTCCCTGCGCGACGTCGCCACGCTCGGCATCCTCCGCGAGCTGCACCGCTGGGGCGCCCACGCGATGGTCATCACCATCTGGCTGCACATGTACCGCGTCTTCCTGACCGGCAGCTACAAACCACCGCGCGAATTCAACTGGGGTGTGGGCGTTGTTCTGCTGGTCTTAACCCTGCTGTTAAGTTTCACCGGCTACCTGCTGCCGTGGGACCAGCTCGCCATCTGGGCCATCACGGTCGGCAGCAACATGGCCCGGGCGACGCCATTGCTCGGCTACGAGGGGCCGGGCGCCAAGTTCCTCGCCATTGGCGGGGTGGAGTTAATTCACTCCGGCAGCGATGCCCGCTTCCTGTTATTAGGCGGGCGCTTCGTCGGCGAGACGGCACTGTTACGCTTCTACGTTCTGCACTGCGTGGCCATCCCGCTTGCGGTGGCCCTGCTGATCGCCGTGCATTTCTGGCGCGTCCGCAAGGACGGCGGCATCAGCGGGGCGTTGTAACGGGGAAAGCCCACGGGGCGCGTCCCGTGGGTGTCGTGCCGGGAGCCTCGCCCACGGGGCGCCACCCGTGGACTTTGCTCCCTGATTCCTGACCTCTGGACCTGCCATGCATAACAGCCACGCAGCCCTCTCCGACGCCATGCAGCGCGGCCTCGGGGTTTATTTCCTCCTGGTCATGCTGATGAACCTGGGGTTCGCCGCCTACTATCACTACGCCCAGCGCCACCGCGCGCAGGTGCTGCTCTGGACGGCGGTGTCGATCGTGTACCTGATCTTCGGCGGGATGTTCCTCGCCCTCGCCGGCCCGATCATGCCGCACGGCATTCGCGAGACGATCGACAACCTGATGAACGCGGTCACGTACTTCCTGCTGTCGGTCGTCCTGTTCGTCGCCTTCCTGTACTACCGCCGGGCTCTGACGAAGCCGCCGGTCGCGTGGGCGATCCTCAACGGCCTGCTGTTCTTCGGCGGATGGGCGATGACGGACCCGAACTTCCAGGGCATCATCACCAAGGCCGACAACGTTCCGATCGTCATGCTCATCTTCAGTGTCGGCTTCTTTACCTGGCTGGCGATGCGCAAGGCGGTCCTGAATGATGCGCGCCTGGCGAAGGGCGAGCCGCCGCTGGAGAAACTGGAGGACGACAAGGTTCTCGTCTGGCCGGATCTCGTCTACACCGAGCTGTTGGCGATGGTGATCTGCACCGTCGGCCTGCTCATCTGGGCCATCTACCTGAAGGCGCCGCTGGAGCAGCCGGCGTCGTCGGCGCGCAGCCCGATCCAGTCGAAGGCGCCGTGGGACGTCCTCGGCCTGCAGGAGATGCTCGTCTACTTCGACCCGTGGATGGCCGGCGTCGTTCTGCCGACGATGATCATCGTCGGCCTGATCGCCATCCCGTACATGGACTACAACCAGCGCGGCAACGGCTACTTCACGTTCGACCAGCGTCAGTTCTCGATCACCATGTTCCTGTTCGGGTTCCTGGTGCTGTGGGTGACGCTGATCGTTCTGGGAACGTTCCTGCGCGGCCCGAACTGGAACTTCTTCGGCCCGTTCGAGCCGTGGGATCCGCACAAGACGGTGCCGCTGAACAACGTCAATCTGTCGGACTACTTCTGGCTGGGACTGATGGGCCAGTCGGTCGAGAGCAAGGGGTGGTTCATCCGCGAGTTGCCCGGCATCCTGCTGATCCTCGCCTATCTGCTGCTGCTGCCGCCGCTCCTCGCCAAGACGATCATGCGGCCGCTGTTTCTGCGCATGGGGTTCGTCCGCTTCTTCCTGCTGGTGACGCTCATTCAGTTCATGGCCCTGTTGCCGATCAAGATGGTGCTCCGCTGGACCATCAACCTCAAGTACATCGTGTTCATCCCGGAAGCGTTCTTCAACATCTAGCGGCGTCCGGGTCCGAAGCGTCAGCGCAGAGGAGTCTCGTCCCGCGCTGACGCTTCGGGCTCGGATTCTTGACCCCCGGATTCAACATGGCTGCTACCGACCAGACCTACCACAACCAGAAGGCCCTGGACGTCGTCTTCGGCGTTGCCGGCATCGCCTTGCTGGTGAGCACGATCGGCATGTTCGTCCAGGACTACAACCGGCCGTGGAAGGCGGAGCAGCGCGAGTTCCGGGACGTGGAAGCGGCCCTGTTCGCGCGCCAGGCCGTCAATGACATGCCCGACCCGGAGAAGTTCCAGGCGGCGCGGGCCGCGCTCGAGAAGGCCACGAAGCAGCGCGACGCGGTGATCGACCCGAAGAAGGGGCAGGATTTGCCGCTGGAGCAGCGGATCAAGTTGAGTGCCGGCCAGGGCGTCAAGGTCGAGGAACGCATCGAGCAGCTCAAGGATGAAATCGCCGCCCTCCAGCCCGACAAGGAGCGCAAGCAGACCGCCGTCGGCGAGGTCAAATCGCAGCTCGAGTCGCGCACCAGTTTCTACAACATCGCCGTCGAATCCGGAGCCACCCGGGAGGCGGAGGCGTACCGCAAGGAAGTCGAGGCGCTCGAGCAGGAACTGACGAAGGCGCAGGCCGAACTCGACGACGTCCTGGCCCAAATGAAGGCCCACCAGCGCGAGAAGGATCTTCTCGAGCGCCCGCTCAACTCGGCGCGCACCGAGGTCAAGCGGCTCAGCGACGACCTGATCCGCAAGGCGCGGGCGGCCGTTACCAGGGGGTGGGGGTTTGGCGACTGGTTCCGCACCCTGCCCATCATCGACGCCTTCGCCTCGCCGACGAAGATTCACCAGTTCACGCTGAACGACCTGACCATCGACTACAACTTCAAGGGCGTGACCCGCTTCGACCGCTGCATGACCTGCCACCAGGGCATTGACCGCCCCGGCTTCAGCAAGGCGAACCTCCAGGCTCTGGTGCAGGACGTGCCGAAGCCTCTGGAGCAGAAGCTGGAGAAGACGCGGAAGCTCCTCGGCGATCTCCGGGAGAACCTGGCGCCCACCTGCAAGAGCAGCTCGGAGCTGGACAGATCCATCCCCGCCCCGGACTCCCTCCAGCTGCAGCAGCTGTCGAAGGACCGCCTCACCGAGGCGCGCATCAACGAGTTCTGCGCCCACCCGCGGCTGGATCTGTTCGTCGGGTCCAACAGCAAGCACCCAGCGGAGAAGTTCGGCTGCACCAGCTGTCACGCCGGCCAGGGCAGCGCCACCGATTTCTACTGGTCGTCGCACACGCCCAACGACCCCGAGCAGAAGAAGCGCTGGGAGAAGGAACACGGCTGGGGCTCCGTCCACTACTGGGACTTCCCCATGCTGCCCAGGCGATTCCTCGAAGCGTCATGTCTGAAGTGCCACCATCAGGTCACCGACCTGATCGCTGACGGCAACCGACACGAGGCGCCGAAACTCCTCCGCGGCTACAACCTGATCCGCGAGAATGGGTGCTTCGGCTGTCACGAGATCCACGGCAGCAAGGACGGCAAGCCGATCGGCCCGGACATGCGGCTGGAGCCGTATCCGCCGCTGGAGCAGCTGCCGGCCGAAGTCCAGGCGAAGGCGCTGGCCGACAGGGAGAACCCGCCCGGCACGCTGCGCAAGGTCGGCCCGAGCCTGTTCCGCCTCGCCGAGAAGACGAACGAGGACTGGATCGCCCGGTGGGTCAAGTCGCCGCGGTCGTTCCGGCCGGACACGAAGATGCCGCACTTCTACGGACTGAGCAACAACAGCCCCGAGGTGCTCAAGGGCACCGGGCAGGAGAAGTTCCCCGACACCGAGGCGGCCAGCATCGCCCATTACCTGATGGTCGAGAGCAGCAAGTACCTCAAGAAGCTGGGCGACCTGCGGAAGGACGGGGCGGCCGGCCAGAAGAAAGACGCGCAGCTGGTCGAGGAACTGGGCACCCAGCTCGCCAACCGCGCCCTGCTCGCGGACATGACCAACAAGGAGAAGGACGACCTCAAGAATCGTCTGGAGGAGGCGAAGACCCGCATCGCGATGCGCCGCCTGCCGCCGCCGATTGCGGCCGACGACAGGATGGCCAGGCTCAAGGGGAATGCGTTCCACGGCCGCAAGCTGTTCACCGAGCGCGGCTGCCTCGCCTGCCACAACCACAGCGGTACGCACGAGCCGCTGGAGGCGAAGGGCAAGGAGGAGAAGTCGCTCGCGGAATCGCTGCCAGCCGTCTTCGGCGAGGCCCACTTCGGCCCGACGCTCGACCAGATCCGGGCCAAGCTCGGCACCGCCCGCGCCAGGGGCGACACGAGCGAGCCGACCGACACGGCATCGGCTCGACGCTGGCTGATCCACTGGGTCACCAACCCGACCCTGCACAGCCCGCGGACGCGCATGCCGATCACGCATCTGACCGACCAGGAGGCGGCCGACGTCGCCGAGTGGCTCCTCTCGCAGGATCCGGCCGCGCTGGACCCGCAGGCCTGGGAGGAGTGGAAGAAGACGCAGGTGCCGGCCCCGGACGAGAAGACGCTGGAGAAGCTGGCCGAGGTCTACCTGGTCCGCATCGTTTCCCAGCGCGAGCTGAAGAAGTTCTTCAAGGAGGGGCTCGACGAGACCCGCGCCGAGGAACTGCCAGCCGACGAGAAGGAGTTGGCGGCGCGGCTGAAGAAGGCCGGGGCGGGCGCGGCGCGCCGCGGCGAGATGATGTGGTATCTCGGCCGCAAGGCGGTTTCGCGCCTCGGCTGCTATGGGTGCCACGACGTCCTCGGCCACGAGAACGCCAAGCCGATCGGCACCGGCCTGAACGAGTGGGGCAAGAAGGATCCCGAGCGGCTGGCGTTCGAGGACATCGTCAACTACCTCGACACGCACTACGTCGAGGTGAAGGACTGGGCCGACCAGGACGCGCTGGCCCAGGCGTTCAAGGCGAACAAGCTTCCGTATGAGAAGTTCTTCGCGGAGGCGCTGCGGCACCACACGCGCGAGGGGTATCTGCACCAGAAGATCAAGGCGCCGCGCAGCTACGACTACCAGCGCCTCCGCGCGTGGGACGACCGCTCGCGCATGCCGCAGTTCAAGTTCGCCCACCCGCGCCGGCGCCCGGCGGAAACGCCGGATCAATTCGCCGCCCGCAAGGAGTGGGCCAGGGAGGTTGGCGCGAAGTTCGCCGAGAAGAAACCGCGGCAGAAGGAGACGGCCGCCGCGTTCTTTGCCCGCGCCCACAAGGAGGAAGCCGGCGCCCGCGAAGCCGTGATGACGTTCGTCCTCGGCCTGGTCGGCGAGGCGATCCCGCACCAGTACCTCAACAACCCGCCGCCCGACCGCATGGCCGAGGTGAAGGGGCGGCAGGTGCTCGATCGGTTCAACTGCGCCGGCTGCCACATGGTCCGACCCGGTTCGTTCGACTTCCGCGCCAGCCCGGCGGCGGTGAAGTTGCTGTCGCAGGGCGCGGTGACTGGGCCGAACGATTACAACTTCACCGAACACAACATCTGGGCCGGGCAACCACCTGCGGGCAGCGATATCCTGACCGCTCATGGGATGTGGCCGCGGCCGGCGGCGAAGAACCTGCTCGTCAAGCTGACCGAGGCGGTCGCCTTCCGCGACAAGAAGGGGGAGCTGCGCAGCGTCCGCGGGGCCGACCTGCTCCGCATCCCGCTGACCGACCTGGTGCGGCCGGCGCCAGCGGCGGTTTCCTCGCTGGAGGCGTTCGAGACGTTCCTCCGCGAGGAAGGACCGTATGGGGGAACCTTCGCCGATCTGCTGGTGAAGTACCTGATCGATCTGAGCCCGCGGACGTACCCGGACGAAACCGGCAACAAGGACAACGCCCGAGCCCGGGCGTCGGTCCCGCCGCCGCTGATCGCCCAGGGAGAGCGCACGCAACCCGAGTGGCTGTTCCGCTTCCTGCGCGACCCGGAGCGGGTACGCCGCCTGACCATCCTGCGCATGCCAAAGTTCAACCTGAGCGAGGACGAGGCCCGCGCCCTGGTCAACTACTTCTCCGCCGTGGACCGGCTGAACAACCCGGGCATCGGCCTGAACCAGTCGTTCGCCGCCGTGCCGCAACGCGGCGATTTCGACGACCAGTTCTGGCGCGAGCGCACCGCCGAGTACGTGCGGCGGCTGGAGACCACCGACGACCCGCATCAGCCGAAGCAGAAACTCTACGAGAGCCTGGTTGCCGAGCTGACGCCCGCGTGGAAGCGCGTCGTCGCCGAGCGGGCCGACACCGCGAAGGACGCCGAGACGAAGCTCAAGGAACTGACCGCCCGGGTCGCTGAACTCGAGAAAAAGGCCGAGAAGGGCCAGGCGCAGGCCGTGAAGGACGCGCAGAAGGCGCGAGACTTCTGGGCCGCGGAGAGCACCCGGCGCAGGACTCTCGCCGACCGGACGACGGTGGACGGGCTGCGCGCGGAGTGGCGCACCACCCAGGCGTATGCGCACGGCGGGTTCCGCGTCCTGACCAAGGTGTGCGCCAGCTGTCACGAACTCGGCCACCTGCAGCCGAGCCCGGACCAGCTGCAGGGGCCGTCGCTGAACCTGACGCCGGAGCGGCTGCGGCCGGGCTGGCTGAAGCGGTGGATCGCCCACCCACAGCGCTATCTGCCATACCCGAGCAGCATGCCGCAGAACTTCCCACGCGACCAGAAGCAGTTCCAGGAACTGATCGCCGGCGCGCCGCTCGAACAGGTGACCGGGGTGCGCGACACCCTGATGAACCTGCCGCGGGTACTGGAACTGTCCGTGAACCGCGCCTGGCTGCAGACCATCGGGGCGGCAAACCAGCCTGCCGAGAGGGGCGGGGGCGAAAAGGGCAAGAAGGACGAGAAGAAGTGAGCCCGCGCCGCCCGGGCGGCGCGCTGCGGACGCGCCGCCCGGGCGAGGAAACCGCTTCCTGGCGAGGCGTCAAGGCACCGCCCTTTCGCTACAGTAACCCGGGTGTACCGGCGTCGTGCCGGCTCGTTACTCGGGTGCAGGAACAGGAGCAAATCATGGTCCGCTATCTCGGCGCGGCAGCGCTGGTAGCCGTCGGGGTGCTGTGGCTCTGTCCCCCAGACAGTTCGGCTCAGGGCGACAAGGGGTGGGGCACGATCAAGGGCAAGATCATCTGGGGCGGGGCCGACATCCCCAAGCGCCAGCCCGTCAAGGTGACCGCCGATCAGCAGCACTGCCTCGCCAAGGGGAACATCCTCGATGAGGATCTGGTCGTCAACCCAAAGAACAAGGGCGTCAAGTGGGTGATCGTCTGGCTCGTCGATGGCGAGGGGAACGCCCCGCCGATCGCCCCGGCCCTGAAGGAGATCAAGGAGAAGACCGTCTCCCTCGACCAGCCGATGTGCATGTTCATGCCGCGGACGGTGGCGATCCGCGAGGGCCAGCAGCTGGAAGTCAAGAACAGTGCTCCAGTTAACCACAACATCCAGTGGATCGGCGACGGCATCAACAACCCCGGCGGGAACGTGACGCTGCCGCCGAGCAAGTCGTATACGATCAAGGATCTCCAGGCCCAGAAGCTGCCGCTGATCCTGCGCTGCAACATCCACCCGTGGATGCAGGGGCGACTGGCGGTGTTCGCCCACCCGTACTTCGCGGTGACGGACGACGACGGCAACTTCGAGATCAAGATGGCGCCGGCCGGCAACTACCGCGTCGTCGCCTGGCAGGAGAAGGTCGGCTATCGCGGCGGCGCCAAGGGTCGGACCGGCACGCCGGTCGAGATCAAGGCCGGCGGCACCACCGACCTGGGCGAACTCAAGATCGGTCAGTGACTTACCGGCGTGGCTGCTTTTCCCCGCACCCCCCTCTCCCCTTGTGGGAGAGGGGGGGTTCTCGCCGGTTCGAGACAACCTGTAAGACCTGTTTGACAACTCTGGAGGTGTTTCCATGCGAAGGATTCAGCCCCTGGCGGCGCTCCTGTTCATCCCAACCCTGGCGCTATTCCTGGCGACGCCCGGCTGCGGCAAGAAAGAGGAGCCGAAGCCGGGCGATGGCGCGGCCAAGGCGGACACGAGCAAGTCGGCCGACAAGGGCGATGGGGACATGACCGAGGTGGCCTCGACCGGCTGGGGCCGACTGGTCGGCACCGTCACCTACGACGGCGAACCGCCTGCCCCCCAGCCGCTCAACATTACCAAGGGGCACGAGGACGCGAAGGCCTGCCACGACACCACTGACAAGTCGCAGCTGATCGACCAGACGTGGATCGTCAACCAGAAGAACAAGGGCGTGCAATACACCGTTGTCTTCCTCAAGGCGCCCGAGAACAAGTTCTTCAAGATCAAGGAGGAGGACAGGAAGCCGAAGGACGTCACGCTGAGCCAGCCACACTGCGTCTTCCTGCCCCATGTCTTCGTGGCCTTCCCCGCCTACTACGACAAGGCCGAAAAGGGCTTGAAGAGGACCGGGCAGAAGATCGTTGTTATTAATGACGCCAAGTTCAATCACAACACCAACTTCACCGGCGACCCCAGCGAGGTCAAAGGCGGGAACAAACTGCTGCCGCCTGGCACGACGATGGACATCAAGGCCACCGACATCGGACCGAGCTACACGGTGCCGATCTCCTTCAAGTGCGACATCCACCCGTGGATGAGCGCCAAGTGCTGGGCTCTCGACCACCCCTACGCGGCGGTCACCGACAAGGACGGCAAGTACGAGATCAAGAACGTCCCGGCCGGCGCGAAGGTCACCGTCGTCGGCTGGCACCAGGGGACCGGTAAAGGCGGCTTCTTCAAGGAACAGGAGATGGATCTCAAGGAGGGCGATAACACGCTCGACCTCAAGGTCAAGAAGTAACGCCCGCCAGGTTTCACGGCGGCCCACGGGCAGTACCCGTGGGCCGCGCCGTTTCTCGCCCTTCGTGTGCTGCCCCGACCCTGACGTTTTCGGATGGGGTGCGTTGCCATGAGGACGGTCGTTCTCGGCTCGGCGGGCCAGCTCGGACGCGACCTCGTCAGCCGCCTTCCCGGCGAGGTGCTGGCGTGGACGCGGGCGGAGGCGGATCTGGCGCAGCCCGGCGGGCTGCGCGCCGCCCTCACCGCCGCCCGGCCGGATGCGGTCGTCAACTGCGCCGCCTACAACTTCGTCGATCGCGCCGAGTCCGAGCCGGAAGCCGCGTTCGCCGTCAATGCCTGGGGTGTGCGCGAACTGGCCCAGGTTTGCCGCGACCTCGACTGCACCCTGCTGCACGTCAGCACGGATTACGTCTTCGGCCTCGACGAGGGGCGGCGCGGGCCTTACGCCGAAACCGACGCGCCCGGGCCGGTCAGCGTCTACGGCCTGAGCAAGCTCGCGGGGGAGTACGTCGTGCGTGCGACGGCGCCGCGACACATCGTCGTCCGCACCTGCGGGCTGTACGGGGTGTGGGGTGCGGGCGGGAAGGGGGGGAACTTCGTCGAGACGATGCTGCGCGTGGCCGGTCAGGGCAAACCGCTGCGCGTGGTGGCTGACCAGATCTGTACGCCCAGTTATACGGCTGACGTTGCGGCGGGCATCGTCGCCCTGTTGCAGGCCGGGCGCTGCGGTTTGTACCACGTCCGCAACGGCGGCGCGTGTTCGTGGTACGAGTTCGCCCACACCATCTTCGAGTTGGCCGGCCTCAAGGCGGATTTGACGCCCATCCCCACCCGCGAATACCCGTTGCCGGCCCGTCGGCCGTCGTACAGCGTCCTGGGTATGGGCGCTTACGAGGCGCTCGGTCTGCCCGCGCCGCGGCCGTGGCGCGCGGCACTGACCGCGTACCTGGAAGAACGAGCGCGACGATCTGTTTGAAAGGTTTCGTCCGAGCCCGAAGCGTTAGCGCGGGCTCGGAGCATCTCTTCATGCCGACCGGCGGCCGTCGGCCAGCAGTCCGGACAGCCCCGCCTGTTCGTAGCGGCGGCAGGTGCGCCAGACGGTCGCCGCGTCGCACCCGATTTCACGCGCCACCTCCTGAGTTCGTTCGCCGGCCGCGATGGCCAGCACGATCCGCGCGCGCTGCACCTGATACTCCGGCAAGGCTTCCCCCCGCGCGATCAGGCGTAACACCGGGTAGTCGGCGGGAGTGATCGTTACCGCTCGGGGCTTCCGACCGCGCATCGGCACATCTCCTTTGCTGGGGGATGGCGCCACCCGCCGGGCTGGGCAGCGGAACGGCAGGGTAATCGCCGTGGAGCCGGCGCAGACGGGCGCGCGTGTTAGTGAGCCCAACACCCTCTCAGTAATTCGACGAAAGATCCCGTCCATTATCACGGACGGTCAGGGACAGCAGATCTCGGTCGGTGCGGCGAGCGGCAGGCGCATGCCGTCCTCTCGAAGAATGTGTCGAGAGGCTGGCCGTGTCGATTTTTCCGGCCGCGCCCTTGCAACCCTCGCCCCGGATTGAAATAATAACTCCCTCGCATCCGAGACGACAACCGGAACACCCCCGCCGGGCGGTGAGGTGTTCCCTTTTTGTTTTTCCGGCGGGCTACGAGGAGCAGCAGTCATGGCGGAATCGGTCACACTGGTCGCACAGGAACGCAAATCCAGGGGTTCGAGCGAGGCGCGCCGACTGCGCCGCACCGGGATGGTCCCCGGCGTCCTCTACGGCCACAAGGAGGCGACCATCGCCCTGGCGGTTTCCCACGACGAGCTGAACAAGGCAGTCCGCCACGGGGTACGCGTCATCGACCTGCAGGCGGACGGCAAGACCGAGAAGGCGCTCATCCGCGAGATCCAGTTCGATCACCTCGGCAGCGACATCCTGCACGTCGATTTCACGCGCGTCAGCGTCGATGAACGGATTGAAGTCGAGGTGCGCATCGAGATCCGCGGGATTGCGCCAGGCGCGGCGGCGGGCGGCATTCTGGAGCAGCCGATGCACAACATCGAGGTGGAGTGCCCGGCGCTGAGCATCCCGGAGTCGATCCGCGTCAACGTGAACGAGTTGCAGCTTGGCGGCGCGATCCACGTGCGCGAGTTGAAGCTGCCCGAGGGCGTCAAGGCGCTGGCAGACCCGGACGCGATCGTCGTTCACCTGGTCGCCCCGGCGGCAGAACTCGAGGAGCCGACTGGCCCGGCTGCCGAGCAGGCGGAACCGGAGGTCATCGGGCGGCAGGCCAAGGAGGAGGAGGGCGAGTGACGCACGCCTTGCCCCGCACCCCCCGGCCCCCTTCCCCACGAGGGGGGAGGGGAGAAGCAGGGTAGCAGTGGCGGGATGGTCGTCCAGCGCCGGAATTCGTCTCCCCCCTCTCCCCTCGTGGGAGAGGAGGGCAGGGGGGTGAGGGGGCAAGAGGAGACGGGTCATGAAGGTGGTCGTCGGGCTGGGCAACCCCGGCAGCCGCTACGAGGGCACCCGGCACAACGTCGGGTTCGACGTGATCGACGACCTCGCCGACGCGCCGGGCGCCGGCCGCTTTCAGGACAGGTTCCAGGCCGCCATCGCCGAGCTGCGCGTGGGCGACGAGAAGGTGCTGCTCGTCAAGCCGCAAACGTTCATGAACCTGAGCGGGCGGCCGGTTCGGCAGGTGACGGACTTCTATCAGGTGCCGCTGGAGAATGTCCTCGTCGTCTGCGACGACATCAACCTGCCACTGGGCAGATTGCGGTTCCGGGCACGCGGAACGCATGGCGGGCACAACGGCCTGCGCGACATCCAGAACCACGTCGGCACCACCGAGTACCCGCGTCTGCGCATCGGTGTCGGGGCGCCGGACGAGAAGGAAACCGTCGATCATGTGCTGGGGCGCTTCCGCCCGTCGGAGGCGCCGGTGATCGAGGAGGCGCTGGAGAAGGCAGTGCAGGCGGTGGATCTCTGGATCCGCCAGGGGATCCAGGAGTGCATGAATCGCTATAACGGCTGAGGTCGGCACAGGCTCCCGGACCGGCTTCCGGGGTCTGCTCCCCAAGAGGATACCGAGAACCCAACGATGGCAGCTAACGTTTACGAGTGCATGTTCCTGCTCGACACGAACAAGGTGGCGGGCGACGTCAAGAACGCGGAAAAAACCGTCCGCGGGCTCCTCGAGCGCAATCAGGTCGAGGTGCTGGCAGCCCGGCCGTGGGACGAGCGCCGCCTCGCCTACGCGATCGGCAAGCACAAGAAGGGGCTGTACTTCCTGACCTACTTCAGTGCCGATGGTAAGACCCTTGCCAACATGAAGAGGGACTTCGCCCTCAACGAGATGATCCTGCGTCACCTCATCGTGAAGATCCACCCCAAACTGGTCGATACGATGCTGGCCCTGGCGAAGGACGAACACGCCCTGGCCCTGCAAATGATCCACGACGACGGCACCGACGACATGCATGGTGGCGGTGGGCGGGGCGAGGGGGGCGGCGGCTACCGGCGCGGTGGTCGGCGGCACGACGGTGAGGACAAGTAAGCCATCCTGGGCTTTCTTCGCTGAGCAACGGTGCCGCGCCTCGAAATCGCCTTCTGACATTGCACGGCGCCAGCGGACAGGTGTATACTATAACCGCCTGACCCAGGGTGGGCCAGGACGGTCCCAACTGCTTCGCTTTCTTGCTCAGGAGAGTGCCCCATGGCGAACGTGAACAAGGTGCTGTTTATCGGCCGCCTGACCCGCGACCCCAAAATCCGCGCATTTCAGAACGGCGGCAAGGTGGCGGCGTTCGGCTTTGCGGTGAGCAACCGCAAGAAGAACATGCAGACAGGTCAGTGGGAAGATGAGCCGATGTTCATCGATGTGAAGGTGTTCAACCGCGGCGAGAACGGGCGGCAAGCCGACCTCGCCGAGCAGAGTTTGCGGAAGGGGCATCAGGTGTTCCTCGAAGGGCACCTGGTCCTGGAAACGTGGGAAGACAAGAACGGCGGGGGCAAGCGGTCGAAGCACGTCCTCGTCATCGATAACTTCCAGTTCCTGGAGCGGTGCGAGGACGGCATGGGTGACGGCGGTTCGCGGCCCGCACCAGCCCGTCGGCCCGCCGCACAGCCCGCCCGGCAGACGGCACCCGCCCACGACGACTTCGACGAACCGCATCACTCCGGCGGCGGCGGCACGGAAGAGGAAATCCCCTTCTGACCGCCCCGCCTGGCAAGCAGGGGCCATCATGGCAGGAAAAACGAAGCAACGCCAGCAGGTGAGCAAGGGCAGTCACGGTAACATGCTGCTGGTCCTGGTCGAGGACATCCCTAACCTCGGCCGCCAGGGCGAGACGGTCGAGGTCCGTCCCGGATACGGGCGGAACTACCTGATCCCCACTGGCAAGGCGACCGTGCCAACCCAGCACAACCTGCGCCTGGTCGAGCGGCACAAGCAGCGCGTCGAGTCCGCCCGCCAGGCGCGCATCCAGGATCTCAAAACCCTCGCCGAGCAGATCCAGCGCCTGCCGCGCGTCGAGATCCCCGCGACCGAGGGCAAGAAGGCATACGAACTGCCGGCCATCACGATCCAGGCCAACGCCAACGAGGAAGGCCATCTGTACGGCTCCGTGGCGGCGCCGGACATCTCGAAGGTTCTCTACGGCAAGAACCTGCGCGTCGAGCCGGACATGGTCAAGCTGCAGGGTCCGATCAAGGAGTGTGCCCTGTACGAGATCGATATCCAGCTTGGCTACGAGATCCAGACGAAGATCGCGGTGGCCGTGGTGCCGCTGAAGCAGCCAGAGAAGAAGTAAAGCGATGAGCGCAATGCCCCCCTCCCCCCTCGTGGGCGAGGGGGGGCAGGGGGGTGAGGGGGTTCTTGCTCGCCGCTCATCGCCACGGACGGAGGTGAGCCATGTCCCCGGAACAGGAAGGCGCCCAGCGTCTCCCCCCCCAAAACCTGGACGCCGAGCGCAGCGTCCTCGGCAGCATCCTGCGCGACAACAATACCCTGGACGACGTGATTCACATCGTTCAGACGCCCCACTTCTACACCCACGCCCACCAGCTCATCTTCGACGCCTGCCTGAAGATCCGCGAGCGCGGCGAGCCGATCGACCTCGTCACGCTGGCGGAGTACCTGCGCGCGCAGAAGCAAATCGAGGACATCGGCCGTGAGCCGTACCTGGCCGACCTGTGGGACGCTGCGCCGACTGCCGCCAACGCCGTCTACTACGCCCGCATCGTTCGTGACAAGGCGCTGGTGCGTAACCTGATCCACGCCAGCACCGAGGTTCTGCGCGACGCCTACGACCAGGCGCTGCCGGCGGCCGAGCTGCTCGAATCGGCCGAGAAGAAGATTTTTGACATCGCCCAGATGGGCGTCACCGGGCAGTACATCACCCTGCAGAAGGCGCTGAACGACGCCTACCTGCGCATCGACCAGCGCACCCAGCGCGGCCCGATGGCGGTGAGCGGGATCGCCACCCACTACGTCGATCTGGACGAGAAAACGGCCGGCTTCCAGAACAGCGAGCTGGTTATCATCGCGGCCCGGCCATCGGTCGGGAAAACGGCGTTCTCGCTGAACCTGATCCGCAACATGATCGTTAACGATCAGCGCTCGGTGTTCTTCGTCAGCCTCGAAATGTCGCGGCTGGAACTCGCCGAGCGCCTGCTCTGCAGCCAGGGCCGGGTGGACAGCCACCGGCTGCGCAAGGGCCACCTCAACGCCGACGACATGCAGAAGCTGATCGAGGCCGGCGGCATCCTCGGCAGCGCGAAGCTGTTCATCGACGACAGCCCGGCCCAGGGGATGCTGCGCATCGCCGCCAACGCCCGCCGGTTGAAGATGCGCGAGAAGCTCGACATCGTCTTCATCGACTACCTGCAACTTATCGAGCCGGACAACAAGCGTGACAGCCGCCAGGAGCAGGTTGGGAACATCTCGCGCCGCCTGAAGTTCCTCGCCAAGGAGCTGGAGATCCCGGTCATCGCGCTCGCCCAGGTGAACCGCAGTTCCGAGGACCGCCAGGACCACAAGCCACGCTTGTCGGACTTGAGAGAGTCTGGAAGTATAGAACAAGATGCGGACACCGTCATGCTCCTGCACCGGCCGGACGCCGAGCCGGGACAGGCGGGTGAGACGATCGACGTCATCATCGCCAAGCAGCGCAACGGCCCGACCGACACGGTGACGCTGACGTTCGTCAAGCAGTACATGCGGTTCGAGAATTTCGCCGTGGAGGCGCCGTTTAGCTACAGCCCGTGAGCCGTCCACTTCGCGTTGTCAGCCCTGCGGCCCGGCCGGTATAGTGGCAGTGACCAAACGCCAGGGAGCAAGGCGAGATGCCGGAGACGCGCGTAGGCCTCGGACACGACACGCACCGCCTGGCGGAGGGGCGGCCGCTGCTGCTCGGCGGCGTCCGCGTGGACCACCCGCGCGGGCTGGCCGGCCACAGCGACGCCGACGTCGTTCTGCACGCGGTCACCGACGCCCTGCTCGGCGCGGCCGGACTCGGCGACATCGGCGACGCCTACCCCGACACCGACCCCGCCAACTGCGACCGCGACTCACGCTTTTTCCTCGCCGAAACGCTCGCCCGCCTGAACCGCGGCGGCTGGCGGGTTGTCAACGTGGACGTGACGATCTTCGCCCAGGAGCCGAAACTCGGTCCGGTCAAGGGCCGCATCCGTGCGCACCTGGCCGAGTTACTCGGCCTGGCGCACGACGCGGTCAACGTCAAGGCGAAGACCGGCGAGGGTGTCGGCGCGATCGGGCGGGCGGAGGCAATCGGCTGCCACGCGGCAGCGCTGATCCAGAGGAATGTTTCCGCCACAGATGAACGCAGATGAACACAGATCGATTCAGTCGATTGAATCTGTGTTCATCTGCGTTCATCTGTGGCCGTTTAGCTGAGGTGGCGGGATGACCTTGCGCGTTTACAACACGTTGACCCGGCAGAAGGAGGCGTTCGAGACGGTCCGACCCGGCAAGGTCGGCATGTACGTCTGCGGCCCGACCGTCTACAAGCCCAGCCACGTCGGCCACATGGTCGGCCCGGTCATCTTCGACGCGGTCAAGCGCTACCTGACGTACCTTGGCTATCAGGTCACGTTCGTCGTCAACCTCACCGATATCGACGACAAGATCATCAGGGAGGCCGCTGCCCAGAAGCGCGACTGGAAGGAACTGGCCGAGTCGGTCACCGCCGACTACCGCGCGAACCTGAAGCAGCTCGGTGTGACAAGCATCGACCACTTCCCGCGGGCGACGGAGCACATCGGCGAAATCCAGAAGATCATCGCCGGCCTGATCGAGAAGGGCCACGCCTATGCTGCGGGCGGCGACGTTTACTTCGACGTGACGCGCGACCCCGACTACGGCAAGCTGTGCAACCGCGATCCGGAGCAGCTGGAGGCGGGGGCGCGTATCGAGGTGAGCGACCGGAAGCGCAACCCGGGCGACTTCGCGCTGTGGAAAGGCGCCAAGCCCGGCGAGCCGAAGTGGGACAGCCCGTGGGGGCCGGGCCGACCCGGGTGGCACATCGAGTGCTCGGCCATGAGCATGGAGCTGCTGGGCGAGACGCTCGACATTCACGGCGGCGGCCTCGACCTGCAGTTTCCGCACCACGAGAACGAACTCGCGCAGTCCGAGTCGTACACCGGCCGCCCGTTCGCGCGCTACTGGATGCACAACGGCCTGATGCGGATCCGCGCGCAGAAGGGCAAGATCAAGGACGACGCGGGCGGGGATCAGCCCGAGCTGCAGAAAATGTCCAAGAGCCTGGGCAACGAGATCGTCGTCCGTGAGGTTCTCAAGCGCTACGACCCGGAGACACTGCGGTTTCTCCTGCTGAGCACGCACTACCGCAGCCCGATTGAGTACAGCGAGGACCGGCTTGCGGAGTTGAAACGCAGTCTGGAAAGCTTCCACCGCTTCTTCGAGCGCTTCCAGCGCATCACCGGCAAGAGCTTCTGCGACCTGCAAGCGCCTGCACGACGCGGTGAGTTCCCCGCGGAGGGCGATTTTTTGAAGGAAGTCGGCGAGTTGCGGCAGCGCTTCCTGGATTGCATGGACGACGACTTCAACACCGGCGGCGCGGTTGGAGTGCTGTACGAGTTACTCACTGCCCTGAACCGCTTTGCCGATACGCGCCAGCTGGAGGGCGGCAAACCGGCGGCTCAGGATGTGCGGAGCTTCGAGCGCGGGGTGATCGTGCTGCGTGAGCTGAGCCAGATCCTGGGCCTGTTTGCCGAGGCGCCGAAGGCCGCGCCGGGCGGCGACGACCAGCTTGTTGGTGGGCTGGTGCAACTGCTGATCGACCTGCGTGCGGAGGCGCGCAAGGCGAAGAATTTCGCCCTGGGCGACCAGGTCCGGCAGCGTCTCGGGCAACTGGGCATCACCCTGGAGGACCGCCCGGGCGGAACCCTGTGGCGGCGTGGGTGACAGCAGCCGCCCGGCGCCGCGCAAGGAGGCCGTCGGCATGAGCACATCTCTCCTCAAAGAACCCGCCCGCGGCCTGCGCGTCCTCGGTATCGACCCGGGGCTGCAGGTCACCGGCTACGCCATCATCGAGGCCGGCCCAAACCGCCCCCTCGTCCGCGAGGCTGGCGTCATCCGCTCCACCGAGGGCCGCACCAAAGCTGACATGGCAACCCGTCTATTCTCTCTGTACACTGGTATAGTAGAAGTGCTGGAGGAGTTTCGGCCGGACGTGGCGGCGGTGGAGCAACTTTACGCCCACTACGAGCACCCGCAAACCGCCATCTTGATGGGCCACGCCCGCGGGGTGCTGTTTCTGGCTGCCGCTCAGCACAACCTGGAGGTGCTCAGCTACGCCGCCACGCGCATCAAGAAGACGATCACCGGCAGTGGCCGAGCCTCGAAGGAACAGGTGCAGCGGACCATGCAACGCGAACTCGGCCTGGCCCACCTGCCCGAACCGGCCGACGTGGCGGACGCGCTGGCAGCGGCGCTGTGCCACTACTACCTGAACGGTCCGCGGTCGGCGGTCAGCGGTCAGTAGACCAGGAGAATACCCACGGGGCGCCTCCCGTGGGCTTTGGTGCCTGCTGAGGGAGCCATGATCACCAAGATGACCGGCGTGCTCAACCGCGTCCTCGACGAGGAGATACGCCTCCAGGTCGGGTATCTGGAGTACCAGGTACTCGTGCCGGAGTTCGTCCGCCGCCAGGTACAGGGTTGGCTCGGCCGCGAGCTGACGCTGCACACCAGCGAATACCTCGACGGCAACCCGATGCAGGGTCGCGTGGTGCCGCGCCTGATCGGGTTCCTGCACGAGGCCGAGCTGGACTTCTTCGAGTTGTTCTGCACGGTGGACAAGGTCGGCACGCGCAAGGCGCTCAAGGCGCTGGTGCGACCGATCAAGGAGATCGCCAACGCGGTCCAGCGCCAGGACAGCAAGTGGCTGACAACCCTGCCCGGCATCGGCGCCGCGACCGCCGAGCAGATCATTGCCGCGCTGCGCCGCAAGGTCACGAAGTTCGCCCTGATGGCAGCCCCGAACGAGAACGGCCCCCCCGGCGCCGCTGTCGAGGGCATGCCGGCGACGGTGGTGGACGGCAACCTGATCGAGGACGCCTACCAGGCGCTGATGACTCTCGGCCACAGCCCCGCCGAGGCGCGCGATCGTCTCGACCGGGCGCTGCAGGGCGGCCGGACTTACAAATCGGTCGAGGAACTGCTAACGGAAATCTACAGATCGGGGAAGTAGGGAAGCAGCAGGCAGGGCAGGTCCACGGGTAACGTCCCGTGGGTAGGGTGCCGAAGACTTGACCCACGGGACGCCACCCGTGGACTTGCCCTGCCTGCTGACCGCTACGGAGCACACATGGCACGCGAAACCATTGTCCAGGGCGATGCCCCCACCCCCGAGCGCGAGCGCGACGCGGCCCTGCGCCCGCGCCTGCTGCGCGAGGTCATCGGCCAGCGGAAGGTGGTCGAGCGACTCGGCATCGTGCTGAACGCCTGCAAGAAGCTCAAGGAAGCGGTCCCGCACATCATCTTCGACGGCCCCCCCGGGCTGGGCAAGACGACGTTCGCCAACGTCCTGCCGAACGAGATGGGCACCCCGCTGCAAATGACGAGCGGCCCGGCGCTGTCGAAGCCCGGCGACCTGCTGCCGTTCCTGACCAACGCCGAGGAGGGCTCGTTCCTCTTCATCGACGAGATCCACCGCATGCCGCGCGTCGTCGAGGAGTTCATCTACCCGGCAATGGAGGATTTCCGTATCGACATCGTGCTCGGCGAGGGCATCAACGCCCGCACCATCTCGATGAAGCTGAAGCGTTTCACCGTGATCGGCGCGACGACGCGCAGCGGCATGTTGTCCGGGCCGATGCGCGACCGCTTCAAACGGCACGAGCACCTGGAGTTCTACTCGATCGAGGAACTGGCGCAGATCGTCCGCGTCAACGCCCGCAAGCTGCAGACCGAGATCAGCGACGAGGCCGCCCTCGAGATCGCCCGCCGCAGCCGCGGGACGCCGCGCATCGCCAACTCGCGCCTGTGGTGGGCGCGGTCGTTCGCCGCCAGCGAGGGCGACGGGCGCGTCTCCATCGAGGTGGCGCGCGAGGCGCTGGCCCGCGACGAGGTCGATACCGAGGGACTCGACAAGCAGGACCGGCGCTACCTGGAAGTGCTGATCGGCGTGTTCGGGGGCGGGCCGACCGGCGTCGAGGCGATCGGCGCGACGATGAACCTGCCGTCGGACACGTTGAGCGACGAGATCGAGCCGTACCTGCTGCGCGAACAGTTCATCGTCCGCACGCCGCGCGGCCGGCTGGCGATGCCGCGCGCCTACCAGCACCTCGGCAAGCCGATGAAGCGCCTCTCGCCCACCGACGAGGAACAGGAGTTGCTCTTCGAGTGAACCCGTTCCCGTGTGCCGCTTGCGGCTTCGCAGTCTGCGCAGCCGCAAGCGGCACACCGTCAGAACACCGACACCAATAGCAGCTTCGCCGTCCAGATCAGCCAGGTGCGCTCGGTGCGCGTGAACGCGCCGCGCGCCACGATTTCCCCAAGTCGCCGGTCGATCCCGGCCACCATCGAGCGCTGCCGCTCCGACAGCGGGTATGAACCCGGGTTCTCCAGCACGCGCGTCACCAGGGCGTGAATCGTGCGCACCTCGTCCAGGTCCGGCGGGGCCGTCGTGTCCCAGGTCGGTGCGTCAGCATCGTTGGCGAGGCGCCACGTCAGATCCCCGATCCAGCGCGAGATGCTCGCCAAACGAACGTAATCGACCCGGTCCGGCAGATCGCTCGGCTGGTGGTAGTCGGGGTGCTGGCCGGTGCTGAAGAACAGAAACGGGATGCGCCGATCGCGGAACGGCCCGTAGTCGCTGCGCGTCCCGATCAGGTCGGCCCCGACGCGCCCAACCTTGAGCCCCTTCTCCGGCGTCACCTCCTCGACCAGCTTGCGCAACCGCGGCGACGATTCGCTGCCGAGGGCAAACACGTACTCGTCCATCAGGTTCGCCATCGACCGGCCGAGCATGTCGGCGGTCATGAACGTTTTGAGGTGCTTCAGCGGCCGCGGCGGGTTGGCGGCGAAGTGGCGCGACCCGAGCAGACCCGCCTCTTCCTGGTCGAACGCGACGAACAGCACCGTGCGGCGCGGCCGCTCCTTCTGCAACGCGAAGCGCTCCGCCACCTCCAGCAGCATCGCGACCCCACTGGCGTTGTCATCCGCCCCGGGGTAGAGGACGCCGTTGCGCACCCCCAGGTGATCGAAGTGGGCGCTCACAACAATCCACTCGTGGGCAACCTTCGGGTCGGCGCCGGGCAGGACGGCCGCGACATTGCGGCCGATGAAGCTCTGCTTGCGGTCGTCCTCGTCGAGGAGCCACGGGATCGGCTGGAAGTACGAGCCGCCAAAGGCCGGCTGCAGGCCAAGACGCTGGAAGGCGTCGGCGATGTGGCGCGACGCCCGCGCGGCGCCGGGGCCGCGCCGCCCCAGGAACTCCTTCGATGCTAGCCGGTAGACGTGGGCGCGCATCTCCTCGACGCCGATCTCGACCGACTGCTCGGCCTCCGCCGCGGCGTAAGGGAAGGGGTCGGCGGCGAGCCGGCAGGTCAGGGACAGGAGCAGGGTCAGACCGTGTGCGCCCATCATGTTCGGCACTCCTTTGCCGTGCGGCCCACTTTGCCAGGCAGCGAGCCTGCGGCAGGCTCGCGGGCGGGGCCGGAAGCGGAGGGATGGTAGCACATGACCGGCACGGGTGCAAACCCGCCCGGACTCACTGCTCAACCCGCTCCTGCTGCCGCTCTTCGCCCTCCACCCCGTCTTCCCCGGTCGGCCCCTCTTCCTCCTCGGGCAGCGGCGGCGGCACCAGCGGGCCAGCCGCGCGCGTCGCCTCGACGAAGCCGCGCACCACCTTCGCCAGCGCCTCGGCCAGGTCCAGGTGGTGCTGCACGACGTTGTTCACCTCCCAGCGGTCGTCCGGCTTCGCGTACAGTTGTGGGCCGCGCGGGGCGTCACCTGCCGGCACCCGCTCGGGCAGGATGAGGCCCCATTCCGGGGTGCGCAGCGCCCACTCCAGCGCCTCCCCCAACTCGACGCCTGCGACAGCGTAGTCGCGCACCTTCTCCTTCTCGGCGCGGACGAGCGGCAGCAGGCTGTGGCCGTGCAGTCCCTCCGGGACCGGCAGGCGGAGCAACGCCAGCACGGTCGGGAGGAGATCCACCGGCTGCGTCAGGGCGGGGACGTGCAGGCCCGCCTCGGCCGCGCCCGGCAGACGCAGTACAAGCGGCAGGTGTAACACCTCGTCGTGCGGCCATGGGCGGTAAGCGCCAAAGATGCCGTGCTCCCCCATCGGCAGTCCGCGAGAGGCGGTGAAAAGAACGGTGGTGTTCTCCAGCAGGCCACGCCGCCCCAGTTCCTCGAACAGCAGCGCGAGCCCGCTGTCGAGGTAGGTCACCATCGCCGCGTAGGTGAAGTGCAGGCGCTCCAGCAACGTGATGTCCTCGATGTCGATTGGTCCGACGGCCGGGGCGGACAGGGGCGTCAGCGGTTCCAGTTCCTCGTCCTCGGGGTCGGACCTCGCGGACGGTTCGTCGGTGAAGTAGTGGTCGAGGAAGGTCCGGGGCACGTCCCACGGGGGGAGCAGCCCCGGCAGATCCGCCCAGACCAGCCAGCGCTCCGCCGCCTCCAGTCCCTCGACGGCACGCAGCGCGCCCACCAGAACCCGTTCCAGCGGCGTCGCCTCTTCCGCCGGTTCGCCGGCCGCGTTCGCCTCGTTGACGAGGGCGAACGGCACCTCCTCGGCCTGGAGGAGGGTCGGCAGGTCCGGGCCGGGGCGCGCGGGCGGAGCGTCGGGAGGGGCGGGGAAGGCGTAACGCCCGGTCCAGGCGGTTCGCGGGGCGCCGGGGCTGTCGCCGAAGTGGCGGTCGAACACGACGCCCTCGGCGGCCAGCCGGTCCAGAGTGGGCGTGTTCACCCACTCGTTGCCGTAGCAGCCGAGGTAGGCCAGGTTGAGGGCTTCGGCGTTCAGGACGAGTACACGCATGGTCCCGCCATCATACAGCACCGGACGAGCGGCGCGGCGGGAACCTCTCCCCCCGGCCCCCTCCCCTGCCAGGGGGGCCGGGGGGAGAGGTTCAATCTGCGCGGGGTCACCCGCCCAGCCGGACCCTGCACTCGTCGAGAATCGGCTTGCTCGCCGTGGCACCGACGCGCGTCACCCCCAGGGCCCGCACCGCCAGCAGCCGGTCGTAGGTCCGCACCCCGCCCGCCGCCTTCACCTGGACGTGGGCGGGAGAACAGCGGCGCATCAGTTTCAGGTCGTTGTCGGTCGCCCCGGCGTCGCCGTACCCGGTCGAGGTCTTGACGAAATCCGCCCGCACCTCGCCGCAGATGCGGCACAATTCCTGCTTGTGCTCGTCCTTCAGGAAGCAGTTCTCGAAGATCACCTTCACCAGCGCCCCGCGCCGGTGGGCCGCCTCGACCACCGCCTGCACGTCCGCCGCGACGTACCGCCAGTCCTTGCCGAGCACCTTGCCGATGTTTACCACCATGTCCAGCTCGCGCGCCCCATCGGCCATCGCCTGCTCGGCCTCGGCGACCTTGACGGCGGTGACGTGTCCGCCGTGCGGGAAGCCGACCGTCGTCCCGACCGCCACTGTCGAGCCAGCGAGGATCTCCGCTGCCCGCCACAGGGCATACGGCTTGATGCACACCGAGGCGACGTCGTAGGTGCGGGCGAGCTGGCAGCCCTGCTCCAGATCAGCGTCGGTCAGAGTCGGCTGGAGCAGCGAGTGGTCGATCATCTTGGCGATGTCGGTGTAGGTGAAGTCGGCCATGCGGCCCTCCGTTTGTCGGTTGCCTCGCGGAACACGGACACCCTATGACGTCCTCCCCCGCAGGGCCAGCGCCGGCCGCCGGGGCCGCGCGGGCCGCCCGCCCCGCCGGGCTTGCCCCGATGTCCGCGCACTCGGCTTGCCCTTCCGGACGGCGGGCGTTATAAGCCGCCCCGCCGAAAAATCCTGGCGCGACAACCGCCCAGGACGGGTCGGCGAACGGAGGGCGCTCACGCGATGAGTACCCGGCGGCCGACCTGACAGCTGGAGCAGCGCGCCCCGCGCGGCGCGACCCGTCAGACAGGAGGACAGCCATGAAGCCCGCGCTGATCCTGGGAGGTGTGAGCGGTATGCTGGCGGCGGCCCTGGTCGCCTGGGGCCAGGCGCCGGCCCCGCCCGCGCCGCCCACCTCGCCCACGCCCGGAGCGCCCGCAGCCAGGGAGCCGGCGCCCACCGAGATGACCATCATCGTGCCCGAGGTGGAGGTGCGCAGCGGGCCGAGCGAGAAGTTTTACCCGACCGGCAAGATGTACCGGGGCCAGCGCGTCACCGTGCTCCGCGAGAACCCCCGGGCGCCCGGGTGGTATGAGATCAAGCCCCCGCCCGGATCGTTCAGCTGGATCAACGCCGTCTTCGTCGAGAAGCAGAAGTCGCCCTACGGCGTGGTCCGCGCCGACCCGAACACGCCGGTCCCGGTCATGGCCGGGAGCCTGTCGCACCAGGGCGAGCCGAACGTGGAGACGGACAAGGTGAAGCGCGGCACGCAGGTCACCATCCTCGACCCGACGTCGAAGGTTTCCCGGAGCGGCAGCGGTTCCTGGCTGACCATTGAGCCGACCGCTGGCGAGGTGCGCTACGTCCCGGCCCAGGCGCTGCAGGGCGGGTCGGGCGTGCAGGTCGCTGCGGCGCGGGCTCCGGCCGGCCCGGTCGGAACCGCCGTCACCACCGTCCAGTCGCGGACCGGGGAGGACGACCTCATGCAGCGCGTCATGCGGCTCGACCCGGCACAGAAGCGGCAACTGCTGGAGCTGCTCGGCGGCCAGGCCGCCGCCCCCCCGCAGCCGGGCCACCCGGGAAACTCGTCGGCCGTGGCCGGTTACGCGCCGGGGCAGGCCGCCTCCATGACGAACCGCCAGCCCGCGGCGCCGAAGGCGCCGCTGACCGGGAGCAACCCGCCCGCCCCGACCGCAGCGGCCAGCTCGCGGCCGGGACAGGCACAGTGGAGTTCGTGGGGGGTGCTGCGCAAGACGGCGCTGACGCGGGATGGGCAGCTGTATGTCTTGCAGGACGAGCGCGGAGTGCCGCTGCTGTACGCGATGCCGCAGGCGGGCCAGACGCTTGAGCCTTACGTCGGCCGCACGATCGCGATGTACGGCCCGGTCACCTACCGCAGCGACGACCTGGTGCGGGCCTACTACATGACGCCCCTCTACGTGGCGCCGCCGCAGCAGTAAGGGCGGAGTTGGAACCTGCTGTTAAAGCCCACGGGTCGCGACCCGTGGGCTTTAACAGCGGGGGTTAGTGGTTGAGGATGAACTCGTTGCTGTTCAGCAGCGCCCAGAACAGATCCTGGTAGAACGCGTGGTAGAAGGCGGCGTCGCGCGGCCGGCGGAGACGCGGCAGGTCCATGACGCGCGGGCTGAGGATGCGGACGTACTCCGCGTCGCTCGGCGGCCGGTTCAGGGCGGCCAGGTACAGATCGTGCATCGCCGACCGGGCCGTTACCCCGCGCTTCTTCAGGATGGCCGCGACCGTCCCGTTCTGCCGGTCCGCGATGGCGTCGTTGATCTCCTTGCCGTTCATCATCAGCAGCGCCTGCACAACCGTCCCGGAGAACGTGCCCTCGTTCCCCTCGTCGTCTCCGAAGGTCACGATCAGCCGGTTCAGCCACCGCTCGCGCGCTTGCAGGCGCGCGTCCTTCGTTTGCCCCTCCTTCGCCTCCGTCGCCACCATCAGCGACTCGAACAGCTGCTCCGGCGTCAGCGCCTTGAGCAGGACGCGGCTGAAGAACGGCTCGGCGTCGCTCTTGTCGTTGGTCCGGTTGGCGACGCTGCTCAGGCCGTATGCCCTGCTGTTGCAGATCCACCGGACCAGGGCGCGCGGGTCGTGGTTGTACTTCTCCGCCCACGTCTTCGCGAGGGTGTCGAGCAGCTCCGGGTGAGAGACTGGACTGTGGTCGCCGAAGTCGTCCGCATCCTTGGTGAAGCTGCGGCCGAAGAAGTGGCCCCACACGCGATTGACGAACGCCCTGGCAAAGTACGGGCTGGTCGTGACGAGGCGGGCCAACTCCTCCCGCCGCGGAGCCTTCGGGTTCGGCTTGCGGCCGTCGAGGAAGACCGCCTTGCTGTACTGGATCAGGCCGTTGCGGCGCTCGTAGGGGACGAGTCCCTCGTTGTTGAACTCCGGGTTATCGACCAGTTCCAGCTGGCCGACCGCCATCATCTTCCGGTTCTGGACCAGAGCCGGGGTGCCCTTCGGCGCGTCGGCCTGGCGGAAGAACGCATTGACGCCCCAGAAGTGGGACTGACGCCACTCGTCGCTGAACGGGTGGTCGTGGCACTGGGTACACTGGGTGCGCACGCCCATGAACAGGCGGGTGGTGCGCGACGTCACCGGCACCATCTCGTACCTGCCGTTCTCCTTGGCGTTCCCCGGGATCGCCTCGCCCATGTGGGCCAGGATGAAGTTGACGGCCGGGTTGTCGTTCGTCTTGCCCTGAGCGGTGAGGAGGGCGGTGACCGTGGCCTTCCACGAGGCGTCCTTCCTGTCGAACTGGTCGAACAGCCACAGGTGCATCTGCTCGTGGTACTTCTTCGCCCCGCCGCGGGTGAGGAGGAGGTTCGTCCAGAGGTTGGCGAAGTGATTGGCGTACTCCTCGCTGGCGAGCAGGCGCTCGATGAGGCGACTGCGCCGCTCCTGCGGCGGGTCGGTCATGAACTGCTGGATCTCGCTGACCCTGGCGACGCGGCCGATGATGTCGAGGGACGCCCGGCGAATGAACTCGTAGTCGGTGCAGCGCTCGGACGGGTCGAGCTTGTTCGCCGCCCACCCCTTCGCGATCTGCTCGTTGAGGAACGCGACGACGTCGGCCCCGCCGCCGGGGCTGACCATGATGTCGTTGAAGACCTTGGGGTCGGACCCCGGGTCGGCCTTCTGGCGCCCCTTCTGCCCGAACGCCGGGGTCATCGGGCCGCCGACCAGCAGGCTCAGGCCCAGCAGTGCGGCCCCGAGGATCCCGGTGCGGCGCAGGCGCGCACCATGCGGCAATGCGTTGGCCATCGACTGTTCTCCTTGCGACGGTCGTCTCTCGCAGGTGATGATTGCGGTGAAGTTGTTGTTTCGGCAGCAGGTGCAGGAGATCGCAACAGGTCTATCTTAGGGCGTCTTTTCCGGACGTGTCAAACCTTTTCGACGCCCCGCGTGGCTGGCGCTGTCCGACCAACCGCCGAGCGCACCTACCCCCCCTTATCCTTTCAGACGCAGCTGGGCCGGCGCTGGTTCCCAAACCGGCGCCGCTGCGTCACAATGACAGAGGGCATCGAGCACAGGCAGGAGGGGACCATGTTCCGGTTCGACGCGACGAAGGTGCAGGAAAATGCCAGAAAGGCGACGACGGAGGATTTACTCGATCGGGTGACGGCGCAGCGCGACGGGCTGGAGCCGGAAGCAGTCGAGATCATCGAGCGGGAGCTGCGCGCCCGCGGAGTCCGGGCGGAGCAGATCGCCGACCACGCCGAGCGGTATCGGGAGGTGGTGCGGGCGGCTGACGGCCTGACGGCGAGGTGCTGTTTCTGCCACCGCCCAGCCGTGGCTCGCAGGTGGCGGCTCCACAGGCTGTGGGGCGTGCTGCCGGTCTTTCCCAGGCCGTTCTACTACTGCGCGGAGCACCGGCGTTGAGGAGAAGCCGGGCGCTACCGGAGAAGGCTCCGAGCGGGCACTCCGGCGGTGGGCGAGCAGTTCACCTTCCCCGACGAGGTGTATCACGGTAGGATTATTACTCCCCCCCAAGGAGCGAGCATGAATCCGAATTCGCTGACGGAATTGACGACGATCGAGAGCCTGCTGGCGGCGGCCGACGTCCCCGAGGACCATCGGCAATCGGCCCTCTGGTGCCTCCGCCAGCTTCCCCCCCTTTTTCATGAGTTCCTGCGCACCTACGACAGTCGGCAGAGCGATGAGATCCTGCGCCTCGCGCGTGCCCTGCTGCTGAAGCTGAACGGCGCCGCGGCGGGCGCCGTCCGGGAGCAGCTGGTGGGGCTCTACGAGCGCCTCGGCCTGGGTGAGTTCCCGGTCAAGGCCGCGCCGCCGGCCCCGGCGCGCCGCACCCGCAAGGCGTGCTGACCGGCGTCCGTCCGGTCACGGCCCGCCGCCCCAACGGCGTCCTCGCGGGCGCCGAGTACGTCCTCTCGGACGTCGAGTTGATCAGCCGGGCCGACCCGAACCCGGGGGTGTCCAGGCCGACCCCGGGCAGATCGCCCAGGTGCTGCTGATCTTCACGACCAAGGAGGCGGGGAGGGGGCTGGGGCTGCCGACCGTTTACGGCATCGTCCGGCAGGCGTGCATGTACACGGTGCTGGAGGTGCCCAACGGGGCGGAAGCAGTGCGAATCGCCTCCGCGCACGGCGAGCGCATCGACCTGCTGTTGACCGACGTCGTGATGCCAGGGATGGGTGGTCGGGAGGGGGCCGAGCGAGGAGCGATGGCAACGGGACGAGGTGGCTGTGGGCACATCTTTTCGTCGGTGACGCTTTCGGATACCCTTGGCGCTGCCAGGCTGGCGCTCTAAAACAACTCACAGCAATGGCGAAAAGGTTGAGGCTATGAGTGTGAGGACGAGTTTGTCCAGGAAAACTCTGGAAACGAGCTATCGACTTCGTACAATAACGATGGAGAGAAGCGAGTTGTGGCTGCGAGCCACAACTGATTGAGGTAAGAGCATTTGGGGGCGTAGCTCAATTGGTTAGAGTACCGGACTGTCGATCCGGTGGTTGCGGGTTCGAGTCCCGTCGCCCTCGCTGATGAACAGGACTGACAGGCACTGCCTGACGATGACCAAACCCCTGGGAAACCGGGGGTTGCGTCGTTTCTAGAGCGACTCGCTCACCACCCCGTTCGCTGACGTGAAGTGACGGTTGCTGACCTGAAAAGTCAGGTGTC
>JADLBT010000013.1 GCA_020847555.1 Gemmataceae bacterium
GTGTCCGCGGTTGACATGGCTTCCTCCCTCTCGTTCCTGGGGGCCGGCTGGTAAGCCGTTCACGGCTCCAGCCGCCACTCCTCGACGCGGTCGAAGATGCGCAGCGGATCGAGGTGCGCCGGCCGCAGTTTCGGGTGGACGGCGACATGCGTGTCCAGCTGCCACAGCGGAATCAGCGGCATGCGCTCGTACAGGTGGGCGTGGATCTCGTGCGTCAGCCGGCGCACCTCCGCGAAATGCTGCTGCCCCATCATCGTGCGGAACAGGCTCTCCAGCGCCGCGTCCCGATAGCCCAGGTAGTTCGATCCACCCGGCCCCAGCGCCTCCGGCCGCGCGTCGAACAGCGGCCACAGCCAGTACGCCTCGCTCGCATGGTCGTGGTGCCAGTACGCCAGCTCGTAGGCCCGCCGCCCGAGTGCGTCGGCCAGTTCCCGCTCCGGGACTGCCACCGGCTCGATGTGGACCGCCCAGCCCGCGCCCGCCCCCACCTCCCCAAGCTGCCGCGCCATGTCCCGGCAGGCGTCGGCCGTCGCCGAGTCGCCCGCGGGGTACTTGAGCGTCAGCTTCACCGACGGAACCTTCGCCTTCGCCCTGTCCGCGAACGTTCGGGCGCGGTCGAGGTCGAACAGGGCCGCGGGCACGCGCGGCGGCGGACAGACGGCCCACGATCCGGCCGGAAACGGGCCGTTCAGCCGGTGGTGAAACTCCGGCCGCACGTCGTGGCGCAGGTCCAGCGTCGCCAGCGCCGTCACCGACCCGGTCACGCCCAGCAGGCGGTGCGCCGGCTCGCCGCCGCGGAAGTGGTACGTCAGGATCCGATCGCGGTCCAGAGCGTGGGCGAAGGCGCGGCGCACGTCCTGGTCGGCCAGCGCCGGGACGGCGTGATTGATGGCCAGGAACCACACGCGGCGATTGCGCAGAGTGCGCACCTCTCCCACCCGCGCCTGCTCCAGCGCTCGCACCCCGGCCGTCGGCAGGTCGAGGAGCAGGTGCAGCGGGCGCTTTGGGTCGCGGAGGTCGCGCAGCGGGTCGGCCGGGACGTAGAAGCGGATCTCGCGGATGTACGGGCGATCGACGCCGCCGCGGCGATAATGTGGGTTGGCGGTGAAGACGGCGCAGTCCCGTCCGGTATCCGGGTCGAGGCGCCGGCCGGCGTACTGGTACGGCCCGCTGCCGACCGGCTGGCGCGCGAACGCCGGATCGGCCGGCGATTGCAACGACCCGCTGAAGGTCCGCGGCAGCACCGCGAACGTCAGCGGCGCGAGCGGGTCGAGGGCGTCCTGACGGAAGCGGAAGTCCAGGCGGAACGGGTCGCCCTCCAGCACTGGCGGCTGGACCAGGTCGGTCCACGTCTGCGCGGCGCCGGCCTGGCGGCTGAGCAGCAGGACGGTGTCGCGCACGTCGGCCGACGTGACGCGCTCGCCGTTCGACCACCGGGCGTGGTGGTCCAGGTAGACGCGCCGACCGCCAGGGACGACCGCCGGCAGGTCCGCCGCCAGTTGCGGGCGGTAGTGCTCCCCTGCCGCGTCGTAGCTCTCGCGCACCAGCCCCTCGAACAGCAGCGCGACGGCCTGCCGCTCGGCGTCGGTGCGCGCCGCCCCGGGCGAAAGGAACTCGGGCAGAGCGCGCACGCCGACGTACAGGACCGAGTAGGCGTGCTGCCGGCGCAGGTAATCGTCGTACAGCCCCGGCAGGCGCGGCCACGCGGTCAGCGCCTCGCGCAGGCGGGCGACGGCCTCGCGGTCGGGCAGCCCGCGCGCCGCGCGGCGGAGCGCCTCGGCCCGCCTGGTCAGCACGGCCCGGATGGCGGTCGCGCCGGGGTGGATGAGCCAGTTCACGGTCGGTGGATCGGCGAACCGGGGTTCGGTCAGAAGGTGGTCGTCGATCCACTCGATTTGTTCCCGGGCAGCCCGGTAGTCCCCGCTCAGCAGCCGCAACCCGGCGTAGCCGGTGCGCGTGCGGGCGGCTTCCGCCAGCACGGCCCAGTGGTTCGGGTAGATCGCCAGCAGCCGATCGGCCGCGGCGACCGCCGCGTTCCACTCGCCCTCGCGGCGGGCGTCCGCCGTCACGGCGTGGAGGTGCCGGACGCGCACGTCGAGGAGCCGTTCGCGCAGTCGCGCTTCGAGGTTCGCCGACGGGGCAAGCGCTCCCAGCGGGCGTGGGCGCATGCTGCGGTGGTAGCGGAGGACGACAGCCAGCGCTCGTTCGGCCGCCTCCAGGCGCTCGGCCGGAGGCAGATCCTGCGGGGGCGCGGCGAGGAAGGCATCGATCTTGCGGAGGGCCGTCTCCTCGTAGGGCGGGCTGGCCTTCGGATCGGCGCGGGACAGGGCGCGGTACAGGGCGGCGACGGGAGCGGGAGCCTGGGCGGCGGCGCGGGCCAGGTCGTCCGGTTGGAGCAGCAGTCGGGGGGCCGGGGAGAGGGGGGAGGTGCCCCGCGCCGGGACTCGGGAGCGCGGCGGGGCAGAGGGAACTTCTTCCGGCAGGGCGAACAGAACCGGGACGGCGACGGCCAGGACAGCGCAGCACAGACGGCAGAGACGACGGTTCGCGGTGTTCATGAGGCTCCCGCAGCCGGTGACCACCCCGGACGACGAGCCGCGCGGTCCGGGTGCTGCCATCCTACCGCGATTCGCGCCGCCTGCAAAGCGCCAGCGGTCGCACCGCTCGCTGGCGCGCGCGGCTGGCAACCCCGTCAGGGCCGCCTTCCCTTCTCGGCCTTCCTGCTCTTGCCCATATCTCCCGGGCGGAAGGGCGCCCACGGCCACGGCGGCTTGCCGGGCGGCCCCATCCTCGGCCCGCCGAAGAGGAAGGGCTTCCCCCTGCTCTTGCCCGCGCGCCAGTCCCAGATCGAGGGGAGTCCCCACGGCTTGCCCACCCCCTTCGGCTTCCCCCTGGCCAACGAGGACTTCGCCCACCATTCGTAATGCTTGCGCGTGTGCTCCTGGAAGTGGCGGAACGCTGGCAAGAGAGGGAGCCGACACTTCGCCAGCCCTTTCTCCAGAGTTGTGCCGATCAGATGGGCCCGGGCCTGCACGCCACGCCACTGAGCCAGCCGGCGCGAATCGAGCTTCTCCGGCTCCAGCTGCTTCACGTTTCCCGCCACGCCGCGGTGGAGGAGGTGGCTCAGGTGAGTGCCCAGCCGTTCCGCTCGCGCGGCGTCCCCCTGGGCCGACGCCACCGCCACGGCCTCGGCGAAGTGGTCGGCCACCTCGTTGCAGTGGTCGGCGCGGCGGAGCGGATCCTCCTCCTCGGCCAGGCGGAGGCTGCGCGCCACGACGGTCGCGAGCAGGTCGGCCTCGGTCGGGTCGGCGTCGGCCCCGAACGGGCCGTCCTCCAGCGGGTGGAGGAGGACGGCGCAGGCCGCGAGCGAACCGAGCCACAGGGTCAGCAGCGAGGCTTTCACAGCGCCTTTCCCTTCAGCAAGGCGGCCAGCTGGGACCGGGCATCGCGCGCCGCACTCGCCAGTTCCTGCAACGGGGCCGCCACCTCGACGGGGCGGCCCCGGGCGACCTTTCGGGCCTCCTCCTCGGCCCGGCGCAGGCCCGCCAGCACGGGTGCCAGCACTTCCCGCCGCTCGGCGGCCGGCAGCCGCCGGGCACGCGCCACCACGCCGTCGCGGATGAGCTGGCGGTACAATTCCGCGACGACGGGCAAGGTCTGATCGCCGGCGCGGCGGACCCGCAGCGCCAGACGGAACGATTCGGCGCGCAGATCGTCCGCCATGTCGGCCAGGATCCGCAGCCGTTCGGCCGGCGCGCACCCCTCGGCCAGCTGAAGGTGCTTTTCGACCAGGCGGGCGAGCACGTCCACCTCCGCCGTCGGACCCTCGACCCGCGGGGCCGACTCGTCCGGGTGCCGGTTCACAGACAGGAGCCACCAGCACCCGGCGGCGATCGCGAGGACCGCGGCCGCCCGGAGTATCCACGCCAGCCGGCGCGACCCCGTGGGCGCCGGCGGCGCCGACTGTGCTGCCGGATTCGCCTCACGGCTGGTCGGACCGGCCGGGTCTTGCTGGAGGCGGGCGAGCAGGGCGACCCGCGTCTCCGGCCCCATGACCGGGACCGGCGCCCGGCGGACCTCCGCGTGCAGGGACGCCAGCCGGCGCCGGTAGCGCCGGCACTTCGGGCAGGCTCTCAGGTGGTGCCTGACCTCGACCGGCGGACGCTCCGGTCCGTCGGTTTCGATCAACCAGGCGCGCGTTTGTTTACACGTCATGGTGCGTACGGTCGGACCGGGGGCGCTGGAAATCCCCGCCTCCTGGTCCTAAAGTTGGTGGCTCACCAGCCGCACGCCAGCGCGCGGCCTGTAAGCCAATCCGCTGTGATGGACCGCTAGTTCTTTCTGTCGAGGGTTCCGTCCAGGCGGCGCAGGAGCAGGCGGCGAGCCTTGAAGACGCGCCAGCGGGCCGTCTCTTCCGTCAGGTCCAGAACCTGGGCAATCTCCTGGAACGACAGCTCTTCCTGGACTCGCAGCAGGAAGGGGGCTCGGAACGTTACCGGCAGCTGGGCCAGGGCCGCCCAGATCAACATGACGGTCTCCTGGCTGAGGAGCGTTGTCACCGGGTCGGGCTCCCGGGTGGCCAGGGTTTCCGGCAGTTCCCGGCATGGGGCACCGCGCGGTCCGCGCCGGCTGTCGAGGTAACAGTTGCCGGCAATGCGGAACAGCCACGCGCGGAAATGGGTTCCGACCTGAAAGGATTTCAGGTTGGCCCACGCCTTGAGCAACACGTCCTGCGTCAGATCCTCGGCTGCGTGGGAGTTGCGAGTCATCCCGTGCAGCCAGCGGTAGAGGCGGCCCCAGTAACACCCGGTCAGGTCCGCAAACGCATCCCGGTCGCCGTCCTGAGCTCGACGAATCAGCTCCTGTTCCTGGGGATGCGACACAGCGGCCCCTCGCCCGGGACGTTCCTGGGAACGATTAGCGCATCCATTCGTTGGCGCGCCGGTGCCGTTCCTGGCCACTCCGGCCGCACATGAGGGCGGGAACCCGAGCGAGCGGTCCTGGGGATTCTCATCAACCGGACCCGGCCGCCCCGACCGGAGCAGGTAGTGCAACGCTTATCGTACCACCGGGCAGCCGAAGAACTCATGAGAAATTCAGCAAAATTCTCGAAGCGGCTGGGCCGCCGGGGTGATGCGCCAACACCCCCCGGCTATTCTCGTTCCTGGTTGCGCGGCAATAGACTCGCTGCACAATAGAACGTCCAGGCAGTAGGATGGCAGGATGAGCCACAGCGACCGCTTGAAGCGCACCCCTGACGCCTTTCGCCAGCTGACCGGCCTCA
>JADLBT010000014.1 GCA_020847555.1 Gemmataceae bacterium
CAAAGTCACCGTCATCGTCGTGCCCCGGACCGGCGCGGACCCCGCGCGCCCCCGCCCGAGCGACGATCTGCTACGCGAAGTCCGCGCGTACCTGGACCGCCGCCGCGATTTGACCGCCGACCTGGCGGTGCGCGGGCCACGGTACCTGCCAATTCAGGTCGCCGTTACCGTCACCCTGTTCGGCAGGGAGGCCGACGCGGGGATCGACCGGGTGACACTGGAGCGCGAGCTTGCGGCGCGGGCGACGGCCTACCTGCACCCGCTCACCGGCGGCGCGGACGGGAACGGGTGGCTCGTGGGGCAGCGGGTCCACACCGCAGGCCTGTTCCGGGTGCTGATGCCGCGCGCGGACATCGGCTACATCAGCGACCTGAAGGTGTCAGCCCTGCTGCCGGACTACCTGGAGCACCTCCCGAACGAGGCGGCTGTCCGGCCGGGCGAACACCGCCCCGACGAGTTGGACCAGGGACAGGCGTCCGTGCGCGTGGAGGATTACGAGTTAGTCTGCTCCGCGCCCGCCCACGCTATCACGGCGGACTTCGAGCAGCAGTAGCACAGTAGCAGAGGGATTCGCACCGCCATGCCGCAGCGCAGCAGTTACGTCCGGTACCTGCCCCCAGTCCTCTGGGAGGATGAGAGCGGTGACTTGCCCCTCGGGCAGCTCCTGTGCATCTTCGAGACGCTGCTGACCGGGCTGGACGACGGCGCGGACCTGCCGACACTGGGACGGCCGGGCCTGTCGCACGAGCCCCTCACCGCCACCATCGACCGGGTGCACGAGCTGTTCGACCCCTGGCGCACGCCCGAGGCGTTTCTCCCGTGGCTGGCAAGCTGGGTGGCGCTGGAGTTCCCGACGCACCCGGTGGCCGATGGCGGGCGGCAGCCGCTCTGGGACGTGCACCAGCGGCGGAAAGTGACGGCGGAGATCGCCCAGATCTATCGCTTGCGTGGCCTCAAGGAGGGCCTGACGCGGCTCATCGACCTGTACACGGGCGGCACGCCGCGCCCGCGCGTGGTCGTGGACGACGGCTGCCGTCTGTGGTCGCTCGGCCTCAGCAGTGAGGCGGGCGGACAGCCTGTTAGCGTGGTGTCGCGCAACCCGGGCACGTACTTCACACGGGTCCGCACCAGCACGGGACGTGATGAGCAGCAGCTCACGGTCACCCGCGCGGCTCCGGTGCATCCGCGCTGCCTGGCGCTGGCGCCGGACGGGGCGCTGTTCCTGGGTGATCTCGGCGCGGTCGGCAGATGGCTCGATCCCGGCTCCACGTCTGGCTCCTCGTCGGCGGTCACGCCCCCGAAGATCGAGGCCGGTATCTGGCGCTTCCCCAGCCTTGGCACCGTGACGACCGCCGACCCTCAGCGCATCGCTTTGAGGATGGCGAGCGGCGAATCCGTCCGGCTCGAAAACCCGATGGCGCTGGTGGTTGATCCTGCGCCGCCCGGCACGCTGTATATCCTGGACCGCCGGGACAACGCTGGCGCCGATGTGGGCTTCGTGCTGCAGGTGGCGCTCTCGGACCTGAACGTCGTCACGAGGATCGACGTGGTGGAGGGCACGCGCTGGCCGGTCGCCATGGACCTGGATCCGGACCGGCGCCTCGTCATTCTCGATCGCGGCGGCTCGATCCCGGCGGGCGAGCCGGCCGCCGCGCGGCTGCTGCGTTTTTCGCCCCCGAACCTCCCGGCCGCCCTGCGCCCGAGCTTCCCGTCGAACCTCCTGCCGCCAGACTGTGAACCGCTGTCGCTGGCCCTCCTGGCGGACGGCAGCGTCCTCGTCGGCGAGGGCGGTCGCCAGTCGGATGCGAGTCCCGGCGGCCTCATCCACATCACCAGGGGTGGCAGCTCCTGGCGGCAGGAGCGCCTGGCGATCGACTCGCCCGGCAACCCGCTGGTTGCACCGGTGGCGCTGGTCGAAACCGAGCCGCACGTCGTGACGGTGGTGGACCTCGGATTGAAGCCGCACGCCGTGAACGTCGACCCGAATGATGCTAGCCTGGGCGGCGACGCGTACCTGCGCCACCGCAGCGAACCGGCGTCCGTCCATCGCGTGGACCTCCGAACAGCCCCGGCGACGGTGGCGCAGGTAGCTGAAAACGGGCAACTCGTCCACCCTACGGACGCTATCGCCGTCGGCCCCACGCTCTATATCGCAGACGCCGGGGAGAGCGCGCCTGCCGGGACGTACTTCACCCCCCGAGAGTGGCGCGCGGAGCCGCATGCGTTCGGGCTGGTCGTGCACTTCCCACTGACACCAGACGGCACCGGCAAGACGCGGCGACAACAACTCCGCACTATCACCGAGATCGTCACGCGTGAGATGCCAGCCCACACCAGCCTGTTCTACGCCTTCGACTACGCCGACAACATCTAGACCGCCGCGCCCCGCACCGACGCGTGCGAGGGGGCGGCGGTCGACCGAAAGGAGCGCACGTGGAAGACCGGATGCGGGAACGCCTCGCCGAGCTGCGGGGGGAGTACGAGGCCGGGCAGGAGCAGGTGCACCTGCTGGAGCAGCGCCGTGAGGAGCTTCACGGGACGCTCCTGCGGATCAGCGGGGCGATCCAGGTGCTCGAAGAGCTGCTGGTGTCCCGAGAGGCCGTGACGCTGCGCCCGGCGGCAGTTCCGGTGACCGACTCCAGGCTCCGCGCATAAGGTGCCCCCACGCCACATCAGGGAGAGTGCGGTGACCAGTCCGATACAGCGCAGCCGGCACAGCGACCTGCCGGAGGGGCCGGGGACGGCCTCCGGCTTCGTGACCCACGTGGAGGCGCAGCGCGACCTCTGGCGGTTCCTGCTGCCGTACGGGCACCTCCAGGCGGCGGCCCTGCGCGGCGGCGGCTTCGTGGACGGGCTGCGCGTGTCCGCGACGGCCGGCAGCCCGGGCCTGCTGGTGACGCCGGGGCAGGCCCTCGACGGGCGCGGCCGGCTGCTGGCCGTCCCGTCGGCCGGGGATGACCTCGCGGTGCGGCTGCGGCGCGTCTCGACCGCCGACGTGGGC
>JADLBT010000015.1 GCA_020847555.1 Gemmataceae bacterium
TCGGCATGGCCCTCGCCCACGCCGTCAATGCCGACAACCCGAGGGCGCCGAAGCGCGACCTCGCCAAGGACGAGACGGTCACGCGGGGGTTCCTCGCCCTCGGCGCCGTCATCGGCGAGCCGACCGGGGACGCCGCCCGGGTGCCGAAGCTCGACAAGCCCGGAAAAGTCTACTACCTTCTCTGGACGCTTGAGCGCATGGCGGTCGTGTACGGCCTCAAGACAATCGGAGGCAAGGATTGGTATCGTTGGGGCGCGGAAATCTTGCTGGCGCACCAGGGGGGCGACGGAAGTTGGTCGGGAGGGGAGTACACAAAGACCGCTCCTGAAGCTGACACCTGCTTCGCACTGCTTTTCCTGAAGCGGTCGAACGTCGCGCCGGATCTGTCGGAGCGCCTCAAGGAGCGGACGAAGGATCCGGGCAAGGCGCCGCCGCGCCTGCTCGAGATGATTGAGAAGGAGTTCGCCCCCACCCCCGGGCGCCCTGGCCGAAAGCCCCGCCAGGGCTCGACGGCGCCGGCGTACCGGCCCGTCCCCCTGGTCCAGCACTCGGCCCTCACAGCGCGCTCTCCGCGCCGCGGATAGGGTCGAGGTGCAGGGAACTGGCGTCGTCCGACCAGTCCAGAGCGCCAGTGACGGGTTGGTCGGACGGCCGCGGCAAGGCGCCGAGGCGCCACCGTGGCAAGCCTGTCTTTCCATCCGGAGGAACCATGAACGGTAAGGAAGCGATTCGGACCGCGTTGACCGAGACGCGGAATCTGCTGGGCTGGTACGTTTCGGACCTCTCCGACGCGGACCTGCTGGTGCGGCCGTGCGCCGGGGCCAACCACGCCGCGTGGCAACTCGGCCACCTGATCGACGCGGAGGGCGACCTCCTCCGGTCGATGCTCCCGGGCGCCGCCTATCCCGCCCTCCCGGCCGGCTTCGCCGAGCGGCACGGTGCGGACAAAGCCGCCAGCGACTCGACGGAGGGTTACCTCACCAGGGCCGAATACCTCGATCTGTTCGCGCGCGCCCGCAGCGCTACCCTGGACGCCCTCGACAAGCTCACAGACGCGGACCTGGACAGGCCGAACCAGGGCCGCATGGCGAAACTCGCGCCGACGCTCGGGGCGCTCCTGCTCCTCGCGTCCAACCACGTCCTGATGCACGCCGGCCAGTTCAGCGTGATTCGCCGCAAGCTCGGCAAGCCGGTCCTGTTCTGACTCTCGACGAGGTGGCACCTGCATCTTCCCAGGAGGCGGACGCCCGACCAGCGGCAGCGCCGATACAGGTCGGGCGCCCGCCTCCTCCGGCGGTGCTGGCCCGATGAAATCCCGCTGATCCCCCTCGGCTTTTTGTGTATGCTAACCCCCTGAGCCCTGCGCGAACCCGTGCCTGCCGCGACCCGCTCCCCTGGGCCGGAGTGCCGTCAACCTGTGCTGCAGAAGGATGCCGCCGTGAAGATCCCGATCTCGACAATGGCCTCTTCCGTCCAGCCGTCCGCCACTCTGGCCGCGGGCGCCCGCGCCCGCCAGCTCAGGGCCGAGGGGATCCATGTGTATGACTTCAGCCTCGGCGAGCCCGACTTCAACACCCCCGAGCACATCTGCCGCGCCGCCGCCAAGGCCGTGCAGGACGGCCACACCCGCTACACCCCGGCGTCCGGCGTCATCGAACTGCGAGGGGCCGTCGCCCGCTTCTACCAGAAGACCTACGGCCTGCAGGTCAGCCAGGACCAGGTCATCATCTCCAACGGCGCCAAGCATTCGATTCACAACGTCCTGGCGGCGATCCTCAACCCCGGCGACGATGTCGTGATCCCGGCCCCCTACGGGGTGAGCTACAGCGACCTCGTGCAGATGACCGGGGCGACGTACACCCTCGTTCCGACCACCCTCGAAAGCGGGTTCAAGATGACGCCCGACCAGCTGCGCCGGGCCATCACCTCGCGCACCCGGTTGCTGATGCTCAACTCGCCCAGCAACCCGACCGGCAGCGTCTACACCCGCCAGGAACTCGAGGCGCTCGCCGACGTCCTGCTCGACACCGACGTGACCGTCCTCAGCGACGAGATCTACGAGAAACTGGTCTACGGGGACGCCCGGGCCACCTGTTTCGCCACTCTGCGCCCGGGGCTGGCGGAGCGGACCGTCACGGTGAGCGGGGTGAGCAAGACCTATGCCATGACCGGCTGGCGGATCGGCTGGGCGGTCGGCCCGGCGCACCTGGTCAAGGCGATGAGCAACGTCCAGAGCCAGGAGACGGGCAACCCGCCCAGCGTCAGCCAGTACGCTGCCGTCGCCGCGCTGGAAGGCGACCAGGAGTGTGTCGAGAAGATGCGCCGCGAGTTCGAGGCCCGCGCCACGCTGGTCCGCCAACGCCTCTGCGCCATGCCCGGGCTGCGGTGCCCGGTCGCCGCCGGCGCGTTTTACGCCTTCTTCGACGTGTCGAGCCACTTCGGCCGCACTCTCGGCGGTCGGCCGGTCGCGGACTCGACCGGGTTCTGCGCCGCCGCCCTGGACGCCGCCCACGTCAACCTCGTGCCGGGGTCGGCGTTCGGCGCCGAGGGGTATGTCCGGCTCTCCTTCGCCGCCAGCCGCGAGCAGTTGAACGGAGGGCTGGACCGGCTAGAACAGTTGCTGAAGTAGTGGTCGGCGGTCGGCGGTCGGCGGTCAGCAAGTGCAGAACAGACGGGCGCGATACGGCGCCGACCGCTGACCGCCGACCGCCGGGAGGGTGCCATGCCCGTGCTCCTGCTATCCGAAGACGACGTGCGCCAGTTCCTGACCGTGGAGATGGCGCTCGAGGCGGTCGAGGCGGGGCTGCGCAAGCTCGCCCTGGACGAGGCGGTCAACATCCCGCGCTCGCGCGCCCAGACCGATCACGCCATGCTCCACGTCCTGTCGGCCGCCGCCAAGACGCTCGGCGTGCTCGGCTTCAAGGCGTACACCACCAGCCGCAAGGGCACCCACTTTCACATCACCCTTTACGACGGCAAGACCGGCGCCCCCCTCGCCCTCATCCAGGCCGATTATCTCGGGCAGGTCCGCACCGGGGCCGCCACCGGGGTGGCGACGCAGTACATGGCCCGCCCGGACTCGGCCGAGGTTGGGCTGTTCGGGTCGGGCAAGCAGGCACGCACCAAGATCCTTGCCGTCTGCAAGGTCCGCAAGATCCGCCGCATCCAGGTTTACTCCCCCAACGAGGCGAACCGGCGCCGGTTCGCCCAGGAGATGGCCCCGCTGTGCGGGTGCGACATCGAGCCTGTCCCGCGTCCCGAGATGGCCGCCCAGGACAAGGACATCGTCATCACCGCCACCACCAGCCGCGAGCCGGTTCTCAACGGCAACTGGATCGCCGAGGGCACCCATCTCAACGTCATCGGCTCCAACTTCCTCGGCAAGGCCGAGGTCGATACCGTCACCGTGCGCCGGTGCGAGTCGATCGTCGTCGATAGCAAGGACCAGGCCCGGCTGGAGGCTGGCGACTTCGTCCAGGCACTCGAGGACGGGTCGATCCACTGGGCCGACGTTCACGAACTCGGCCAGGTCATCGTCGGCCGCTACACCGGCCGCGCCCACCCGCAGGACGTCACCCTGTTCAAGTCCCTGGGCATCGGCATTGAAGACATCGCCGTTGCGGCCCGGGTTTACCAGGCGGCTCTTGCCGCTGGCGCCGGCCGCGTCCTCGAATGGTAGCCAGTTTCTCCGTTGAACCGGGTTCCGGGCGGGTTATACTAAATTGGTTAGGCCGCCCCTCCGCGTTCGTCTGCCCTCACACAGCGCGGGCTCGCCCGACGGCCTGATTTACCGTCCGGTTGATTCTGTCCGGTTCTATCTCCCCTCCCCCACGAGGGAGGAGGGGAGGAAGGCAAATCGGACATCCTTTCCCGGACCATGCATGAGACAACGCGATACCTCCCTCCACCGGACCGGGTTTAAACCTCTGCCGGAACCACCACCCCGGCGACCCGTGTTCTCTGTTCGTCATCTGAGGAACGTGCAGATGTTGCCGAGCAACCGTCTTTTTCCGTCGAGGCTGGGCACCCTGTTCGTGGCGCTCTGGCTGGTCGGTCCCCTGGCATTGTATGCGGCTGGTGATACCTCCCAGGCTCCCGAACCGAAGGAGCGCGACCTGCAGCCGCTGCCGCCGGTCTTCGACAAGGCCGTTCCGGAGTCGGTCGCGGATCTCAGGGCGATCGAGAGCCACGTCAAACAGGTTCTCGCCCGGGTCACGCCCGCAGTCGTCAACGTCCGCATCGGCCAGGGGCAGGGCAGCGGGGTGATCGTCAGCGCGGACGGGTACGTCCTGACCGCCGGCCACGTCTCCGGTCAGCCGGGCAAGGACGCCACCATCACCATGCCCGACGGGCGCAAACTCAAGGGCAAGACGCTCGGCGCCAACCGCGGTATCGACAGCGGGATGGTCAAGATCACCGTCGAGGGCCGGTTCCCGTTCGTGGACCTGGGCAAGTCGAGTGAGGTCAAGAAGGGCGCGTGGTGCATCGCGATCGGCCACCCCGGCGGGTACAGGACCGGCCGCAGTCCGGTCGTCCGCGTTGGCCGCATCCTCGACCTGGGCAAGTCGGCGATTCGGACCGACTGCACGCTCGTCGGCGGCGACTCGGGCGGCCCGCTGTTCGACATGCACGGTCGCGTGATCGGCATCCACAGCCGCATCGGCGGGCCGATCACGGCGAACGTTCACGTCCCCGTCGATACATACCGCGACACCTGGGACCGGCTCGCCAAGGGTGAGTCGTGGGGCGGCTCGCTGTTCGGCCAGCCGACCCGGCGGAACACCCCGTACCTCGGCGTCGAGGGGGATCTCGACAGCGACGAGTGCAAGATCACCAGGGTGATGGCCGGTTCGCCCGCGGAGAAGGCCGGAGTAAGGGTGGGCGACGTGGTACTCCGCTGCGCCGGCCGGCGGATCGGCGCGTTCGACGACCTCCGCAACCTGGTGCAGAGCCGTCGGCCGAACGAGGAACTCGCCCTGGAGGTGCGCCGCGGCGACCAGACCGTCAATCTGAAAATCGTCATCGGCAAGCGACCCGGCTAGGAGGTAGCGGACCAAACTCCTGTCCGAGCCCGTCGTGTCAGCGCGGGCTCGGACCGAATGGTCGCCACGGCGTTTTGTCCATAGCTCCAAGCTCATCCGCAGAACCTCGGGCCGCGGTCCGGGGTCTTGAAATCAATCCCGATCCTCCCCTCCCCGGAGCATCCTGGTCATGGTTCTTTCGCGTTATCCGATCCGCCGCCGACTCCTCTCCCGCTCGGCCGCCTTCCTGGCCGTCACCGCGTGCCTGTTCTGGCAGGCTGCCGCCCACGCCCAGCGGGGCGGAACCGGGGGCGGAACCAACGGCGTGGAGATCAAGAGCAGCGAGAAGTTCCGCAACGCCTTCCGCGACTCGGTCGCGCAGGCGGCGAAGAGTACCGTGCGCGTGCAGTGCAACGGTAAGGACACGGCCCTGGGCGTGGTTGTCGGCGCCAACGGGTTCATCCTCACACAGGCGAGCGATCTGGAAGGCGACATCACCGTGAAGACCCGGACTGGCGAAACCCTCAAAGCCGAACTGATCGGCGTTCACGAATCGCACGGCCTGGCGCTGCTCAAGGTCGCGGCCAACAACCTGACGCCGGTGAAGTGGGAGAACAGCAAGACGGCGGCGGTCGGCAACTGGGTCGCAAGCCCTGGCATGGGCACTGCGCCGATAGCGGTGGGCGTCGTCAGCGTCGCGACGCGCCACATCCCCAACGCCAAGGTGCCGCCACCGCCCGGTACGAGCGGCGGCGGGTTCCTGGGGATCGGCCTGGCGGAAACCGAACTGGGGGCCGTGATCGGCGAGGTGCAACCCAAGAGTGCCGCGGCAAAGGCCGGCCTGAAGGTGGATGACGTGATCCTGTCCGTCTCCGGCAAGCCGACGCCCGACGCCGAGACGCTGATCCGCACGATTGGCCGCTACAAGCCCAACGATGCGATAACGCTGCGGGTCAAGCGCGGAGACGAGGAGATGGATCTCAAGGCGACGCTGGGCAAGCGTCCGGCCGGCGGCCTGTCGCGCGGCGACTTCCAGAACAACCTGGGGAGCAAACTCAGCAAACGCCGCGGCGGGTTCCCGGTGATCCTCCAGCACGACACCGTCCTGGAAGCGCCCAACCTCGGGGGGCCGCTGGTCGATCTCGCCGGCAACGTGGTCGGGGTGAACATCTCCCGCGCCGGGCGACCGGAAACCTATGCGATACCGTCCGAAACCATTCAGGCCGTGCTTCCTGACCTGATGGCGGGGAAACTGGCACCGCGGCCGGAGAAGAAGTGATCGGCCCGGAAAAAAAGTGCCCCGCCGCTGGCCTGATCGAGGTGTCGCCCAACCACCTGACCAATACCAAACGGCGGGACATCGGTAAGCGGCCTCGTTGCAGTTCCCCTGGCCGCTGTTTGTAAGCTACATGAGATTATCGGAGGAGTATATCCGTATTCTTACGGAAACCGAATAATTCGCGATCGATTCGAGACTCGCAGACAAATTCGGTCCGCAAATTGCAGTGTCGCGTGTGCCGCACCCGACGAGCTGGAAGCGTAAGCGACAATCCTGTTGGATGTTCCGTCGCTTACGCTTCCGGCTCGTCGGGTTTTGTCCGCCTGCCTGGTGCAGGATCAAGGGCAGTGATGTACAAGGCCCACGGGTGGCGTCCCGTGGGTCAGGTGCTGGGGATCTGGCCCACGGTCTTGAAA
>JADLBT010000016.1 GCA_020847555.1 Gemmataceae bacterium
ATGTAGACTCGCTTGACCGGCTTGATGCCCAGGTAGTCCTTCAGGTGGTTGAGAAAGAGCACCTCGTAGCCGACTTTCTTGACGACCGAGCTTTCGGACGGTGTCACCTGGCTGATCATCGAGCTGAAGATCATGCCATTGCGGAACGTAATGGCGGTGACGTCGATGAACGGCGCCAGCGTGCGCGGGTGTACGTAGCCGTGCGACTCACCGTACGGCCCCTCCGGCTCGAGGACCTCCATATTCACGTAGCCTTCGATCACCAGCTCCGCCTCGGCCGGGACCGCGAGCGGGATAGTGACGCACTTGACGAGCTGGATCGGCTCGCCAGCGAGGCCGCCGGCAACGGCGATCTCGTCCATGCCGTGCGGGATCTGCTGGACAGCAGTGTACGAAAAAGCGGGCGTACAGCCGACGACGACCGCGCAGGGGAGCTTCTCACCCTTCTCGTACGCCTCGTCCCAGTGCCGCCAGAGGCCCTTCGACGGTCCGTTCGGGAAGACCGCCAGCTTCTTCGGTCCCTTGATCATGCCGCGGTAGTTGCCGACGTTCCGCTCGCCGGTTGCCGGCGAGATGCTGATGAAGTGGCCGGCCGTCAGGTACGGGCCGTTGTCGAAGCCGGGCGTCGAGATCGGCACCGGCAGGGCCGTCAGGCCGCCAAACCTGTCAAGGTCCTCGCCCACCAGAACGTTCTCGTGGACCGGGCCGCCATCGACGCTGACCGGCGGGATCGGGCTTGTCCGCGCCTTCGCCCAACGGGCCGGGACTTCGTCCACGGTGGCCCGTAGGCCGGTTGCGTAGATCTCCGGTGACGCCGCCAGGGCGCCGACAATCACCGGGAAGTCGTACCGCTTGCCATGGCCGTCGACCACGTTCTCGAACAAGAATGCCTTCCGGTCGCGCTCCGGAATACCGCCGCGGAACTGCCAGCGGACCAGGGGATGCAGCTCCGCGTCCTTATCCACCGGCTCGGTAATCCGGTACAGCAAGCCCTTCTGTTCCAGCGTTGCGATGTGCTGGCGAAGGTCCGGGTAGCCGGCGGGCTTGCCGGTCGACGTTGTGCGGCGGGCGGTCTGCATGGAGGTCCTCCGGATCGATCGGTGGAACACAGGAACACGCGGCGCGTGGCGATGCCAACAGGGATGGTACCACCGATTGGGGCCGTCACAACCGAGCCTGCGACCGCCCCGGCGGCATACGACTTGCTGGTTAAGCCAGGGCGGCGATGTCCCGCAACCAACTCACGGAGGATGACCGATGTTCGATTTTTGGAGGAGAGCTGTCGCGATCCTGGATCGGCCGGCCCAGGCCGAGCAGAGCGAGACGACCGAGACCACCTTTGCCGTCGGTGCGGAACGAGACGCAGTTCAGCATGCGATCTCGCTCATCCAGCAGCACGTGGACAAGGAAGCCCAGAACCGACGCGTTCGTGAGCTGGCGGTGCGTGACCTCTGCCCAATGCAGAAGGCCGAGCTGGTCAAAGACCTCGCCCGAGTGTTCCGCTAGCCCCGTCCTCACCGAGGATGGACGGGAGCGCTGCGCCCGAAGCGAGGCCCGCCAGCGAGCGGCGAATAACCTGAACGGCCGGCGGTGAAGGGTGGCTGCACCTGCGCGCCGGCCGTTGCACGCGGCCCAACCATTCCCGCGGGGCGTGATTGCCCGCCGCGCGGTGAGGACATCTCCCACCTCTCCCACCGGGAGAGGTGGGCCGCAGGCCGGGTGAGGGGGACGCCCGGGCGGCGGGCTGCCCCTCGGAGCAGTCCTCCCCCACCCCTACCCGCCCCCTAACAGGGGGCGGGAGTCAGGCTCGCCCCCTCCCCGGCCCTCCCCTGGCTGGTGGCGGCGAGAGCATGGGGCACTATCTCAGGTCCAGCGCCAGGAACCTGAGAATGCCGGCGGCGATGCCGCGGGCGGGCAGGTCTGGCGTGCCGATCATGATCGCGCGGTCGATCGGGCTCGTCATGAACCCCGCCTCGACGATTTGCTGCGGCACGCCGGGCGCGACGGCGTGCGCGTACCGGCGCGAATTGAACGCGTAGTAGAAGCGCATCCGGCCGGTGATGTGAAGGTCGTCGCGAGGCATGCCGGTGACCCGGCCGTATTCGTCGTACATCGCGGCCTCAAAGGTTCCATCGACGATTGGGATCGCGGAAAAGCTCGGGCCGCAGAGCTTGTAGCCGTTCAGCACGCCCCGCACGTCGCCATCGCCGTGGATCGACACGAATGCGTGCGCGCGATACCGCGGCGGAATTGTCGTCGGGAGCACGTCGACCTCGACGCCCGCGTCTTCCAGGAGCCGAGCAGCCCGCCGGGCGATCTCGAGCACGACCTCCCATTCCGCTTTGCCGCCACCAGACGAGCCGGGGTTTGACCGGAGCGAGGCCAGCTCATCCGGTGCGTTGTAGGTCTCCCAATGGCCGGCCTGCAGCCCGACGCGCTTCTTGCCCGGTGGGTTCCAAACCGGGACGGACGGTAGCGGCTCGCGGAACCGCGAAATCGCGCCGGGGTCCGGTGGGCCGCCGCGGCCGAACGGCAGGGGCTCGCGCCGGCCGCTCGGGATGGGGACGACCTCGGTATCGATCCACCGCGCCAGCGCCTCCCAGTCCTCGCAGGAGCCCCACGGACATGGCGCCTCGACCGGCGCCGCCTGCGGCAGCGCGGCCGAGGCGGCTGGCGCTTCCGGCGCCGGCCCAGTGCGCGAGGGGCGCTCGACCAGCGGCTCAGTCGTGTCAATCACGGCCGGCGGCCTGGCCGCCGGCGGCTCGGCGCCGGGCGCCGCGGGCACCGCGGCGACGGCGCCGCCGAACGGCTGGGTCGCTCCCGCAGCCGGTTGGGCGGCTCGGGCGAGCTCCATCGTGCTCGCACAGCCCGCCATAAGGGGGAGCGCGACGAGCGCAAGAAACGCGCGTCTGGACTGCCGGGCGAGCATGGGACCTCCGCTGGATCGGGCGCGTAATCTCACCCTAGCCGACG
>JADLBT010000017.1 GCA_020847555.1 Gemmataceae bacterium
GCTGGGGACTCGTCTAATGGTAGGACAGCAGATTCTGGATCTGTACGTGGGGGTTCGACTCCTCCGTCCCCAGCCAGCACTCCGCAGCGCGCAGCTTCGCACCTACCCCTCCCGGCCCCCGCTCAACAGCTCCACCACGCCCTGCTCGAGGGCAAGGTAGCGCTGGTACGCCTCGGCCTGCCCGTCCGGGTCGGTCATCACGGCCATGTCGTGCGAGGCTATCGGCAGGTCACGCGCCGCCGCCATCTGCCCGGCGAGGCCCTGAAGCCCGGCCGCCACCGCCCGGTGCGCCTCCACCAGTGCGGCATAGGTCTCGATCTCCCGCCGCGCGACGGGGTCGTCCGCGTCGAGCGCCTTCGTGTGGCGCTCCAGCACCTCCGCCCGCGTGGCCATCAACTGGGCGAGCCTGGCCGGCAGGGCGGAGTTCGCCGCCAGTCCCTTCCCGCACGTCATTTGCTCTTCGTCTGCCATGTGGGATCGCCCCCGTTCGCCAGGTCGTGCTGCGGATACTACTCCCGGACTCGTGCGCGACACGAGAATGAGCGCCGTCTGGACGTCGACTGCGCCGCGACCATGCGGGACCGGGACTGTGTCCTGGCGAGCAGCTGCGGGGCTGCCTCAGCGGCCCGCGCTTGCCGCCTCCAGCAGCGCGATGGCGCGGTCCAGGTCCGGCACACCCTCAACCTCGCGCATGATGCGCAGGAAGACCCCCACGTCCTTCGTCACCTCCCAGACGCGCTCGATCTTCGGGCCCACAGGGTCCGACGAGGCGGGCCCGTCGGCGTAGGTGCCATAGAACGCGAAGTACGCCTGGTTGATCTTGCGGATGACGACGCCGTTCTCCGCCAGGTACTGCCGCCGCTCCTCCATCGTCCGCTCGGCCTCCTCGACCTTCCCCTCCGCGAGCAGCGCGTCGACTTCGAGGCGGAGCTGGTGCATCTCCTTGTTGAAGTCCACAGTTGGTGCGGCCCCGCCCGGCCCGGCGCCGTCTTCGCCCGCAGGCAGCTCCAGCGGGTGCGCCGCGCGGATGACGTTCGCGATCTCGCGCCCGGCGATGTTCGCCGTGGTCTCGTTCAGCGTCTCTGCGTCGTCACCGTTGCCCCATTGCTCGCCGAGCGGATAGAAGGCGAGGTAGTGGTGCACCCATTCGTGCGAGGCCGTGTCCAGGAGCGACTCGTACGAGCGGTCGTCGCGCACGATCGCCGGGTATGCCGCCAGGCCGCCGATCGCGACCACGATGGAGACCTGGTCGGCCGAGTCCTCGCGGCTTTCGATGCGCTCGATGTCGCGCAGCGTGAGGCCGCTCTTGAGCAGCGTGTCGCCGTCCCGCCGGATGGTCGACCGCGGGGAGCGCACGAGCAGGCGCGGCGGTGTTGTCAGTTCGAAGTTGACCATGGGCCAGGTCAGCCGCGCGCCCGGGAAAAGCGGCAGGTGCCGGTCGAGCCCAGCCGCCCCGACTGCCTCGCCGATGTATCGCTCGACCGCCCGTTCGACATCGTTCTCGTAGAGGGCGCGCTCGTTGTCCAGTGCCTGGACGAGGGCGAGGTCCGGCTGGGCCTGGCTGCTCGCTGCGCGCACCTGGCTGGTCAACGCAAAGTAGCGGCGGATCGCCGCTTCGCCGCCGGCCGCACTCGTCTCGCGCGCGAGGCCGAGTTGCGCCAGCGCGATCTCGACGGCGTGGTCGGCCTCCCAGCGGAAGAGCGAATAGCGGTACGGCGCCAGGTGTCCCCGCCCGGCCACGAGCACCGTGCCCGCCCCCAGCAGCATCCCTGTGAGCAGGGCCGAAATCACCACGAGGGCGAGCAGGTTCGGCCGCCACGCGACCGCCGTCGCCTCAGGTCCGGCTGGGATGGAAGGCGAGGACCGCATATACTCGCCAAGCGTACCCGCGGGCAGCGCAAGGGGCTGTCAAGCGGTCAGGTGGGCGTCCCGTCGAGTTGACTGTGGACTCCCGTGTGCTACTCTCAACAATCGGCGCTTATTGCACAGGCCAGCTGTTGCAGTTCGGCAGGTCGCGAAGCTGAGTGCTTGAAAACGGCCCCGGCCACATAGGGCGGCAAGGGCGCGTTCACGAACAGGCTTTTCGGCCTGTCTTCGTGCCCAAAATCCGGTCGAAGGTCCGCCTTCACTCTGGCCCGGCCAACGCCGTGCCCCAGTTTCCATAGGGGAAGCAGAGATGCCGACCATCAACCAGCTGGTCCGAAAAGGCCGCACTCCGAAGGCGAAGAAGTCCGGCGCGCCGGCCCTTCTCTTCCGGTTCAACTCGCACACGAACCGCCTGCGCCGCACGGAGGGCAAGTCGGGTTCGCCCCAGAAGCGCGGCGTCTGCACCCAGGTGCGCACCCAGACGCCGAAGAAGCCGAACTCGGCCCTCCGCAAGGTGGCCCGCGTCCGCCTCAGCAACGGGATCGAGGTCACGGCCTACATCCCGGGCGAGGGTCACAGCCTCCAGGAGCACTCCGTTGTGCTCGTCCGCGGCGGCCGCGTGAAGGACCTCCCGGGCGTGCGCTACCACATCGTGCGCGGCGCCCTCGATGCGACCGGTGTGAACAACCGGAAGCAGGGACGCAGCAAGTACGGCACCCGCAAGAACGCCCAGGCCCCCGGCCGCGGCGCGCGCAGGTAACAGGACACACGGCGGGCAGCTCAGCTGCCCGCCTCATCGAGTACGGGAGTATAGAGCCATGGCCCGACGCAACCGGCCCGAACGCCGGCCGACGCCGCCCGACCCGCGTTACAACAACGTGCAGGTCCAGGTCCTCATCAATAAGTTGATGACGCGGGGCAAGAAGAGCACCGCCGAGCGCGTGGTCTACGGCGCCTTCGACCGCATTCAGGGCCAGACCGGCCGCGAGCCGCTGGACGTGTTCAACCAGGCCATCCGCAACGCCACGCCCGTGCTCGAAGTGAAGCCCCGCCGCGTTGGTGGCGCGACCTACCAGGTCCCGGTCGAAATCCGGCCGGACCGGCGTCTCGCCCTGGCGATGCGCTGGGTGCTCGGCTCGGCCCGCTCCCGCGGTGGCCGCTCCATGTCCGAAAAGCTCGCTGGTGAACTGCTCGACGCCGCCAACAACACCGGCGCCGCCATCAAGCGGCGAGACGACACGCACCGCATGGCGGAGGCCAACCGCGCCTTCGTCCATTACCGCTGGTAGGCTCCCCCGCCGGCCAGCCTCTCACGCAGAGGAGTCC
>JADLBT010000018.1 GCA_020847555.1 Gemmataceae bacterium
GGCCGGATGAAACCCATCGCCTCTCGCCGCGTAGTAATTGCACCCCCAGGCCCGGCGATGCCCTCGGTCGCCGGGGCGATCCGTGGCCAGCTTGATGGGCGACAGGCAGGCCAGGGCGCCCCGGTTTTCATTTCCGGACGGTTAGTCCGGCGGAAACCCCTTGGCTCGGAGAAAATCCTCCAGCGCCACGAGCAGTACCGCCGTATCCGTCGGCTGCGGCCGCTGTGAGGCCAGGTAGGCGTCGAGCGCTGCCGCCATCGCGGGCGGCAGCCGTGCGGCCACGCGACGCACGGCCGGATTGCTGCTGGGCGGTCGGCCAGGGCCGCGCTTCTCCACTTTCCTCGCCATTTCGACACCTCCCAAAAGTCTAATTCTGTCGCCATCTTATGCCGAGTCGTCCTCGGCATCCATAATTATTTTCACAATTCTTGTTGGACAACATTGACAATAACGCCAAGTTTGCCGTATATTACAGGTGTCGAGATTGGACGTGCACAGGAGGACCGAGCGATGACGATGATCGAGAAAATCGGACAGCGGCTGTATTTGGTGGGCCTCCCCTTCGCGGCGAAGGATCGGGCCAAGGCGATCGGCGCGCACTGGGACGGCGACCGCCGCCAGTGGTGGGTCGGCGCGGCGAAGACGGCCGCGGCCGAAGCCCTGGCCGCGGAACTCAACGCCGCCCCGGTGTCCGCGACCGAGTCCGGGCCGGAGACGGTCGGTGAGGGCTCCCGGGTATATGCCCGGGTCGAGTACAAGGGCCGCAAGTATTACGTCGTCGCGGAGTCGCCCGAGAAGGGCCGCTGCCGGCTGACGACGCTCCAGGGCACGCCGGCCTTCTGGGCGGACATGGTGGCCTGCACCCTCATCCGCACCTACGAGGGTCGGCCGGAGCGCGGCGCCTTCGGTCGGCCCACGGGCCGCACCGCGTACACCACGCTCGGTTCGCTCCGCGCGTTCGTCGGGCGCGAGACGCGGGCGCGAGACGCGGGCGCGACGGTCTGTGCCGAGTGCGGCCTGTCCGGCGAGCTGGTGGCCGACCTGGAGGACGGCCTCCTCAAGCACCGGCGGTGCTGCGACATCGAGCCCTGACCGGCTCGCACTCCCCCGCAGCGTCACGCCGGACTCGCGGTCGGCACGGGGGCTATGGGATCGACATGGACCTGCCGGGGATGCGTCCCCGGCAAAACAGGAGACCGAGAATGATCACCCTTCGCGCGTCGGCGGCCTACGGCTACGGGCGCAAGCAGTACATCGCCCGCGTGACCGGGCGAGACCCCAAATGGGGTCTCAAGCTGGAGTTCTGCGGTCGCATCGACGGCGACCGCAAGCGGCAGGAGTCGTCATCGTGGGAGGGCGACGAGCCCGGCATCTACGTCACGCGCGACGTGGACCGCAAGGGCCGGGCGGATGACACCTACCGCATCATCCTGCCGTGTCCGACCAATCCCGACCGGGCTGTGTGCAGCACCCCGGTCGATAAAGAAGACATCATGAAAATCGCCAGGCGGCTGGACGCAGGCGAGCGGCTGGAGCGGATCGTTGAGCTGGTCGGCCGCCCCTCGTCGCGGGATCCGTCGCGCACGGTCTACGACGTCGAGGTGGTCACGGCCCGCCAGGCTGAGGCCCGCGAGGTTGCCCGCACCATCGACACGGCTACCGAGGAGTGCTGGCGCGTCCTCCAGGCCCTGCCGGAGAAGGAGGCCAGGAAGGTGCTGGCAACCCTGCGCCAGCGCGTCACGCCACCCAAGCCAGCTACCTCGCTCGGCATGCCGGAGGATACGCCCGCGGGCATTGTCGCGGACGCCAACCAGGACGCGGGCGTTGACCCGGCAGCGCTGGCCCTGACGCCGCACCCCGTCGCCACACCTGAGGCCGATCCGTCTCACTGACTTTCTCGCACCGGGGCGGCACTGTGCCGCCCCGGTGTCACCAATCCCCACCCTCGAACGTATCTCTACTGGAGGACTCCATGCACCGCACCCAGCGACACGCCGACACCCACACGGACTACGACCGCGAGCCGGACTGCCGCGACCCGCGGCGCGACGCGCTCGCCCCTTGGATCGATCCCGACGACGTCCGTCGTCAGTACCCGGACGCCGGTCAGGGTGGGGTCGGCGCGCCTTACTGCGTCGGCCAGGCGCTCCGCCTGGCCCTGGGACTGTCCGACCGTGCCGGTCACGGTCACCCGCCGGCGATGTACATCTCTATGGCGCTCTTCTCGCTCGGCGTGGACGAGGAGGACGCCGCGGCGTCCGCGGACGACATCGTCCGCGCCAACGACGCCGGACTGATCGACCGCGCCTGGGAACACCTGGCCGCGGCCATGCGGCGCTCGGACGCCGCCGCCCGGGCCGAGATCGCTGAGGTGATCGCCTGGCGCGCCCTGCTGGAGCCAGCGCCCGGGCCGTGGCTGGTGCTGCCCTCGGGCACCGTCCTGCCCGAGGATGTCCCCGAGGAGGTCCACGCCGATGTCCGCTGACTCGCTGTCGGACCTGCTCGCCCGACTGCGGCTGCTGCAGCACATCATTGGGCCGGCCGCGGAGCCGGACGACGTGCTGCTGCGATTCGCCTTGAGCTTCCGACCCACGGCCACGGGCTGCTGGCTGTGGGTCGAGCAGGTTGACTGCTGGGGATACGGCCGACTGTACGTCGGCCGGGGCGGGGTGGGCAAGATGCAGGCCCACCGCTACGCCTACGCCCTAGCGCACGGACCCGCGGGGTCCGGGGCCCACGTCCACCATTCATGCGACGAGAAGCGGTGCGTCTGCCCGATGCACCTGGTCGCCCGCACGCCCGGAGCGCATCGCCGGGCGCACCGTATCTACTGAGAGTTTTCGTGTCACCGTTCGGCGCTGCCGAACGTATATAGGAGGTCTCAAATGAGACTGCTCAACGCCTTCAGCCCGAACATGCTGTCCTCCTTCCCCGCAAGCGTGTCGTTTCGTCAGCTCGGCCTGGTCGAGGCCCGCAGGATTGGCGCGGCCGGCGTCCAGTCATGCGTCGGCCACGCCGAGACCGCGGCGGTATTCGCCGCCGAACTTGGCGTCGCTGTCCCCTACGAGAGGGTGACCGTCACCCTCTTGCCCGGCGAGGTCTGCCTGCTGGGCCAGTACCGCGGACCGCGACTGCCCGAGGGGGCCACATCGTTGCCGGATGGCGCTTCGATTCAGTGGCTGCTGGTCGAGGTCCGCTGAAATCCCGCGCCCGTCGCCCCGTAGTGACTGGCACACCCCAACCGCGACCCCGGTCAGCAACCCCCGCTGGCCGGGGTCGTGCTGTTGGGGTGCAGGCGTCTGCACTACCACTTACTACCACTTCACCCTGCTCCGCGGCACTCCGGCAGGCAGTATTGACGTCGACCGGCAAAAGCGATTAACCTCCGCGCAGGATTGCTTTTGCGTCGCAGGGAAGCGCGACGGCCGATCAGTCTACGGAGCCGTAGGTTGGGGGTTCGAATCCCTCCAGGCGTACTGACTGAAGACCTTGGCCGAACACATCTTGTGACCTGCTTCTCTCAGCAGCAGCGCGGCCCGGCGACCGCAAAAGTGGTAGCAACTACCACTTTTCGGTCAGGAGGACCGCCACCATGTCCCGCGGGAACAAGCTCCCGTCCTACCGCCTGCACAAACCATCCGGCCAGGCCGTCGTTCGCCTCGACGGCAAGGACCACTACCTGGGCGCCTACGGCACGCCCGAGTCCAGACGCCGTTACGAGCAAATCCTTGCCGAGTGGCTGGCGGCCCGCACCGGGGCCGCGCCACCGCCTCCACCCGACGGGTCCGGCTATCCCGCACTGACCGTCTCCGATGTGCTTGCCCGCTACTGGCAGTTCGCTGAGACTCACTACGTCAAGCGAGGTGAGCCGACCCGGCAGCTCGGTCGCGTCCGGCTGGCGCTGGGTCCGGTCCGCGATCGCTTTGGCAATTTGCCCGCAGCCGCCTTCGGCCCAAAAGCCCTCAAGGAGGTCCTGGCCGAGTACGCGAAGGCGGGCTGGACGCGCGGCTTTTGCAATGCCTGCCTGGGCTGCGTCAAGCGGTCGTTCAAATGGGCCGTCTCGGAGGAGATGGTGCCGCCGTCGGTCTGGCACGGCCTGGCCGCGGTGAGCGGCCTGCGCCGTGGCGCCGCGGGCGTGGTCGAGTCGGGCAAGGTGCGGCCCGTGGCCTGGGAAACGGTGGAGGCGACCCTGCCCGAACTGCTCCCGGCCGTGGCTGACATGGTCCGGCTGCAGCATCTGGCCGGCATGCGACCCTGCGAGGTCTGCGGGTTGCGGGTGCGCGACATCCGCACCGACGGCCGCGTGCCCGACGGCCCGCACTTCTCCGGCGTCTGGGTCTACGTCGTGCCCGACGAGGCCAACAAGACGGCCCACCACGGACACCCGCGGCTGGTCTTCTTCGGTCCCAAGGCCCAGGAGATCCTGCGCCCCTACCTCGATGCTCTCTCCCCTGACGACCATGTCTTCAGCCCGCGCCGCGCCGTGGTCGAGTGGCTGACCCGGAGCGGCCGGCAGGTGCGGCTGCGCACCTGCCGGCCACCCCGCGATCACTACGGCACCGACACCTACGACCGGGCCATCGCCTCCGCCGCGAAGCGGGCGGGAGTGCCTCGCTGGTCGCCCAACCGGCTGCGGCACTCCCGCGCCACCGAGTTGCGGCAGCGTTATGGCCTGGACGCTGCCGGGGCGACACTGGGGCATCACTCCCTGACCGTGACCATGATTTACGCGGAGGAGGACCTTGCCAAGGCAGCCCAGGCCATGCTCGAGGCGGGTTGACGGCAACTGCCGAGCTTGAATGCGCAGCGTCATCCTGCGCATTCTGGGGCGTCCTTCGCTGACGGCGGGAGCATCCCAGCGCTCCCGCCGTTTTCATTCCGAGTCTACCCATGCCGCCGCGAGACATCATCGAGTGGCTCCGTGAAGGCCGCGCCATCCTCGCCGGATGGGACGGCGAGCGACCCGCCGCCGTCCGTGTCGTGATAGCCTGGGCCGATACCGGCCGGGGCATCGAGATCGTCCTGCCCCCGGCTGACGAGGACGGCGAGCCCCGCTATGCCCCGACCGATGCCGGACCGCGGCGAGTCATCCTCTCCCCGGACACATCACTGCCTCATCTGGGAACCGTCCTCGCCGGACGTCCTGGGGAGACGTCCTCGACGCCGGCCACCGAATCAGGACTGCGGCTGCGGAGCGTTCACCGCCGACTTCTGTCCGCGGCCGATGTCACTCCCGCCAAGGCCGAGCGGATTTGCCGCAAGGCTGGACTCTCCTGCAACAGCACCTCCCGCGCCGCCTTGGCCGAACTGGTCCGGGCCGGACACCTCCGACATGGCCCCGACGGTTACCGCCGACCCTGAGCCGCGGAAGGTTCCGCCGGAACACGTCCGCTGATTAAACCGAGAATTCTCGGTTTAATCTCCTGCGTCCCAGCGGGAGATTGCGATGTGATCGACCTCGAACGCGAACCACTGCTCACCCTGTCCCAGGCCAGCGCCCTGATCCCACCTCGCCGCGGGAGACGGACAGCCCGCAGCACGCTCTTGCGCTGGATCCTGCACGGCAAGCATGGGGTGAAGCTGGACGGCTGCCGTGCGCCTGCGGGCTGGATGACCAGCGCCGCGGCGGTCGAGCGGTTCCTGGCCTCGCTGGCGGAGATAGACCGAGCGGCCAGGGGCGCAGCGGCCCGGATGGAGGAGAAGGGCCGACGCGCCGACTGGGCCGACGCCGTGCTGGACGCGGCCGGGGTGGGGAAGAAGCGGGCGTGACGCAAAGGGTGTCCACAGTACGGACACCCTTTGCGGTGAAAATCACTCCTCGAACAACCCGAGTTGCCGCGGACCGTCCGACAGTCCAATTCCCGCAGTACTGTCGCCGGCGATCAGTTTGCGGCGGGTGCGGCCCGAGAGAACGGCGGGCCTGCCGGCGAGTTGTCGGGATGCACGGTCGGCGGCACTGGCCGGAGCCAGGCCGTACTGCCTCTGCGGGAACTTGTTCATCAGGTAGTCCGGAAGGCACTCGGGGAGGTACTGCTCGTGCAGCCACCTGTTGAAGTGCGGCAACTCCTCGGGGCTATAGACGTAGGGCAGCACCCGAATCGGCTCGCCCCGAAAAAATCGGCCCGGCATCACGAGCGGGCAGTCGCGGTAGGTCGGCCGCGCCCACGGCTGAGCGGCCCGAACCATTCGCCAGCGAGCCCCGACCGAGCCGTCCGGCAGATCCTTGATGTCGAGCGGGAGACAGTGGCGGAGGAGTTCGTCTTCCAGGGCGAAGACGGTGACGCCGATCCCGGTGACGGCAGACCAGAAGCCACCACCGTGCCGAACCACGATCTCGCGGTTGTGGTCGAGGATTGTCGGTTCGAGGCGGGCGCTCCAGGGGCGGTAGGCGGGCTGGACAGTGGTCGGCGGTGGAGGGTGGTTGAAGAAGTGGTCGTGGAGGACGTCGGCACACTCGACCTGGTAGCGGAGCAGCTTGTCACGAACATCTGGCCGAACCTTGGTCGAGTGGATATTGCCCAGCCACATGACCAAGGTTCTTTCGTCGATGAGACATACGCCCTGCTGTCTACCTGTGGTGTCGCGTATTGTCCAAATGACAATACGCGACCAGGGGCATCTGGTCTTGTCTCGGAGTTTCCGAAACTGCGTGGCGAAGTCGATTCCCAACGACTCGCAGCATCGACGCAGCGAGACGTAAACCTTGTTGTCGGGCAGGCAGACGGCCTGGAGTTCGTCGCCGTGAAACTGGACTGTGGCCAGGGCGATGGGTTGCAGGGCAGGGGTCAAGCTGACTCCCTCCAGAGGGCGAAGGTTGGATTGGGCAATCCTTGCCTGGAGGAACTCCTTTCCTCTCCCGGTCCAGTCGAAGCGGACGCCGGGTCGCCCGAACACCCCGAGCTGCGCTGGGCGGGGGTAGTCACGAACCAGCCTCCTTGTCCGGGATCGCTAAAGTCCTCCCCCGAGCGAGTAGGGCTTCCTCAAGAAGTATGACGACCGTCTGGGCGATGCTCCGCCGCTCCAGTTTCGCCTCTGCGCGGAGCAGTTCCCAGAGCGGATCCTCGACCCGCGCCGGGAGTTGATGACCCCTGCGGCTGGCGGCTGCGTTCACGGGTTGCTTCGGCTTCTTGGGGTTGCTCATGGCAGCCATGCTACACCGCACGGAGTACACGAGCAACGGAATCCAACCCAAGTATACGCACGCAAGGTTGCCAGAGTCAACCACTTAAAAAATCTACCAACATTTGGTTGACAATGGCAACCAGCATCCCGTATAAAGAGGGTGTAGACAACACCGACACCCTCGCCCGGGAGTGAATCAGATGAACGACGCAGTGGACGTCGAGGTGATCGACGCAGTGGACGTCGAGGTGATCGACGAGGCGGACGTCGAGGTGATCGACGAGGCGGACGTCGAGGTGATCGACGAGGCGGACGTCGAGGTGATCGACGAGGCGGAC
>JADLBT010000019.1 GCA_020847555.1 Gemmataceae bacterium
CAGGACGACTACTGGGGTCTGGCCGCCTTCTTCGGCCGCCTTGGCCGCAAGAACGTTCCGATGCCGGGCGCCCAGAACCAGCAGGCCCAGTTCCAGGTGGTGTTCAACCGGCCCAGCGGCAACGTCATCAACAAGCGCACCAACAAGCCGGCCGACATCGTGCCGCTCGACGGCGAGCCGCTGAAGGTTGCCCCGGACGAGGATCCGCGTCACCGCCTGGTGGACTGGATGGTCGATACGAAGAACCCGTTCTTCGCCCGGGCGGTGGCGAATCGCTACTGGGCTCACTTCTTCGGCCGCGGGATCGTCGATCCGCTGGACGACATGCGGGTGACGAACCCGCCGAGCAACCCGGCGCTGCTCGATGCCCTCGCGAAGGAACTGACCGACAGCAAGTACAGCCTCAAGCACCTGGTCAAGACCATCGTCAAGAGCCGCACGTACCAGCTCAGCGCCGTTCCGACCGCGTTCAACAAGCACGACAAGCAAGCGTATGCCCGCTTCTACCCGCGGCGGATGCCGGCGGAGGTGCTGTACGACGCGGTCAACCAGGTGGCGAACGCGGACCCGGCGTTCGGTGGTCTGCCGACCGACCGGCACTCGCCGCGACGGGCGATCATGCTGCCGGACGAGTCGTTCGCGTCGTACTTCCTCGACGTGTTCGGCCGACCGCAACGCATCAGCGCGTGCGAGTGCGAGCGCGTCACCGAGGCGAACCTGGCCCAGGCGCTGCACCTGCTGAACTCCGACGAGATCCAGAGCAAGCTGAACCGCGGTAACGGCCGGGCCGACCTGCTGGCGCGCGACCCGCGCCCGGACGCCGAGAAGGTCGAGGAGATCTTCCTGTGGGCATTCGGCCGGCGGCCGTCGGCCGAGCACGTGCGGGTGGCTCTCGCCCACATCGCGCGCCATGCCCAGAACAAACGAGTCGCGTACGAGAACCTGCTGTGGGCGCTGATCAACAGCAAGGAGTTCCAGTTCAACCAGTGAGCAGGGGCTTCTCGGCTCAGGCCGCAAACGGTGGACAGGCACGGCCGCCGTGGGCGTTAGCCCGCGGCGGCCGTTTGCTTTTTCCACGGGCGGACATAAGAGAATCCAGGTACGCGCATGAACTGCTTTGCGTGCGCCTTGCTCTTCGTCACCCGGAACAACCCATGCCTGACGAACCTCTGCGTCTGCTCATCCTCGGCGCCCACCCGGACGACGCCGACTACGCTGGCGGCGGGATTGCCGCGCTGTACCGCGCGGCTGGCCACACCGTGAAAATGGTCAGCCTGACCAACGGCAGCGCCGGCCACCACGCCGCGGCCGGCCCCGCCCTCGCCGCGCGCCGCCGGGCCGAGGCAGCCGCCTCCGGCGCAGTCATCGGCGCCACCTACGACGTCCTCGACCACCACGACGGACAACTGCTGCCGACGCTGGAGAACCGGCTGGAGATCATCCGCCTGATCCGATCGTTCCACCCGGACCTGGTGCTCACCCACCGGCCCAACGACTACCACCCGGACCACCGCTACACCAGCCAGCTTGTCCAGGACGCGGCGTACCTGGTCACCGTCCCGGCGGTGGCGCCCGACAGCCCGCATCTGCGGCGCGATCCGGTCATCGCGTACCTGCCGGACGACTTCCAGAAGCCTTACCCGTTCGATCCGGCGGTGGTCGTGGACGTCGGCCCGGTGATCGAGCAGATCGTCGCGATGCTTCACTGTCACACGTCGCAGTTCTACGAGTGGCTGCCGTACAACCAGCGCATCCTCGACCAGGTGCCAAAGGACGAGGCGGCCCGCCGGGCGTGGCTCGGGGAGCAGGTGCGCGAACGACTGCGGCGCCGCGCGGACAGATACCGCGACCTGTTGGTGCATGCCTACGGGCGCGAGCGCGGCCTGGTGGTGCGCTACGCGGAGGCGTTCGAGGCGTGCGAGTACGGGGCGCCGCTGGACGAGGCGGCCCGGCGGCGGTTGTTCCCCTTCGTCGGCTAACCAGCCCGGAGCGCCCGCGCCGGGCGCTCCGGGTTGGTCCGACGGCGCCAGCGGGGTAGAAGTCGAACCCGGCAAGCCCTACTTCGACTCCCGCTTCCCTGTCTGCTGGCCGACGTGCTGGACCATCTCGCGGCACGCCCGCTCGCAGCGACGGCACTCCTCGGCACACTGGCGCATCATCGGGTCGTCCTTGAACTGGTCGCATGCTTCGTCGCAGCGCTTGCACGCCTCGGCGCAGGACTGGCAGATGAGGGCCGCGAACGGCCCGTGGCGAGAGACGATCTGCGCGGTGGTGGCGCAGAAGTCAGCGCAGTCCTGGCACGTCCGCAGCATCTTCATGTACTCCTTCTGGCCCTGGGCCAGAAGGTGGACGCAGTGTGTCGCGCAGGTGTCGCAGATGCGCTGGCAGTCGTTGCACGCCTTCGCGCAGCGCTCGAACATCTCATGGTGCGGGTGGCCGCTCTTGCCCTTGTCTCCCGCCTTGCCGCGCGGCTGGCCGCCCGGCGCCGCGAGGGTGAACAACGCCAGCGCCACTCCCGCCAGGCCCAGCGCGGCCAACGGTTTCCTCTGTCGCATGGTCACACTCCTTCCCACAAATGGGATCCGAACGAACCTCGGCCCCTGCGGCCCACGCCGACGCCCCGGCCCGGCGCCGCGGCCACAAAGAAGAGACGTTTAAGGGTGCAAATGACGTGCCGGCTCGGCTCGCGCAACCGGCACAGTCGTTCGGGTCGGATCGGCCGGCACAAATGCGTCGGCCGATACCTCCTTGGCGCGGTCCGCGGCGGCTGCTATCTTCGGCATGGCCGTTCGCGGTGTCGGGCGCCCGCCGGCATCCCGTCGCGCCGCACAGGCATCGGTCCACCGAGCCGCGCCGTCACGCCCCTCCGTCCCTGACGGACGTGGGGCGTGGAGAAGCCGCCCCGGTCCAGGGAAAACACGCTGATGACATCGCTGCCTCCTTCCGTCGCTGCCACCCTCACGCGCTGGCGCAGCAACCTGATCGACCTGACGCGGCGCAATCCGCTGCTGGCCCTGCGGCCGACGCGGACGTCTTTCCTGCCCCTCTCGCGCCCCGGAATGCAGGACGTCTTCGACCGGCTCGCCCTCGCAGGCAAGGCGTGGACGTTCTGGCTGCCGCCGGTCGAGGAGGACGACGAGGAGCAGCCCGCGGAAGGCGCGGCGCCGCTGGCGCTGGAACACATCGAGACGAAAGCGAATGAGCTACTGTGCGGCGACCTGAGCCGGCGACAGCTGCTGCGCGTCCTGACGAACCTGTATCGCCGGGCCGCCGTCGACTACCAGGAGCGCGGTCTGCGCGTCCTGCACGTCGCCTTCGGCGTGCTGGAGTGGCGCGACCAGGACAACGCGGAGACGTTCCGCTCGCCGCTGATCCTGCTCCCGGTCGAGCTGACGCGGTCGTCGCTCCGAGAGCCGTTCGCGCTTGCGCCCGTCGAGGAGGATCCGGTCCTCAATCCGGCCCTGCAGGCCCGCCTGCAGCAGGACTTCTCGTTCCGCCTGCCGGCCGCGCCGGAGGACTGGGGCGAGAAGACCCTGCCCCAGTACCTCGATGAGGTGCGCGCCGCCGTTGCCGGGCTGCCGGGCTGGCGCGTCGAGGATGGGGCGGTGCTGACACTGTTCTCGTTCTTCAAGGGCGTGATGTACGAGGATCTGGGCGAGAACGCGGCCCGCATCGCCGAGCACCCGCTGGTGCGCGCGCTGGCGGGCGAGGGCGTCGGCGACGTCCTGGCCGCGACGCCGCTGCCGGACGAGACGGACCTGGACCGCGTGCAGCCGCCGGAGAAGACGTTCCACATCCTCGACGCGGACGCGAGCCAGCGTCTGTGCCTGGAGGCCGCCGCCCGCGGGCACAGCTTCGTCCTGCACGGCCCGCCCGGGACCGGCAAGAGTCAGACGATCGCGAACCTGGTCGCCGACTGCCTCGCCACCGGCAAGACGGTGCTGTTCGTCAGCGAGAAGATGGCGGCCCTGGAGGTTGTCTACAAGCGGCTGCGCGCCGTCGGCCTTGGTGATTTCTGCCTGGAGTTGCACAGCCACAAGGCGAGCAAGCGCGCGGTGGTCGCCGAGCTGCGCCGCTGCCTGGAGGAGCGCCGCCAACCGCCGACGCGGGATCCGGCCATCGAGTGCGCCAAACTGCAGCAGCGGCGCGACCGCCTGAACGCCTACGCCGAGGCGCTGCACCGGCCGTGTGAGCCGCTCCACCACACCGCTTACTGGGCGCTGGGCGAGCTGGCCCGGGTGAGCGCCGCGCCGGGCGTCCCGCTCGGGGACGTCAACCCGGCGGAAGTCACGCAGGGGTGGCTGGAGGAGGCGCGGCAGGCGGTCCAGCGCGCCCAGCAGCTGGGCCAGGTGCAGGAGCAGGGCGAGAACTTCCCGTGGTGGGGGTTCAAGGCGCCGGAGCGCTTCAACCTGCAGCTGCGCGACGATGTGAACAGCCTGCTGGACCGGGTCCGCAGTCGGCTCGACAGGCTGGCGAGTGTGGCCGAGGAGTTCGGCAAGCAGATCGGCGCACGCGGCCCCGTGCCGTGGTTGCTGCGTGTCGGCGAACTGCTCGACGCCAGCCCGAGGCCGCCGGCCGACTGGCTGATCGCCCACGACCTGCCGCAGCTCGCCGCCGACCTGGAGCGCTGCGCCGACGACTATCAGCAGCGGGCGAAGGGCCGCGAGCCGCTGACGGCGCGCTACGGCCAGGGGGTCTGGGGTCTGCCGGAAGGGACCGCCGCCCGGGTCGATCAGGCGTGGCGCACCGCGGCCCCGCTGCTGGCGCCCGGCGACGAGGGCGGGGCCGGCCTGCTGACGCAGCAGAAGGAGCTGCGCGGGTGGGCGGCCGACACGCAGCGGCGCACTCCGGGGTGGGCGAGCGACGCCCACGTCATCGAGAAGTGGCTCGGCATCGAGTTGCCGCAGGGCGTGGGGGCCGCCGGCAAGACCGACCCATCGCCGCTCACCCTGCGCCGACTGCTGCGCCTCGCGAACCTGTGCATGACCGACACGCCGCCCGAGGCCGACTGGGTGAACGATGCGAAGGCGCTGGAACACGCGCAGGCCCGGATCGAGGCGACCCGGCCGGCGTTCGCCGCCTATCAGCAGGGCCGGGCGCAGTTGCTGCGAACCTACACCGAGAAATTCTTCGAGGATCTCGACCTCGAGTACCTCGCAAACCAGTTCGCCGGGCCGTATGCGAGCTGGACGCGCTTCTTCAGCCTCCAGTACCGGCGTGACCGCCGCGCGATCGCCCGGCGCAGCCGGTCCGGCCAGATGCCGGGGACGATCTGGGAGGACGCCCTCGTCGCCCGCGACCTGGAGCGCGAGCGCGCCCGCCTGGAGGGCGAGGCGGACGGCCGCCGGGCCGTCCTCGGCCGGTACGAGCGCGGGCTGAAGACGGACTTCGACGCGGCCGAGCGGGCGACCCGGGTCGCGGCTGACGCGGTCCAGGTGGCGCGCGACCTCGACTGCGAGGGTCTGCCGCGCAAGCTGGTCGAGGCGCTGAGCGGGGCCAACCCGGCGACCGAGAAGGTGCGGGCCGCCGTCAAGCGGCTGCACGACTCGCTGGGGGCGTGGCTGCACGCGGCCGAAGCGCTGCGCGCGTACCTCCCGGCCGACGCGCTGCCCGGGGCCGGCGAGCCAGTGGAGGAGTGCAGCCTGTCGGCGCTGATGCAGTATGCGAAGGAACTGCAGGGGTGCCTCAACCAGTTCGGCAGCCTGACCGACCCGGTACTCGCCGCCGCCCCGGCTCCACCGCCGGACGCCGTCACTCTGGTGGCCGATCTCAAGCAGGCCGAGCACCTGCGCGCCCTGGAGGTGTCCGAGCAGGCCGAGGCCGGGAAGTGGGCCGCACGCCTTGGTCCCGGGTTCCGGGGCGTCACCACCGACTGGGGCGCCCTGCGCAAGGCGCTCGCCTGGGTCGTGCGCGTGCGCACCCTGTTCGCCGCGCCGGAGGGGAAGTCGGCTCCGGGCGTGCCCGCCGCGCCGGCCGGCGGCGCGGGCGTTCCGCCCGCCGAGTTCGTCACCCTGGCCGCCGCTGGCCCGGCGCCGGGCGGGTGCTGCCGCGAACTGCGTCAGGCGCAGGAGCAGTTGCAGCAGGCGCTGCACGGGCTGGAGCACCGCTTCGACCCGCCCGCGCCACGCTACCAGGGCTGCAAGCTCGCCGAACTGCCGCTCGACGTGTTCCGCGCCCGTCTGGCCGAGCTGAAGGATCGCGTCGGCGAGCTGTCCGACTGGATCGACTGGCGCCACCTGGCGGCCCGGTTCAACCACCTTGGTCTCGGTGCCTTCTGGGAGGCGGTGCAGAAGGAGCGGCCGCCGCGCGATCAGCTGCCCGACGTCTTCCTCAAGGCGGTCCTGTCGGCGTGGGTCGAGTACGTCTTCCAGCAGGACGCCGCGCTGCGCGATTTCCGGCGCGAGGACCACGAGCGCGTCGTGAGTGAGTTTCGCGACCTGGATCGGGAGCTGATCCGGCTGAACGCCGAGCGCGTCGCGCGGGCCGCCGACGCGGCCCGCCCGCAGGCTCCGGCGGCCATTCCGGGCGGCGCGGTCGCGCTGCTGATGCGCGAGGCGCACAAGAAGGCGCGCCACCTGCCGCTCCGGCAGCTGTTCGAGAGGATCCCCGACCTGCTGCTGCAGCTCAAGCCGTGCCTGCTGATGAGCCCTCTGTCGGTCAGCCAGTTCCTGCACCCGGAGAAGGTCCGGTTCGACCTGGTGGTGTTCGACGAGGCGTCGCAGATCGTCCCCGAGGACGCGGTCGGCGCGATCTACCGCGGCAAGCAGGTCATCGTCACCGGCGACAACCAGCAACTTCCGCCCACCACCTTCTTCCAGCAGCTCGCCGATGAGGACGACCAGGACGACGAGGAAGCGCCGCCGGCGTTCGAGAGTGTGCTCGACGCCTGCCTCGGCGCCGGGATGCGGCCGCACATGCTGCGCTGGCACTATCGGAGCCGGCACGAGTCGCTGATCGCCTACTCGAACAGCCGGTTTTACGACAACCGGCTCGTCACGTTCCCGGCCGCGACCGAGAACAGCCCGGCCGTCGGCGTCCACTTCGCCCACGTCCCCGACGGCGTCTACGATCGGGGCGGGCGGCGCGACAACCGGCGTGAGGCGGAGGTGGTGGCCGACCTGGTGTTCGACCACGTCCGGACGCACGGCACCGGCAAGACGCTCGGCGTGATCGCGTTCAGCCTGGCGCAGATGACCGCCATCGAGGACGAGATTGATCGCCGCCGCGCCGACCACCCGGAGCTGGAGCCGCTGTTCGGGGTGGACCGTCTGGAGGGATTCTTCGTCAAGAACCTGGAGACGGTGCAGGGCGACGAGCGCGACACGATCCTGCTGAGCGTCGGCTACGGGCGCGACGCGCAGGGCCGGCTGACGATGAACTTCGGCCCGCTCAACCGGGAGGGCGGGCAACGGCGGCTGAACGTGGCCGTCACCCGCGCTCGCGAGCGGCTGGTGGTGGTCAGCTCGATCCGGGCCGAGGATCTGGACCTGAACGCGAGCAAGGCGCCGGGGGTGCTGCACCTGTACCAGTACCTCGACTACGCCGAGCGCGGCGTGGCGGCCCTGGAGCTGACCGGGCCGGCGGGCGGCGGCGAGCCGGAGTCGCCACTGGAGGCGGACGTACTGGCCGAGGTGCGCCGCCTCGGCTACGCGGCCACCCCGCAGGTCGGCTGCAGCGGCTTCCGCATTGACATCGGGGTGTCAGCCCCAGACGCGCCCGGCCGGTTCCTGCTCGGCATCGAGTGCGACGGGGCGACGTACCACTCGGCGGCGACGGCGCGCGACCGCGACCGCCTGCGGCAGCAGGTGCTGGAGCAGCTCGGCTGGCGCATCCACCGCGTCTGGTCGCCGGACTGGGTGTATCGGCGGCAGGGCGAGATCGAGCGCCTCCGACAGGCACTCGACGCCGCCGCGCGTGGCCCGGTGCCCCCGCCCCCCGCCCCGCCCGCGCGGGAGGAGGCCGCTGCCCCGGCCCCGTCGGTGCGCAAGGTCGAGGTCGCCGCTCCCCCGGCGGCGGGCGGACAGCTTCCCGGGACGGTGCCGTACCGCGTCTGCCAGCTGAAAGTGGCGAAGGGCGCCGCCCGGTCCGAGCTGCACTCGGCGGCCGCCCGCAAGGAGGTGGTCCGCCTCCTTGGCGAGGTGGTGAAGACGGAGGCGCCTGTGCATCTCGACGTGGCGGTGCGCCGGCTGCGGCAGGCGTGGCAGAACAACCGGGCGGGCGACCGGATTCGCCGCACGGTGGAGGAGGCGGCTGCCGAGTGCGAGCGCCGCGGCGAACTGCTGCGCCAGGGCGAGTTCCTGCTCCCGCCGGCCGGAGTCGAGATCCGCGTCCGGGTTCCCGACCCGAAAAATGAGGAGACGGAGCGGCCGATCGAGCACATCGCCGCCGAGGAGCTGCAGGCCGGCATGCGCCTGCTGATCCGGCAGGGCGGCGGCATCGACGAGGAGGCGCTGCTCCAGCAAACGGCGCGGCTGTTCGGGTTCGCCAAGCTCGGCGACGCGATTCGCCAGCGCCTGCGTGACAGTCTGGAGACGCTGGAGCGACAGGGTATATGCGTCAATCGCGCGGGCGCGGTGAGTCTCGTATGACGACTGACCGTCCGAGCCGCGCCGCAGCGCAGCGGGGTAAGCAGCCTGGCGCTCCCGCTGCTGAGGCGTTCCGGCCCCCCAAACCCACCGGACGCCACCAGGCCAACTGGCGGACGGGGTTTGCCCGGCCGGGGTAGGGAGGTAATAATACAGGGAGAGGCACTCGATTGAGGCGGTATCGGCCCGACAATCGAGACGGACGGTACAGACAACGGCGTCAACGGTTCCGGGCGCCACCAGGAACAGGAGGGTGCAGCGTGCCGATCGACGACTCCCCCTACCAGGGCAACGGGCTGAACACCTCGGTCCTGCCGGTCGTCAACACCGGCGACGAGTACCTGCCCGGCGACCTGGCGCTCGACATCCACCGCCTCATGGCCCGGTCGCGGGCGATGGAAGAGCGGATGATCAAGATGAGCAAGTCGGGCGAGGGGTACTTCTGGATCGGCGGACCCGGCGAGGAGGCGTTCAACGCCTGCCTGGGGCTGCAGGTCAAAAAGGGCGAGGGACCCGCCTACGACTACCTCCACCTCCACTACCGCAACAGCGCGACGATGGTCGCCATGGGGATGCCGCTCCTCGACGGTATTCGGCAGATGGCGATGACAGCCACCGACCCGAACTCCGCCGGCCGCAACTTTCCCGGCCACTTCGCCCGCCGGGACTGGAACGTTATCCCGGTCAGCTCCGTCATCGAGATCCAGTACGCGATGGCGCCCGGCACCGCCCTGGTGCAGAAGCGCCACGGCGGCGACGGTCTCACCGTCGTCGTCGGCGGGGACGCGGGCACGGCCGAGGGCGACTTCGCCAGCTGCATGGTCTGGAGCACGCGGCCGGGGAACGAGTTGCCGGTGCTGATGGTCGTCATGAACAACGGCTGGGGCATCTCGACCCCGGGGTGCAGCCAGCGCGCCGAGAAGCAGATCATCGACCGCGGCAAGGCGTTCGGCATCCCCGACGAGGTGGTGGACGGCAACGACCCGGTCGCGAGCTGGCACGCGATCCGGCGGGCGATGGCGTACTGCCGCCGGGAGCGCCGGCCATACATGCTGGAGGCGCTGGTGTCGCGCCTGCACGGCCACTCGTCGTCCAGCGGCGCGGCGCGGGTGACGACCGAGGCGGACTGTCTGACGCTGCTGGAGAAGAAGCTGCTCGACGCCCATCTCACCGACCGGCGCACGCTGGAGAAGGTCCGGGCCGACGCCCAGGCCGAGGCCGACGCCGCCGCCGAGCAGGCCGCGGCCGAGGCGCGGCCGAAACCGCAGGACGTTTACAAGCACACCTACGCCCCCAGCGAGGTCGATGCGGTTTATCCGGGGGATTACACCGACTTACCTTGAGGAAAAAGGCGGCTATCCGAGCCCGAAGCGTAAGCGCGGGAAAACCTGTATGGCAACACTCGTCCAGGCTGTCCGCATGGCGCTGCATTACGGCGAGGAGCACCTCGGCGTCACCGACATCTTCGGCGAGGATGTCGGACCGCCGCTCGGAGGCGTGTTCACCGCCACGCAGGGACTCAAAACCGCGTGGAACTCGCCACTCGACGAGCGCGGCATCGTCGGTACGGCGATGGGCATCGCCTACGCGGGCGGCCGGCCAGTGTGCGAGATCCAGTTCTGCGATTACGGGTTCAATACCATCGACCTGCTCAAGGTGGCCGGCAACCAGCGCTGGGCCGGGGCCGGCCACTACGATATGCCGCTCGTGCTGATGACCCCGAGCGGGTCCGGCATCCGCGGCAGCCTCTACCACTCGCACTCGTTCGAGAGCTGGGCCACCCGGCTGGCCGGGTGGAAGATCGTCATGCCGAGCAACGCCCTGGACGCCTACGGGCTGATGCTGTCGGCCATCGCGGACCCGAACCCGGTGATGGTGCTGCTGCCCAAGGCCCTGCTGCGGGTACGGAGCGAGGAGTTGCTGCCGGGCGAGCCGGCCGACCAGGAACTGCTCAAGAGCATGATCGACGCCCCGGTCGGCGACCGCAGCACGTGGAAGCCACGCTGGCCCGATTTGCGCCCGCACTTCGTCAAACTCGGGACCGCGGCGCTGAAGCGCGAGGGGACCGACGCGACCGTGGTCAGCTACGGCCGGACGCTGCCGCTGTGCGTTCAGGCCGCCGACCAGCTGAAGGACGAGCGCGGCCTGACGTTCGACGTCCTCGACCTGCGCACGATCTTCCCCTACGACTGGCAGGCGGTCAGCGCGAGCGTGCTGAGGACCGGGCGGGTGCTGATCGTCAACGAGGATACGGAGGTCACCAACTTCGGCGAGCACCTGCTGCGGCGCGTGATCGACGCACACTTCTACGACCTGCTCGCCCGGCCGCGCGTGCTGCTGGGCAAGCATCTGCCGGGGATCGGGCTGAACCAAGTGTACGAGCAGAACAGCGTCCCGCAGCTGCCGCAGATCAAGGAGGCGCTGCGGGCGGTGGCGACCGAGGAAGCGTGACGGTCTCCCCCTGGCAGGAGAAACCGATGGTGGACTTCGCGGTGCCCGAACTCGGCGAGGGGGTCTACGAGGCCGAACTGGTCGGCTGGCTGGTCAAGCCGGGCGACGCGGTCCGGCGCGGGCAACCGCTGTTCGAGGCCCTGACCGACAAGGCCACCATGGAGGTGCCGGCCCCATTCGCCGGAACGATCGGCGCGTTGCGGGCCGAGCCGGGCGACCAGATCAAGATTGGCCAGGTCGTCCTCGCGTACACGCCCGCCAGCCAGGAGCAGCCCGCCGCGGCCGAAACCAGAACGCCGACTGCGGAGCGCCCAGCCGCCCCGCCGCTCGACGGCTCGCGCCCCGCCGTCCGGAGTGTCAACGGGCCGTCACAACGCCTGCCGATCAAGGCCGCTCCGTCTGTCCGGTACATGGCACGCAAGCTCGGCATCGACCTCGCCACGGTGCGCGGCAGCGGGCCGGAGGGTCGCATCCTGACGGAGGATCTCGCCTCCCAGGTGCGAAGCGCAGCCCCGGAAGACCACCGGCCCCCCGCGCAGCCTCGACCCGATTACGGCCGGCCCGGAACGAAGATCAAGCTCCAGGGGCTGCGCCGCAAGATCGCCGAGCAGATGGTGCGATCCAAGCGTACCATTCCTCACTACACCTATGTCGATGAGTGCGACGTCACCGAACTCGTCCGCCTGCGCGCGGGGCTGCGCGACGCAGCCACACGGGTCGGCGTCAAGGTCACGTACCTGCCGTTCTTCATCAAGGCGGTGGTGGCGGCGCTGAAGGAAGTGCCGATCGTCAACGCCACCTTCGACGACGCGGCGGGCGAGATCGTGCTGCACGATCACTACGACATCGGCGTGGCGGTGGCGGCCCCGGCGGGGCTGATCGTGCCGGTGGTGCGAGGGGCCGACCGCAAGGACGTGTTCCAGATCGCCCGCGAGGTCGAGCGCCTGAGCGCCGAAACGCGGGCCGGGCGGGTGAAGCGCGAGGATCTGGGCGGCAGCACCTTCACCGTCACGTCGATCGGCGGTATCGGCGGACTGTTCGCCACCCCGGTGATCAACGCCCCCGAGGTCGGTATCCTCGGCATTGGCAAGATCGTCAGGCGGCCAGTGTTCGACGCTGCGGGCCAGGTGAAAGCAGCCGAGCTGGTGTATCTGTCGCTGTCGTTCGACCACCGGGTAATCGACGGGGCGGTCGGCGCGGCGTTCGGCAACGCCATCCTTCGCCAGCTCCAGAACCCGATCGCGCTGCTGGTCCCGGCCTCCTGAGACAACCGGACGCGCCCGGCGTCGTCGGATCAACCCGGAGCGCCAGCGCCGGGCTCAGGACACCTGGAATAGTCTTGCCACCTTTCCCGGCCGCGAAATATGGTAAGCTAATCGCACACGGACGCCTCCGACACCACACCACACGGATTCCCTACCGCCTGTCTGGGTGCGGGCGCTGCTGGGGCGAGGGCGGGTCCACGTCATGCCGATTTCCTTTGGCTGCACCTGTGGCAAACAGCTCCAGGCGAAAGATGAGTTCGCGGGCAAGCGCATGAAGTGTCCGGGCTGCGGCCGGATCCTTACCATCCCCGGGTCGCCGGCAACCCCTCCTCCCGAACCCGAACCAGAGCCCCCGATCCTCCAGATCGCCCGGCGCCCGGCCCCGCCGTTCGAGGAACCCCCGCTGCTTCACCTCGTCCGACACGAGCCACCGCCGGCCGCCGCGGCCCCTGCTCCCTCCGTGCTGCCCGCACCCGGCCGGGTGCTGGTGGGCTTCGTCTGTATCTGCGGCCGGCGGATGAAGTCGTTTCACGAGCACGCGGGCGAGGAGGTCGAGTGCCCGGACTGCGGCCGGGAGCTGACCGTCCCGCACGCCAATACCAACGAACTGCCTCCCGAGGTCCGAGCCGCTCTCGGCGCCTGGGCCGCCGCCTCGCTGGGCCAGGTGAGTGCGCCCTGGGGGAATGCCGAGGCACAACGTCTCGGAGGCGGCGGCTGTTCACGGCGTGACGAACGGGTGGGGTGGGGTCTGGGTCCGTTCCTGGTCCTGCTGGCTGTCGCCGGCGCGTTCGTCGGGCTGCGCTTCCTGATGCCGTAGCTCGCGGAGGCGGCGCGCGCGAACAAGGTCGCGCCGGCCGCCCGCGCCGCCGCGGGAGGAGACTTCGCTATAACAGCAACATCGTCCGCCACGCCAGACAGGCCCGGCCCGGGGAGGCGTCGCCGGGCCGCCTTACGGAGGTGCTCACGATGTCGCGCTTCGCTCGCACAGTCCTGCTTGCGTCCCTGGGGGCACTCGCCCTCACCGCTCCCACCCAGGCATTCGAGCGCTGGGTAGGCACCACGTCGAGCTACTACTACACCGCGTCGTATTACCCCTCGGTTTCCTACTACACCCCGGGCAGCTACTACACCCCGGTCACCTACTCTGCCTTTTACACCGCCCCGGTCTGGGAGGTGTCCTACGCCGTCCCGGTGACCTACTGCGCGCCGGCGAGCACGGTCGTTGTCCCGGCGGCCGCGTCTGTTTACGCCCAGCCCACCGCCGCGCCGCCCTCGCAGACGGTCGAGCCGCCGCCTTCGGCCAGTACCCCGAAGGTGACAGAGTCGCGCGGCGGGAACCGGGGGTCGGTGACAGCCCGGACCGGCCTGGGACCGGACCGCGCCCAGGTCGGGTTCTGGAACGTCGCCGGACGCGACCTGAACCTGACGGTCGATGGGCAGTCCTACATCCTCGGCCGCGGGCGCAGCCTGACCCTCAACCTCGGCCGGCAGTTCGCCTGGCGCGTGGACGGAGGCGCGGCCCACGCCGAGCGCGTCCCGGCGGGCACGAACACCCTCGAAATCGTCGTGCGACAGTAACCCTGCGGCTCTCCCGGTCAGGGGCAGGCGAGCGTTTCCAGTTTGGTGGCGAGGTTCGCGAGCGTGGCCGTCGCCGCGGGCCACGGGCAGGACCAGACGAGAAAAAACAGCGCCTGCCGCGCCCATCGCTGAGCCGGGTGGCGGCGCAGGAACCCGGTCACCTTGCTGGCCGTCAGCGCCGTCTGGGTGGCGGCCAGCACCAGTGTGTTCGCCTGACCGCGCAGCCCCACCGCACGCTCCGGCGGCAGCGCCCCCTCAGCCAGCTGGTACATCTCCTCGCGCAACCGCTGGTGGAGTTCTCCCAGCCAGTCGGCGTCCGTCCGCAGTCCGGGCCGCGCCTCCGCCTCGCGGCGCAGGTGGGCGAGCGCCGCGCCGGCCAGCCCCGGTGCCAGACACGACGTTTCCAGCCCGCCCGGCCCGCCGCGGCCGCCGGCTTGCAGCACCTTCTCGGCGGGGCCAGCCAGCAGCCAGTGGCGTTCGAGCCGCACCTCCACGCAGCGCACCTCCGCCGTCAGCGACCCTTCCAGCGCCATCAGGTCGAGCGGCGGGCCGACGCTCACCCCCGGCAGTTCCGTCGGCAGCACCGTCAGCACCTGCTGCCCGTCGTCCAGCACCGCGCCGATGACGAGGTGATCCGCCTCGGCCGCGCCGGTCACCCACGGGATCGTTCCGTCCAGCACGATGCCGGCCGGCGTCGCGTGGGCGGACAGAGTCGGCGCCGTGTGCTGGCGCGAGGTCGTCAGCTGGGACAGCCCGACGGTGGCGAAGTGCCCGCCGCAGGCCAGGGGGCGAAGCACCTCCCGGCACAGGTCGTCGCGCCCGCTGTCGCGCAGCCGCCGTCATGCGGCGTCGCGCTGACTGACGAGAACGGTCACGATCCCTTGGTCCGGTTGCACCCGGTCGAGTTCGGTGCTGGAACGACTACTTCCCTGGCCTCGGTCCTGCTCCAGCCTCAGTAGCGATGCACGTCGCGACCGCGAGTCCACCCTGTCCATGCGGTATCGCCAGACCCGTTCCCAGATCCAGCGGTTCCCGTTGACGTGGTTCAGGGCGAAGGAGAGGGCATACCGCACCGTGAAGCGTTACCGGGCCGTGCTGGGGAAGTTCGTGCCGTTCGCCAAGGAGCGGGGCACCAGCTTCTGGCAGCAGGTGACCAAGGATCTGCTCAGTCGCTACGGTGCCTGGCTGGAGGCCAACGACTACCACGACAAGACGCAGTACATCGAGTTGACCGTCTTGAAGCAGGTGGTCAAGTGGATGGTGGCCGAGAAGCTGTTGCCCGCCACCAGCCTGATCAGCATGAAGCTGAAGAAGCCCGAGGGCACGAACACCTACTGCTACTCGCACGCACAGGTCCAGGCCATCGTGGACCATTGCCGGAAGGAGCAGTCCTTGACCTGGCTCGCCGACGTCGTCACCGCCCTGGCGACGACCGGCCTGCGGATCGGCGAGCTGGCCAGCCTGCGGTGGTCCGACGTCGATGTGGAGCGCGGCGTGCTGCGGTTGACGGACACGACCAGGAAGACGCGGAAGTCGAAGCGGCACGAAGCCCGGACGACGAAGTCGCACCGCGACCGGACGCTGCCGATCCACGACGACCTCAAGCCGATCCTGGCCGGGATGCCCTGTCTGGCGGACGGGTTCGTCTTCCACGGCCCGCTGGGCGGGCGGCTCAAGCCCGACACGGTGCGGAACATCCTGAAGCGGGAGGTGCTGCCACCGCTGGCCGAGCAGTTCCCCGCCAAGGGGGACGACCCCGGCATCGCCGCTGGCCGGCTGCAGAGCTTCCGCCACTACTTCTGCTCGATGTCGGCGGGCCACGATGTCCCAGAGCAGTTGCTGATGTCCTGGCTGGGCCACCGGGATAGCGACATGATCCGCCACTACTACCACCTTCGCCAGGACGAGGCCTGCAGGCAGATGGCCAAGATCCCCTTCCTGGGCAAGAAGAGGACCGAGGCCGGCGAAGGCGGCGTTGACGGCGAGCGGCCCCAGGAGTAGCCTGCGCCGCTCGGAGTGAAGGCAGGCCGGGCGGCGAGCAGGGAAGAAGAACGGGCTGTTCTTCCCTGTTCTTCGGGCAACCCGCTGCCGATATTGAAGTGATGGCACCCCCGGTTCAACGTGACCTGGGGGCCGATGTCGAAGACGGGGTGCGAAGTGCCGAGATGGCCGGTAGACCGATCTGATCTCGGCGTCGATGCCGCCTGACCACCCGCAAGCCCTCGATTGGCACAGTTTTGACTCAGTTCACTGTGCCAAACGGCCAGGCTCTCCATAAATGAAGAACGCCCGCCAACTTACGGCGAGCGTTCCGGTTCCAGCGGAGAGGGCGGGATTCGAACCCGCGGTGGGGTTTGACCCCCACGCCGCTTTAGCAAAGCGGTGCTATCGGCCACTCAGCCACCTCTCCAGGTAGTTTTCTGGCTTGCCTTTAGGTCAATTCTTTCCGATAAGCCGATGCTCCTTTACAACCGCTTCTACAACCTTTGCACTCAGGAGAGTGGCCGGAACATCGTTACCGTCCCGGCCGCGGCCACAGTGACACCCGTATCAAGAAGAACGTCACCATGTCCGAGTCACATTCTACCGCGCCCTCCCCGTCTGGCAAGACTGACAAGCCACCCAGCAACTCCCCAGAGGCGGAGCGCATCTCCTCATGCACGAGCCGGAATTGTTGTGCGAGGTACGGGCGGCCGCGTGACACTGGCCAGGGACCGATTCCACTTCGTGCGCCGCCCGCGCCAGAGGCCGTGTCATGGATTCCGCAGACAGCCCGAACGTTCCCGATCTGCTCGAACGGGCGCGGCGCCACCAGCCGGGCGAGCTGGACCGGCTGTTCGGCCTGTGCCGCAACTACCTCGGCATCCTCGCCCGGGCTCAGGTCGAGACGTGGCTGCAGGCGAAGGTGGATGCGTCCGATCTGATCCAGCAGACCATGCTGGAGGCGTACCGGGATTTTCACAACTTCCGCGGCAGTACCGAGGCCGAGTGGCTCGCCTGGCTAAAGCGCATCCTGGCCCACAACGCCGCCAACTTCGTTCGCCAGTACCGCGGGACCGCCAAGCGCCAGGCCCGGCGCGAGGTCGGGCTGATCGGTCCCGATGACAGCGCCCCGGGCGCGGCCGACCCGGCGGACCACGGCGAGAGTCCGAGCGAGTGCCTGCTGCGCAAGGAGCGCGAGTTGCTCGTCGCGGACGCCCTCGCCCGGCTGGCGCCGGACCACCGCGAGGTCATCATCCTTCGCAACCTGCAGCGTCTCCCGTTCCAGGACGTGGCCGAGCGCATGAAGCGGTCGCGCCCGGCGGTACAGATGCTCTGGATGCGCGCCCTTCAGAAGCTGCAGGAAGCGCTGGCCGAGCACGGCGACGACTTCTCCGCGCTGCTGGCCCCCGGCAAGGGCGCTGACGGGTCGGAAGTGTAAGCGACGGGTCTGCCAATCTGTCCGTCGCTGACGCTTCCGGCTCGCCGGGTTTTGTTCACCAACTCGAAGTAACGGAGCCCCTTCGATGAGCGCGCCGGCCCAGCCCGAGTCCGGGGACGAAGCGGCCTTCGCAGTCCTCCACACGTATCTGGAAATGCTCCAGGCCGGCGGCCAGCCCCCGAAGGAACAACTCCTGGCCGAACACCCCGAACTGGCCGGCGCGCTGGAGGCTCTGGAGGCGCTCGAGAACCTCGCCCCCGTGCCCGCGACCGGGCCGAACAGCGCGGCGACGGTCGGCTTCACCGACTCGCCCGCGGCCGACGTCGCCCGCCCCCCGACCGCGTTCGGCAAGTACCAGTTACAGGAGGAACTGGGCCGCGGCGGGATGGGCATCGTCTACAAGGCATGGCAGCTCGACCTGGCCCGGCCGGTCGCCCTCAAGATGATCCTCGCCGGGTGCCTGGCGTCCCCGGAGCACGTGCAGCGGTTTCACGACGAGGCGAAGGCAGCCGCCGGCCTGCACCACTCGAACATCGTCGCCATCTACGAGGCCGGCCACCTGCACGGTCAGCCGTACTTCGCGATGCAGTACATCGGCGGGCCGAGCCTGGCCGCGCGGCTCGCCGAGGGGCCGCTGCAACCCGATCAGGCGGCCCGGTGCGTCGAGGCGGTCGCCCGGGCCGTCGGCCACCTCCATACCAAGGGCTTCGTCCACCGCGACCTGAAACCGTCCAACATCCTCCTCGACGAGGACGGCCGCCCCTACGTCACCGATTTCGGCCTGGTCAAGATGCTCCAGGTCGATAGCCACAAGACGGCGACCGGCGCCATCCTCGGCACCCCGAGCTACATGGCCCCCGAGCAGGCGGCCGGCAAGGTCCGCGAGGTCGGCCCGCGCAGCGACGTCTACTCGCGCGGCGCCATCCTCTACGAGGCGCTGACCGGCCAGCCGCCGTTCCGCGAAGAGACGCCGCTGGACACCCTCGTCCAGGTTCTGGAGGGCGAGCCGGTGCGCCCGAGTCGCCGCCGGCCGGGCATTCCGCGCGATCTGGAAACGGTCTGCCTGAAGTGCCTGGAGAAGGCGCCGGAGGATCGCTACCTCAGCGCCGAGGCGCTGGCGGACGACCTGCGCCGGTTCCTCGACGGAGAGGAGATCGAGGCGCGCCGGGCCGGGCCGGTGAGTCTGCTGCGCCGCTGGGCTCGCCGCGAGCCGGCCCTGGCGTCGCGTGTGATGGTGCTGGCCGCGTGCTGCGTCATCATTCAGACCAACTTCAGCCTGGGCGGGGCGGTGGATCTCGGCCTGCACCTGAAGGTGATGGGTGTGTTCACGCTGTGGGGTGCCGCGTCCGTCGCGTTCCAGTGCCTGCTCAACCGCAAGGAAGGGCTCGGCTGGATCCCGTTCGCGTGGTCGGCGGCCGACGTGGGGCTGCTCACCTCCCAGCTGCTGCTCTACCGCCAGGCGGAGCCGGTCCACGGGGTGGAGACGCCGTTCTTGATCGGGTTTCCGGTGCTGGTGGCGACGTCGGGGTTGTGGTTCCGCGTCCCGCTCGTCTGGTTCACCGCGGCCCTGTCACTGCTCGGCCACGCCGCCCTGCTGCTTGAACACGCCCGCACCGTCGGTGCGATCCACGCGCCGCACCAGCATGTCATCTTCGTGGTCGGCGTCATCACGGTCGGGTTCGTGGTCGCCTACCAGGTGAAACGGGTCCGGGCGCTGAGTCGCTACTACGAGCACCGCCCGTTGCCGTGATACCCGGACGCACCGTCGGTTGCCGTGCCGCGAGAGGGCGGATACTGTGTGGGCACGGGGCGCTCGCACTCTCCCCTGCCTTGCTACCCCAACCAGAAAGGGGCCACCATGTTCCCACGTTGGTCGGCGATGGTGTTGCTCGGTGCCTTCCCGCTGGCGTGGACCGCCCGCGCCGGGGGGGACGAGGAGGTCAAGCGGGTCGAGGGCGCGACGGCCGAGGCGATCGCACGCCTCTGCGACGAGGCGCTGAAGAAGGCCGGCAAGCCGGGGCCGTTCAAGGTCGCGCCCAACCTGGCGCGCAGCGTCGGGCTGCAGGCACGCGCTGCCGCCGGCCTCGTGATCCCGGACAGAGGGTTATCCGTCGAGGCGTTCCGCAAACTGGACCGTGAGATTCTGCCCGTGGGCATCCTCTGCACCACGAAGATCACCGTCGTCGTCGGGGACGAACCCGTGCCGGCGGACCAGCACCGGACGATCGAGGTGACGAAGGACGGCAAGGCGACCACCCTGGCGGTGATGTACCTGGCGGCCGCGAAGGTAGCGGGCCGTCTGGTCCTCCTGCTCTACACCGACTCGAACACGCCCGTGTTCGTGACCAGCCTGGTCGATGCGAACGTCGGCGGGGATCTCCCGATTGACCTGGCAGCACGCCGCGGCGGCGGGGACAACCGCGCCACGGTGCTGCTGACGATCCTCGGCATTTACCGCGCGGCCATCCCGGTCGCGGCCGCGGACTGAGACACGGTGCAGGTGAGAGGGACCGCTTTTTGTCCCCCTCTGCCCCTCCAGGGGGAGAGGACAGTGGATACCCAACCGCGGCCGGGTACGCGGCACCCCCGTCGCGGGGGCGCCCTTCCGCATTTCAGCCGGGCGTGATACCTTGAACGGAACTTGCTCGCCACGGAGAGAACGGAGGGGCCTATGTTGGTGGGCCAGAAGATCGGTCCGTTTACCATCGACAAGGAACTCGGCGCCGGGGCCATGGGCGCCGTCTACCGGGCCCGCCACGCCGAGACCGGCCAGCGCGTCGCCATCAAAATCGTCGCTCCCGGCCTGGGCACCAGCGACAAGGCCGCCGCTCGGTTCAAGCGCGAGGCCGCCATCCTCAAACAGTTCAACCACCCGAACATCGTCCGCCTCGTCGCCACCGGCAAGTTCAGCGGCACCCCGTTCTACGCGATGGAGTACATCGAGGGCGAGTCCCTCGACCGGGTCATGGCCCGCCGCGGCCGCCTCAGCTGGGAGGAGGTCGTCGAGATCGGCCGCCAGCTGTGCGACGCCCTCAAGCACGCTCACGAGAAGGGGGTGGTCCACCGCGACCTCAAGCCGTCCAACGTCATGGTCCTGCCGGACGGCACCGTCAAGCTGACCGACTTCGGCATCGCCAAGGATCTCGACGTGACCGCCCTGACGTCGGCCAACTGCACGGTCGGGACGGCATCGTACATGTCCCCCGAGCAGTGCAAGGGGGAGCGCGATCTGACGCACAAGTCCGACCTGTACTCGATGGGGGTGATGTTCTACGAACTGCTGACCGCCAGGAAGCCGTTCGAGGCCGACAACCCGATGGACATGTTCATGAAGCACGTCCAGGGGACGTTCGAGCGGCCGTCGCGCGTCGTCCTCGATATCCCGGTGTGGCTCGACACCCTCATCTGCCAGCTGCTGGAGAAGAAGCCGGACCAGCGTCCGTACGACGCGGCCATGGTCGCCGACGCCCTCGGCCGAGTCCGAGAGAAGGTCGAGGCGCAGCAGAGCGCCGGCGAGGCGGCCGTCAAGACGCGCATCGGCGGGCGTACCCAGCTCGACGACGAGGACAGAGAGGCCGCTCGCGCCCTGCGCGGCAAGAAGAAGAAAAAGAAGAAGGACGCGCGGGCTCCGTTCTACCAGCAGGGCTGGTTCAAGGCGGTTGCGTATTCGGCCGCCCTGGTGGCGATCGGGGCCGTATTCTACCTCGTCTTCTTCAAGACGCCGAGCGCCGATTCCCTCTTCGCCGCGGCGGAGGCGGCCTGGAACGCCGACCCCCAGGATCGGTCCGCGGCCCGGCCGGCGGTCGCCGAGTACCTCCAGTATTACGGCGACCGGACGGACGAGCGGACGCGGACCGTTCAGGGCTGGGCCGATCACATCGACCGCAAGCGGGCTGAGCACTTCCTGCTGGGCGAGAAGAACGAGCTGCGCACCCCGGACCCGGAGGATCGGCTCGGGTGGAAGGCGATCGAGCGAGAAGAGGAGGGGAACCTCGATGAGGCGCGGAAACTCTGGACCGACCTGACGCAGTACAAGGCGCTGACCGACCCGAACAAGCGCGGCTACGGCCTGATCGCCGAGGACCGGCTAAGGGAATTGAAGAAGGTCGATGAGCTGGAGGACGAGGTTGTCGAGAAGCTGAAACTCCCGGCCGGGCTGGACGGATTCAAGGACGCGCCGCGTCCGGAGCGTCTGGCCGCCACGGCCCTCTTCTACGAGCGCTTCAAGGAGAACCGGCAGAAGGCGCTTCCGGAGTGGATGACCCTGAAGCGCGAGACGGCGAAGAAATTGAAGGAAGGCCCTAACCCGACCGAGCGCCGCTGGTATCTGCTCGCCGCGAGGCATGTGCGTGCTTTGGGAGGCGCGGCTCGGCCGCCCGCCGAGGGCGGCGCCTTCCTGTCTCAGGATCAGGACAGGTGGGGGGCACAGGGAGCTTTCAAGGCCCACGGGCCGCAGCCCGTTGGCAGGTTACGCCTCGTTCCCCAACTCCGTTTGGAAACGCCGGTTCGCGAAACGGCGTTCGGGAACGAGGGCATGCCTTCATCAGGGTTGTTTCTCTGACACCCCCTCACCATTACGGACGCCCCCTCCCCGCACCCCGGAGAACGCCAGCCGTGACGACACCGTCCCCGCGCCCGCGCAGCCAGCAAGCCTACCGCCGCGCCTGTGAGGTCATCCCCGGCGGTGTCAACAGCCCCGCTCGCGCTTTCGGCGCTGTCGGCGGCCAGCCGATCTTCATCGCCCGCGGCGAGGGCGCCCACCTCATCGACCTCGACGGCAACCGCTACCTCGACCACGTCGGCTCCTGGGGGCCGCTCATCCTCGGCCACGCGCATCCGCGTGTCGTCAAGGCGGTCGAGGAGGCGCTGCGCAACGGCGCCAGCTTCGGCGCCCCGACCGAGGCCGAGACCGAGTTGGCCGAGCTGGTCGTGGCAATGGTGCCGTCGGTCGAGATGGTGCGCTTCGTCAGTTCCGGCACCGAGGCATCGATGAGCGCCATCCGGCTGGCGCGCGGCTTCACGGAGCGCGACCTGATCGTCAAGTTCGCCGGCTGCTACCACGGCCACGTCGATAGCCTGCTCGTCGCCGCCGGCTCCAGCGCGACCACGCTCGGGGTGCCGAACAGCCCCGGCGTGCCGCGCGGGGGCGTCGCCGACACGCTGGTCCTGCGGTTCAATGACACCCAGGCGCTCGCCGAGGCGTTCGCGGCCCACGGCGACCGGATCGCCGGCGCGATCCTGGAGCCGGTCGTCGGCAACATGGGGCTGGTCGCGCCGCACCCGGAGTTCCTCGCCGAGTTGCGGCGGCTGACGCTCCACCACGGCAGCCTGCTCATCTATGACGAGGTGATGACCGGGTTCCGGCTGGCCCGGGGCGGAGCGCAGGAACTGTACGGCCAGCAGCCGGACCTGACGGTGCTCGGCAAGATCATCGGCGGCGGGCTGCCGGTGGGGGCATACGGTGGGCGGGCGGACATCCTGAGCAAGGTGCTGCCGGCCGGGCCGGTCTTCCAGGCCGGCACTCTCTCGGGCAACCCGCTGGCGATGGCGGCCGGGCTTGCCACCCTGCGCGAGCTGCGCGACAATCCGCCATACGAGCGCCTGGAGCACCTCGGCCGCACCCTGGCCGAGGGCCTCGACCGTGCCGCGACCGAGGCCGGCGTCCCGCACCAGATGCAGCGCGTCGGCAGCATGTGGACGCTGTTCTTCACTGCGGAACCCGTCACCGACTACGACACCGCCCGCAAGAGCGATACGGGCCGGTTCGCGAAGTTCTTCTGGGCGATGCTGGACCGGGGTATCTACCTGCCGTGCAGTCAGTTCGAGGCCGCCTTCCTGAGCGCGGCGCACACCGACGAACACGTCGCGCAGACCGTCGCCGCCACGCGCGCAGCGCTGGGCGGGTTGGGGTAATGGCGCTCCGGGCTGGTAGGTCGCGTGGCCGCCGCTTGCGGGCGGTCGTGGGGGCGTCTACACTACACCGGCGGGGCGAGGACCGCCGCACCCCGCCAGCAAGCCCCACCCACGGAGTCCGCGATGCGATCGACCCTCAGTCCCGGCCTGGCCGTCGTGCTGGCGTGCCTGGCCGCGCCCGCCGTCCGAGCCGACGAGCAGCGCCCGCTCGAGTTCCACCTCACCTTCCCGAAGACCGCTCTCGCCGAACCGTTTACCGGCCGCGTCTACGTCCTGCTGTCGCGGCAACCACTCCGGACGCTGCCGGCCGGGCCGAACTGGTTCAAGCCCGAGCCGTTCTTCGCGGTGGACATCGCGGGGTGGAAGCCGGACGAACCGCTGGTCGTGGGGGCCGCCGCCCTCGGCTACCCGGCTGGGTTGGCGAAATTGCCGAAGGGCACCTGGTCCGTCCAGGCGGTGATGGACCTGGACCGCGGGGCACGCAGCTTCAGCCACGGCGACGGCAACCTTTACAGCAAACCGCTGCGCCAGGATCTCGACCCGGTGACGGCCGGGGCGGTCCGCCTCGTCCTCGATCAGGTTCACCGCCTGCCGGCCTTCAAGGAAACCGAGCGCGTCAAGCTGGTGGACATCGAGAGCAGGCTGCTGTCCGCGTTCCACGGCCGGCCGATGCGCCTGCGGGCGGGCGTGGTGCTGCCGAAGACCTACGCGACCCGCAAGGACCACGTCTACCCGACCGTGTACGAGATTCCCGGTTTTGGCGGGACGCACACGCTGGCCCACTTCGCCGCCATGCGCAACGCCACCGAGGTCGCCGGGGTCGAGATGCTGTACGTCGTCCTCGACCCGAGTTGCCGGCTGGGCCATCACGTGTTCGCCGACTCCGCCAACAACGGGCCGGTCGGCCGGGCGCTGGTCGAGGAACTCATCCCGCACATCGAGGCTCACTACCGGGCGCTGCGCAACCCGCGCGGGCGCTTCCTGACGGGGCACTCGTCGGGCGGGTGGAGCAGCCTGTGGCTGCAGGTCGCCTACCCGGACTTCTTCGGCGGCACCTGGTCCACGGCCCCGGACCCGGTGGACTTCCGCGATTTCCAGAAGGTGAACCTCTATGAGCCAGGCGTGAATCTGTTCACCGACGAGGCCGGCCAGCCGCGTCCGCTCGCGCGCAAGGGCGGCAAGCCGGTCATCCACTACAGGCCGTTCTCCGACATGGAGGTGGTGATGGGGCGCGGCGGGCAGCTGTTCTCGTTCGAGGCGGTGTTCGGCCCGAAGGGGCCGGACGGCAGGCCGCGCCCCCTCTGGGACCGGGCGACGGGGAAGGTCGATGGCGACGTGGCGAAGGCGTGGGAGCGCTACGACATCCGGCTGGTGCTGGAGCGCGGCTGGCGGACGCTCGGCCCGAAGCTGCGCGGCAAGGTGCGCGTCTACATGGGCAGCGAGGATAATTTCTACCTCGAAGGCGCGACCATCCTGCTCAAGCAATCGCTGAAGGCACTCGGCAGTGACGCGGTGGTGGAGTTGTTCCCGGGCCGCGACCACGGGACGCTGCTCGACCCGGCGCTGCGGCGGCGCATCGCCCGGGAGATGGCGGAGCAGTACCGCAAGCACTTTGCCGGCGGCAAGGGCGTGCCCGCCGAGGTCGGCTCATGACGGCCGCCGGGTCACCCGCGAGCGGCCGGGCTCTCGCCGTCCGCGGACCCCTCGTCCGACCAGAGCCGGCGGATCACCTGGAGGCGCCGCTCGACCGTGCTGAGGCAGCAGCCGAGCTTGCCGGCGATCTCCTCGTTCGTGTACCCCTCCATCTTCCAGACCGCGACGGAGCGCAGTCCGGGGTTGTTGAGACGGCGCAGCAGCCGTTCGTACTCCTCGGCCACCTGGGCGGCGAAGGCTGGGGTCGGTTCCTCGGCGATGGCCCACTCGAAGTCATCGACGAGGCCCGCCTGGTCCAGCACGGCCCCGCCGCCCCGCTTCTGCCGCCCCTCGTCGCGCTTGAGGTGAGCGGCCTTGCGGGCGGTCAGGGACGCCAGCAAGCGCCACAGGCTGTCGCGATCGCGCAGGTCCGGGAACCGGCCCTGTTCGGCACCGCGGAAGAAGGTCTCGAAGACGCTGAGCGCCACGTCCTCCTCGTCGGCCGCCCGCCGCGGGGCGCCGCGCAGGGCGGTCCGCGCCAGCCCGACCAGGCGGTGGAAGTAGCGCTGCCAGAGTTGGGCCGCGGCCTCGTCATCGCCTTGGCGAGCCTGGTTGATCCAGGCGCTGACAGAGCCCGAACCCGTCATGCGCGAATCCTCCTCCAGTTTGTGCGGTGGGAGCTAGAAGACCTGGGGTGAACGCACCGTTGCAACATACGTGATTTTACGCAGCCGTCCCGATTCACGCCAGGCCGTGTCTGACGAAGCGAGCAGTGGTAGAATGGTTGCGGTAGGATCGCCAACCTCTTATTCACGATCCGATTGCTGCTGTCGGAGCGTCAGCCTGCTTACGCCGCTGCGCTGCGTGCGCGGCTCGGACAGGTCCGCCCGGATCGTGAAGGAGTAGATTGGTCTTGCGGTTCGCGAGTATTCTGCCACGGTGGCAGAATGGTCCGGCTGCCAGCCGGTTTGCGGGAGATCCCTCGATGAAACGACAAACCAGGTGGGCCGCGGCGGCCGCCCTGACGGTAACGGGTCTGGCGCTGAGCGTGCCCCTGACGGGCCGCGAGCTGCCGGCACAGACCGCGGGCGGCGAGGCCGGGCTGAAGGGTCGGACGGACGTCGTGCTGGCCTGCGACTTCGAGGACGCCGAGTGGTGGCGGGCGTGGGGGAGCAAGAAGCGGCCGGCCAACACCGAGCCAGTCGAGGGCCGCGCGGCGTTCGGCGGGAAAGGCAAGAGCCTGCGCGTCACGATCCCGGCTGGCACCAGCACCGGGGCCAACTTTCACTTCCGGTTCCGCGACCGCACCGGCCAGGAGCCGGAGGAGATGTACTTCCGCTACTACCTGAAGCTCGACCCGGACTGGCAGCATGCGTCCGACGGCGGCAAGCTACCCGGGTTCTCCGGCACATACGGCAAGTCCGGCTGGGGCGGCCGGAAGGTGGACGGGACCGACGGCTGGTCGGCGCGCGGGCTGTTTCGCCGGCCCGGCCCGGACGCGACCGAGATCGGGATCTACTGCTACCACGCCGACATGCGCAGCAGGTTCGGCGATCACCTGAAGTTCCAGCCGGCCCTGCAGTACGATCGGTGGTACTGCGTCGAGCACTACTGCAAGCTGAACACGCCGGGCAAGAACGGCGAGCGCGGCCGCAACGACGGAATCCTGAAAGGGTGGATCGACGGCAAGCCGGCGTTCGAGCGGATCGACCTCCGCTTCCGCGACGTGGACCGCCTGAAGATCGAGTCGGTCTGGATCAACGTCTATCACGGTGGGACGAAGGCGGCGCCGCGCGACCTGCACCTGTACCTCGACAACATCGCGATCGCCCGCAAACCCATCGGGCCGGTCCGAGCTGGGGCAACTCCTTGACCAACCCGGAGCGCCAGCGCCGGGCGCCTGGGGTGCCCGGCGCTGGCGCTCCGCGCTGATAACGCCGCCGTCGGTCCGTGTCGTCTCCCTCCGCAGTGCGCTACTACTTCGCGCTGATGCACCACAGGTGGCGGAACGTGCGGAGGAACACCTCGCCGTTGGAGATGACGAGCGACGAGTTGGTCTGCTCGCCGGGGGGGAGGCGGTTGGCGGCCACCAGCTCGTACTTCGGGCTCGCCTTGAAGACGAGGGTGGTGCCGTCGCGCATGAGGACGTACAGCCGGCCGTCGGCGTGGACCATCGATCCCCATGTGATGCCGCCCGGGCGCTGCGCCACCTGCCAGACCTCCTTGCCGGTGGTCAGCTCGTAGCAGCGCGGCACGCCGTTCTCATCGACCATGTAAACGTGGTCGCCGACAACCATCCCGGACCCGACGCGCTGGATGTTCTTCGGGTGGTGCCACAGCCGGTCCTTCGCGATGTCGCCCGACCCGCCCAGCTTGACCGCGAACGCGGCGCCGCCGTACCCCGACATGGAAACCGCCACGCCGTTGCCGTACAGCGGCGACGTGTAGACGTATTTCGTCAGCCCGTTGCAGAGCCACAGTTCCTTGCCGGTCTTCGGGTCGAACCCTTTCAAGTAAGGAACCACGCTCAGCAGAAGCTGGTCCTGGCCGTTCACCTTCGCGACGAGCGGCGTGCCCCACGACCCGACCTTCTCGTCGTGCTCCCACACGGTCGAGCCGGTCTGCTTGTTGACAGCGAGGAGGAAGTTGCGGCCCTTGCCCTCGTTCGGCCCGCACCAGAGGATGGCGAGATCCTGGTAAAGGACCGGCGACGACCCGTTGCCGAAGGAGTGCTCCCACTTGCCCAGGTCGGTCCGCTTCCACACCTCCTGGCCGGCGAAGTCGTAGCAGTACATCCCGGCCGACGCGAAACTGACCACCACCAGCTTGCCATCAGTGACGGGTGAGGCGTTGGCGTACCAGCTCACGTTCCAGTTGCGCTCCTTGTCCGGGTACGCGACGTCCTTCTGCCACAGCAGTTTGCCGTCGGCGCGGTCCAGGCACAGCAAGCTGCGGACGGTCCCGCCCTTGTTCGCCTGGGTGAGGAAGATGCGGTTCCCCCAGACGATCGGCGTCGAGTTGCCCTGGAACGCGAGCGGCACCTTCCACTTGACGTTGGTCTTGCCGCTCCACGTCACGGGCACATTGGTTTCCTCGCAGAACCCTTGACCCGTCGGGCCACGCCACGCGGGCCAGTCGGCGGCGCCGGCAGCGGCGACGAGGCTGCCGGCCGCGAGCAATGCTCCCAGCAGTCGCTTCACGTTCGTGTCCTCCTGAGGCAGATTCTGGGAAGCGGTTTGCCCCCGAGGTCGTTCCGGGCCGTCCGGAAGGGGAGGGTGGAGGGACCGCCGTCCGCAGTGGTGTCTGGCGGAGTCGTTCGGGCCGCAGGCCGGAGGCGCTCCGCGGTAGGTTCCATTCATCGTACCGCCCGCGACCGCGTTGGGAAGCCTTCGCCTGCTCGCGCAAGACGGCGACGGAGAGGGTCAGCCGTTCGTCGAGGAACGCCAGGTGGCCGACGCGGAAGGCGGAAAGGGTATGGTGGTTGACGGAGACGCCGCCGGTAAGCCAGCCATCTCATCCCGGGGCTGGTTCGTTTACCGCCCGCACTGGCGCCGCGCATTTGGGTGAGAAGCGCCTTTCCTTCTTTACCGCTTCCCGAATGCTCCGTTCCCTTCTCCCCAACCGCGGCCACCCAACGACCGGCCGCAGGGATCGGCCCGCGGGGGCGTGCGCCGCGGAAAATACGCGGCCCGCGACGCTGTCAAGGGCTCGGGCGAGTTGCCCCGGTCATGGTCGGTCTCGGCGGCACGCTTGGCACATCCTTTGCAACCTTCACTCATCCAGCCGAGAACGCCGGTTGCTGGGAAACGAACCTCACAACCCGGTGCCGGCAGACGCCCGTCACGGACCAGGGAGACCTGCTCGCCAACCGATCGTTCGCCGATCCCCCAGCAGTTGGAGGGTCTGACACGGAGCCGAGAGACATCACTCTGAGGAGGTATCAATCATGGCCAATACTGCCAGCAACGCGAAGACGAAGGACGAGGGGACCGCCTGCACGCAGGGCCAGGGCAAGGGCACGATGGAGTCCGCGAAGGAGGCGGCCAGCAACGTTGCCGACCGGGCGAAGGGCATGGTGTCGGCGGCCGGCGAGAAGGCCGACTCTGCCGTCTCATCGGTCGGGCGCGGCATGGAGTCGCTGGCTGGCACGATCCGCGATAAGGCGCCGCAGGGCGGCGCGCTCGGCGGGGCCGCGTCAAGCGTGGCCGGCGCCCTGGACAGCACCGGCCGCTACCTGGAGGAGCAGGGGCTAAGTGGCGTCGGCGCGGACGTGACGAACCTGATCCGGCGCAACCCGATCCCGGCCCTGCTGGTCGGCGTCGGGCTCGGTTTCCTGCTGGCCCGCCTGACCCGGAGTTAAATCATGGCGACTGATGTCCAACATCGGACCGACGCCCCGCACGGCGATGAGACCACCATGACCGCCCTGGTCAAGGGCATCATCGACGACGTGCAACAGCTAACCAGGCAGCAGTTCGCCCTCCTCAAGGAGGAGGTTCGTGACGACTTCACCAGCACCGTCCAGGCCGGGACGGTGCTCGGGGCCGGCGTCGTCGTCCTCGGCCTTGGGGCACTGCTGCTGCTCCTGACGATCCCCCTGCTGCTCGAGTGGGCGTTTCGGCCGGACCTCCCCTTGTGGGGCGCGTTCGCGATCGTCACCGGGGTAGTCCTGGCGGCTGGGGCGGGCCTGTCCTTCGCGGGCCTGAAGAAGTTCCAGTCGTTCGATCCCCTGCATGACCGCGCCGCGGAGGCCCTGAAGGAGAACGTGCAATGGCTGACAAATCCGAAGTGATTATCGAGCAGATGGAGGACACGCGAAAGGAACTCGCCGACAGGCTCGCGCGGTTGGAGCAGAAGCTCGCCGGCACCGTCGAGACGGTTTCCGACACGGTAACGACGATCACCCAAAGCGTCGAGAACGTCAAGGACTCGATCGCCGAGACCGTCGAGAACGTGATCGAGTCGGTCGATGACACGGTCGAGACGGTGAAGGAGTCGGTCGCCGATTTCTTCGATGTCTCCGCCCACGTGCGGAATCATCCCTGGCTGATGATGGGCGGGTCCGTCCTGGTCGGGTTTCTCGGCGGCCGCCTCCTGCAACTCCAGCGCACGGAGGAAGCCGAGGCTCCGTCCGCCGGGCCGACCTTCGCCCCGCCGGTCCCCGCCCCGCCTCCCGTCCGGGAGGAACCGCGGCGGGCGCCCGCGGAGGAGCGGACCGCAGCGGCACCGGAGGGATCTGGACTGCTCACCCGCCTGGCCGACCAGTTCGCCCCGCAGATCAGCCACATCAAGGGGGTGGCGCTCGGGACGCTATTCGGCATCGTCCGCGACATGGCTTCGTCGTGGGTGCCGGAGTCGCTGCGTCAGGACGTGCGGCAGATGATCGACGGATTCACGAGCGACCTGGGTGGCCAGGTCATCGCCAGCCCGGTGCTCGGCACAGCCGGCGAGGGGGCCGAGCGCACGGAGTAACCGGGCCGCCGCGAGGAGGGTTACCGGGGCGCGCGGGCACGAACCTTCCGAGCAGGGGCGCCAGGACGACGGGGCGGCCGGTGTGCAAAGGTCTTGTGGCAAGCCCACGGGTGGCGCCCCGTGGGGCAAGCCCCCAGCACTTCGCCCACGGAACGCCACCCGTGGGCTTTAACAGGACGCGGGCAACCTGCTTCTCAACAATCGTCCCCTCGCTGCCCACTGCCCCTCACCACACGCCGCCCGAGCGACCCGTCGCGCGTGGCGAGCGGCCTGCCGGTTCGCGGTCCTGGACCCCATCGCCTTGATCCGTGGTCGTTTACGCCGCCTCCCGGGGAAAAATCGCTGGCTGCGGACGGATCCAGGATGCGCCCCCGCGATTGGCACGCCGCGTGCATGTACGGTGGAATCGACGCAGAGATGAATCACGCCAACGATGGGTGCAACCTTCCCGACGATTGACCCGCGTGGAAACCGTGACGACTGATTGCAAGGGGTGCGAGGCTCTCAGTGAGCCGACTGCTGGGGGGCTGAACGGCTTGCTGGGAGACTCCCCCTTTGCATTCGTCTTTACCACCATGTCCCCGGTTGCACCAGTTCCCGCACTACTTTGCCGCACAGCAACCGAGTCCTCCTATCGGCCCGGATCCTCCGGGCCATCTGCTCGATCGGCCCTATTGCCTGCCGCCCGGCTGTACGCAGACGGGTCGTCGGACGGCGTGAACGTCTGACCGCCTCCCACGCCCGTCTCCCGTTCTCGACAATAGGTAACGACGATGACCCCGCAATCTACCGAGCCCGGACGACACATGGGCAACCGCCAGACTTCTCCGCAACCGGCCGACCCCTCCCCGGCCGACCCCCTTGCACCTCTGGAAGGGGCGCTCAACCAGGCGACCACTGCACTCCGGCAGCACGCCGACGCGGGGCAGCGGGTGACAGGGGTGGCGGCGGCACTGCGGCTCCTGTGGCCGTCTCTGCCGGTCTACGCCTGCCTGGTGGGGGACGGCAGCCGGCTTCACGTCGCCGTGCTGGACCAGCAGGGCAAGGCATACGCCTGGGACGGCGGGCCGGCAGACAGCCGCGACGCGACCGAGCGGGAGCGGGTGAACGTGTTCCCGCGCGTGCCGGCGCCGTCCGGTCACGACTGGGTGACGGCGGTCATCGCGGGCGAGGGGGTGGCCCACGGCGCCCTGGGGGTAGCGATCCCCGAGGAGGCGGAGGCCGACCCGGGGCTGCGCCGCCTGCTGGGACTCTGTTGCAGGTATCTCGGGCGGTGGCTCGACGCGGAGTCGCGAGGGCGCGAACGGGACGCGGCATGGGGGACGGTGGCCGAGCAGACGTGGCTCGCGAACCTGGGCACGCTCGCCAGCCCGATCACCCACGAGTTCAACAACTTCCTCAACGTCCTGCTGCTGCAAATCGCCGTGCTGGAGCACGAACTACCCGACAGGCGCCGCGGGGAGTTCGCGGTCATCCGCCAGCAGGGCAAGCAGGTCGCCGAGTTGGTGCGGCAGTGGCAGCAGTACCGATCGCGTCAGCAGCCGGAGTCGCAGCCGCTCGACGTCAACCGGGCGGTGCGTGAGGCCGCAGAGCGGATGTGCGACGAGGAGCCGGGGTTCGGGGAGCCGCGCCTGGTCCTGGCAGCGCCTGGCGGGGAGGCGGCGCAGGGCGACGGGGTGCGCGTCCGGCTCGAGCTGGCGGATGGCCTGCCGCCGGTGTTCGGGACGCTGCCGGATCTGCAGCGCCTGATCCGATTCCTGATCGGCAACGCCGCCGCCGCGATCCCGAGCGGCCGCGGGGTGGTGACGGTGCGAACGGGGCTGGGTGACGAGGCGAAGGTGTGGCTGCGCGTCGAGGACACCGGACCGCCGGCCGCCGCCGAGCTGCTCCCGCAGTTGTTTGAACCGCTCACCCGGGTGCGTGAAGGGCCGAATCGCCTGGAGCTGGCCGCGGCCAAGACCCTCGCCCAGCGCCGGCTGCAGGGCGGGATCGTCGCCGAAAACGCCCCTGGCGGGGGCGTCGCGGTGACGGTGACGCTGCGGCCCTGGAAGTGATCAAGGGATGGAAAGGATGGTTAAAGTCCACTGCTGGTGGCCCGTGGACTTTAGGACGGGCGGAGCAAACGCGACGAGCCGGAAGCTTGGACAGAGCCGGCGCTGATGCTTCCGGCTCGTCGGCATCATGGCGTTTGGTCCGCCCGTCCTTACGTTGCGGGCGCGGATGGCGCCGAGCGTCCGCACAGCCCCAGGTACAGCACCACGTCCGTCGCCGGCAGAGCGAACGCCCGCGCGACCTCCCCTTCCAGGTAACCGCCCAGCGGCACCGTCGTCAGACCCACGCTCGCCGACAGCAGACACAGGTTCTGCATCAGGTGGCCCGCCTCCAGCAGAAGAAAGCGGTAGCCGCGCTCGCCGTACTTCCGCTCCACACGCGCGCCGTCGCCGACGAGCACCCAGAGCAGCGCCCCGCCCACAATGAGGTTCAGCGCCGGCGCGCGCTCCTCCCACTCGGCGCGACTGGTCCCCGCCGCGACCTGGGCCAGCAGGTGCCGCACGCGGTCGTAGTGGTACAGCCCCGCCGGCAGCCACCCCGGCCCCAGCGCGGCAACGTACAGCTCCAGCCCCTGCAGTCCACCGGCGGACGGCACCGCGCCTCGGTGCCGGGACGCATTCACGCCGTGCGCGAACTGAAGAAGCCGGCCCAGCGTCCGCCGCGAGGGGAGGGCGGGCGCCAGCGCGGCGGCCGACCGGCGGCCGCGCAGGGCGCGGTCGAGCGAGGCGAGAAGACGCGGCCGACCGCGCGTCAGCGGCCAGGACGGATAGCCCGGGTAGGCGCGCGGTTCGGAGAGTTTCGCACCCTCATATTGCGCGATACGATCGCGAAACTCGGGAAAGGTGGTCCGGTCCAGTTCCGACAGGCGGAAGAACGCACGCGGCGAAGTCATGAGTCCCCTCCGGGGCGCTCTGGCGCGGTTAGCCGGACGCGCCAGTGACGGTGGGATAGGTGGTTGCGCAGTCTTTCGTTACTGGCGCGTCCGGCTAACGATCGTGGCCGCAAGCTCTTGATCTGCTTCGCTACCACCCGTGAGAAATACGGGCTAGGGGAACGGATGCGGCGGTATCGTCCCCCATTCGGCCAGGCCGCGCGGCGCCCACAGCGGCCCCCCGAGGTGCGGCAGGCGGTGGTCGCCGTGCAGCGGTTGCAGACCCGGCACCAGCACCCGTACCACCCGCCAGTCGAGCCCCTCCTGGGCCAACTGGGGCGGCGTCATGCTGCGGAACAAAACCGGCCGCCCCGGTCCGAGGCGCTCGGCCAGCGCCGCCACCTCCTCGGTCCGGGCGTTCTCCGGGTCGTCGCGCCGCGGCGTCGGCGCGTGCAGGGCCGTGCGCCGCAGCTCGTCGGGGTGGAGGCTGTAGTAGACGGCATGCTCGGCGAAGGTCCGCGGCACCCGCGGCGGGCGGCGCTGCCGGTATGTCTGCTTCAGGTAGCGCACGTACTGGCGGCCGTGAATCGCCTCCAGGATCGCCTTGGCCCAGCTCTCCGCCCGGGTGGCGCGGCACGCCGAGCCGATGCTGAAGCAGCAGCCCTCGCGGTCCTCGCCCTCCAGCGTCGCCAGGGTGACGTGGGCACTGAACGGCGTCGCGACTCGGTAGCAGCGGTAGCGCAGGTTCGGCCGCCGCACTCGCGCGCCCCGCTCGCCAAGGCGGGTAAGGATCTCGGCCGCTTCCCACTCCTCGACCGGGTAGCGCCCCCACCAGGCGCCGATGACCGCGTCGCGCTCGATCACCTCCTGCAGTGCCCGCAGCAGCACCGGGTCGCCGTGCCGGCCGCTGGCCAGGCCGGTCGAGAACCCGGGGCAGAACGTGTGGCGCTCGCCCGGCCGCAGCGCCAGGTACGCCAGTTCTTCCGGCACCCAGCAGGGCGTGCCGGCGCCGGCCACCCGGAAGCACGTCCAGCGGCACGGCGTCGCGCGCGTCAACGGCTGGAACGGGAAGCCGGGCGAAGCGTACTGCGCGGGGTGAAAGAGCACCCAGCGCTCCGGCTCGACGGCCGGTTCGTCCAGCGTCCAGGCGTCGAACCGGGCCACGACGCGGCCGTCATCCGGCAGCGGGTACGCCTGCCAGCGCTCGACGGCCTCGCCCACGCAGGCCGCCTCGGCGCTCGCCTCGTCCCAGCCGGCCCCGCTGGCGGTCAGCTCCTGCCCCGGGTCGCCCCACCGGCCCAGCGTCCCCGAGGCGAAGTGCGCGGTTGGGTCGTGCGGGCGCGCCGGCACCGGGCCGAAGGAGGTGAACAGGCCGGTGTAAGGGCTCGTGTACCACGGCTGCATCAGCCGCCCTCACCGCACTCGGAGCACTCCGGGTCCGCGAAGACCCGATGAGCGCCGACCTCCATCGTCTCCAGCTCCAGCACATGCAGCCGGTACAGCGCCGGAGGCGGGTCGCGCTCCGGCAGCAGATCCGCCTTCCACAGTACCAGGGCAGCGAGCACGGCAACCCCGTGCCGCGGGAAGGGCGCAGGCGTCAGGGGCCGCCCCTGCCGCGCGTGCTCGATCAGCTCGCGGTAGAGTTCCGGCGCCGGCGAGAGGCGCTCGAAGTGGCGCAGCAGGCAGGCGAGGCACGGGCCGGCGTCGGGCAGGAAGAGCGGGCCGACGTAACCGCGGCTCAGCGGGCCGGTCGTCGCCCAGAGGTACGGCGCCCCCGCGCCGCGACAGCGCCGGGCGAAGCGCAGGGCCTCGTCGTGGTCGAGCCGATCCTGGCACAGCACCGGCAGGGCCGCCCCCTCTTCGCCCGCACCTGTCGCCTTCGCCAACTCGTCGCGCAGCGGACCGTTTCCCTCGACCGCGAGGCGATGGACCCGGGTCGGGTGGGCGGCGCGGGCCGGGCCGTCCACGAGGACGCGCTCGCCGTAGAGGCGGCCGACCAGTTGCAGGGCCACGCCGCGCCGCGCCTCGGGAAGGCGTCCGACCGCCGCCGCGAGCGGTTCGGTGCCGTCCAGGGTGCGGAAAAAGTCCGGGAGCCAGTGCTCGATGCCGGGACCGCTGAGGGTGTAGCGGAAGTCCTCGCCGGCGACGAGGCGGACCGTGTCCGGCCCAGTGAGGATGGTACAGGGCAGGGCCAGGTGCGGCCGGCGGTGGGTCGGGTCGCTCGTCATGCGCCGGTCGTCAC
>JADLBT010000020.1 GCA_020847555.1 Gemmataceae bacterium
GCGTGCTCTCGCACAGCACGCCCAGGTCGTGCGACAGCTGGAAGACGAACTCGGCGCGGTCCTTCGCCCGCGGACAGGCCAGCGCCTTCCGCAGAGCCACGATTGCCTCCTGCGGCCGCGCGAGCAGTCGCAACTGGCGGGCGTAGAGGAACCACGTCTCGTGGTCCTCCGGCTCCAGGTCGAGCGCCTTGCGCGTCGCTGTCAGGGCGGCGTCATTCTTCTCCAGCACCAGGTAGAGCGGGATCGTCGCCCGGTAAACGGGGGCCGCGTCGGGGTCGAGTTGCAGCGACTTTTCATAGGCCTGGAGCGCTTCGAGGAATCGGTCCTCGCGCTGGCTGAGCAGGCCGAACACGTAGAGCTTCAGCGCTTCGCGCCGGTCCCTGTCCTCCCGGGTCGCCGGTCGGAGGCCCGCGTAGGGAGCGGGTGGGTCGTCCGGGCCGATTTCCTGGGCACCGAGCGGTCCAGCGGCCGCGGCCAGGAGGAGCAGCGTGGTCGGCCACATGCGAGCGAATGCGGGCATTTTCCTTGTCCCTCAGCTCGACGGGGAGACGTGGGGGCAGCTCGCGCGGGCCGCCCCTGGGCCAATCGGGGCGGGATTGTACCGTGAAGTGTCGTTCGAGAAAACCACAAGCCTGTGGGGTGGACTGCGCGCTGGCGTTATGACCCGCCGCATCAGCGAACGGTGCGGACCGTTCGCTGGCGCGCGGCGGGTCATTCAAGCAGCTGTAACGAACCAGCCGGCTATCGTGGTTTGGGCCGGCTGGAAACGTCGGCGGTGACTTTCAGATCCTGGGCACTGGGGCAGACCGAGGAGAGGTGGCAAGTGAGGCAGCTCGGCTCGTCGTCGTGGCAGTATTCCTCCGCCACGGCGCTGACGAGGTCGCAGAACAGCGGACCCTTGGCCTTGGGGATCTGGTGTTCCAGGCTGGAGCGGATCCCTTCCGGGTCGGTCTGATCCTCCTCGATCAGCCCCAGGCGCCGCAGGACGCGAACGGTCGGACCGTCGAGCGGGATCGCATGTCCGCCGAGGCTCTGCTGGACCACCGAGGCGACCGCGTAGTCGTTGGCGGCGTGGTAGCGCGACAGCGCCTTGGCGGCCTGCTTCATCCCCTTCTTTTGCAGCGACTCCAGGTCGAACGAAAAGGTCGTCTCGAACACCTCCTGGAGAAAGTCGATGAGGCGTTGCGCCCGTCCCTCGGCGTCCGGCAGGCAGTCGAGGGCCTCCGCCAGCTCGCGGGTCGAGCTGACGCGCACCTCGTTCCAGTCGAAGAACCGCTCGCGCAGGTTATGGAACGCACGGTCGGCGACCTCCCGCGTCACCCCTTCGCGGCAGACGGCGTAGAGGAACTGCTCCAGGACCGGACGTGGCTCGGGTTCGGCGGCGCGCTCCCGGGTCGGGGGGGTGAGGAGCTGGGTGAGGAGCCGATGCTTGTTGGTGGTGGTAGGCATGGCCGTGTCGATCACTCCTTTGTGGTCAGGAAGCGTCCTTGCTGTCGGCGGCCCCTGCAGGTCTGGCCGATCCGCCCGCCCGTCTCCAGACGTTGGGCCATTTCGCCCAACCTGCGCGGTTGGTCCGTCAGCGATCCTTGTCCGGGGGAACGCGGCCCGCGCGTCACCCCTCCGCTTCCTCTTCTGCCTGCTCCGGGTCGGGTGCAGCGTCCGTTGCGGAACCCGCGGCCTGCGCCCGCTCGGCGTTGAGCAGGCGGCTCACTTCGATGCTTTTCTTCACCCCCTCGTCGAGGACGAACTTGATTTGCGGGGTGAACCGCGTCTTGAGACGGTTGCCGAGCTTCGACTGCACGAATCCGGCGGCGTTCCGCAGGCCGTGCAGCGCCAGATCCTGCGCCTTCTCCGACCCCATGATGGAGACGTAGACCTTGGCATGCTGGAGGTCGCCGGACACCTCGGCGCGGGTGACGGTGACATTCTTGACGCGCGGATCGCGCATCTCGAACAGGATCGTTTCCGCCGCGACCTCGCGAATCACCTCTGCGACGCGGGCCAGCCGGTGCTGTTTCATGGCTCTCCACTCCGGAGGGCGCCGGGCAGGGCGGCGCTAAAACGTTTCGATCTCGTGGTCGAGCAACTCCGCCGCGGGATGGGAGCGCAGCGCCTCCACGATGTGCCCGAGGGCGGTTTTGAGAGGGTGCGTCTCGTTGCTGACCATCGCGAAGCCCAGGACGACGAGTCGGAGATTGTCCTGCGCCTCGACCTCCGCGACCGACACGTTAAAGGCGTTCCGCAGACTGTCCTTGATACTTTGGACCACCTGCCGCTTGTCCTTCAGGGTCCGGGCCTCGCGGACCAGCAGCCGGACCTGGAGCGTACCAATTTGCATGCGGGTCAGGGGTCCGCCGTCCAGCCAGCCCGGAGCGCCGGGCGCTCCGGACTGGTGCGATGGGTGCTTACAGCGTGCGCTTGACCTCCTCGACCCGATAGGCCTCGATGAGGTCGCCGACCTTGATGTCATCGTACCCGGCGATCTTCATACCGCACTCGAAGCCCTCGCGCACCTCGCGCACGTCCTCCTTGAAGCGCTTGAGCGAGTCGAGACTGGCGGTGCGGTCGGCCGGCGGGTAGACCACCACACCCGACCGAATCAGGCGGATCTTGGCGGACCGCTCGATCACGCCGTTGGTGACGAAGCAGCCCGCCACCGTCCCCACGCGGCTGATCTTGAACGTCTCGCGCACCACGGCACGCCCGAGGTACACAACCTCCTCGCGCGGCTTGAGCTTCCCTTCCAGGGCCGCCCGGATGTCGTTCGTCAGGTTGTAGATGATGTCGTACTGCAGAATCTTGACGCCGCGCTCCTCGGCCAGCGCCCGCGCCCGGTCGTCGGGGACGGCGTTGAAGCCGACGATGAGGGTGTCGTTCGGCGAGGTGAGGGCCAGCCAGACATCGTTCTCGGTGATGGCGCCGATCCCGGCCTCCAGGATGCGGACGCGCACCTCCTCGTGCTGCAGTTTCTCCAGCTCCTTGCGGATCGCCTCGACCGACCCGCGGAAGTCGGCCTTGAGGATCACCTTCAGCTCGGCGATCTTGTGCTCGGTCAGCTGATCGAGGGTCAGCGGTGAGCGCCGGACCAGACCGGCCTCGACCTTGCGCGCCTTGCGCTTCAGGGCGATCGTCCGCGCGTCGGCCAGATCCTCCAGCGCGAGGAACTGGTCGTCGGCGTCCGGCACCTCGTCCAGGCCGGTGATCCGCACCGGCACGCTCGGCCCGGCCTCCTGGATCGGCTGGCCCATGTCGTTGTACATCTGGCGGACGCGCCCGAATGCCGCCCCGCAGACCACCACATCGCCGCGGTGCAGCGTGCCATTCTGGATCAGCAGCGTTGCCTGGACGCCCTCGCCCTCGGTGAGCTTCGCCTCCAGGCACGTCCCGCGCGCCGGCCGCTTCGGGTTGGCCCGCAGTTCCTTGAGTTCGGCGACCAGGCTGATCGCTTCCAGCAGCTCATCGACGCCCTTGCCGGTGGCGGCGCTCGTCTCGACGAACGGGGTGTCGCCGCCCATGTTGTCGGGCAGGACGTTCAGCCCGTACAGCTGCTGGCGAGTGCGGGCGATGTTGGCGCTGGGCATATCGACCTTGTTGATCGCGACGACCAGCGAGACGCCCGCCGCCTTGGCGTGGCTGATGGCCTCCTCGGTCTGGGGCATGACGCCGTCGTCGGCCGCCACCACGATGACGGCAATGTCGGTGACGTTGGCCCCGCGTGCCCGCATCTTGGTGAACGCCTCGTGGCCGGGCGTGTCGAGGAAGGTGACGGGCTTGCCGTCCTTCTCGACCCGCCACGCCCGGATCACCTGGGTGATGCCGCCGGCCTCGGTCGAGACCACGTCCGACTTGACCCCGTACTGCTGCCGCAGTCGGTCGAGCAGCGACGTCTTGCCGTGATCGACATGGCCCATGATCGTGACGATCGGAGCCCGTGGAACGAGATCCTCGGGGTTGTCCGGCTTCTGCTGCTCGGCGAGAACCTGCTCCTCGATGTCGGCGGGGCGCTTGACCTCCAGTTCGACCCCGTACTCCAGAGCCACCAGTTCGGCGGTGGCGGCGTCCAGGGTGGTGTTGATGGTCGGCTTGCCGATACCCTGGTTCATCAGCCGGAACAGCAGGTCGCCGGACTTGATGCCGAGGGCTTCGCACAGGGCGCGGACGGTGATCGGAACGTCCACGCTCACCCTCTGCTGCCGCTGCTTGATGGCCTGCTTTTTCTGCTTCAGCTTGGGCCGACGGCCGCCGCGTTGCCGCTCGTCGTCCTCGATGATGACCCGGCCACCTGCGCCGACCACGGCGGCCTTCTTCTTGCGCTCCTCGGTGCGGGCGCCACGCGCCTTCTGGCGGGCGTCGCGGCCGGGAACCTCGCGCGGCTTCTTCGACTTGCCGTCCTTGCCCTTGCCGTCGGCGTCGTCGTCGGTGGTCGCGGGAGGGGCCACTTCTTCCGTCTTGGGCCGGACGAGATCGGCCGCCGTGAGGGGGCCGGTCTTCTTCTCCAGCATGGACGGATCGAAGCTGACCAGTTTCTTCGGGCCGGTCGGTTCGGCGGGCTTCTTGGGCGGCGGGGCCGCCCCCGGCTTGCCGTGAGCGCCGGATCCGCGGCCACCGCCTGGGGTGGGGGTACGCCTGGCAAAGGTCGGTCCGCCGGGGCGGCGCGAGCCCGCCGGAGGCGCTCCTCTCCCGGAACCGCCATCCGCGGGTCGGGGGGCGTCCAGGTCGCGGAGGGGCCGACCGCCAACCGTTCCGGTCGGCAGGCGCGACGGGCCGACGGGGGGTGTCGGCGCGGGTGGAGCGACCACGGGCGTTTCGCGCGGGGGAACCTGTGCCGACTCCCTGGCCGGGGGCTGACTGGCCGCTGCCGCGGGCGGCAGTGGGGCGGCCTCGCGCGGTTTGGCCGTGGGGGCTGCGGGAGGCGGTGCGGCAGGCTGGACCGGCGCGGCTGGCGGCTCAACAGCAACCGGCGGCGTGGGCGCGGCAGGCGCAACCGGCGGGGTCGCCACGACGGTCGGGGCGATCGGAGCCGGTGGGGTAGCCGGGGTCGGTGGCACGATCGGAGCGGGAGTCGCCTCGGCAGCCACCGACGGCGGCATCGCGGCGGGCGGGGGCACCTGTATTGGCGTGGGGGCCGAAACCTCCGGAAGGACTGCGGCTGGTGGGGCTGCCGGTTCCTCGACGACGGGCGGCGTCTGGGAGCGGGACGCGGGCGGGGTGCGGCTGCGGCCGGAGTCGAGGTTCCGGATTTCCTTCGTTTTGGGCGGCAGCACCTGTCCGCCGGGCTTGGCCGCGGCGGATGCCCCAGAGCCACGCTTGACGAGCGACTCGATCTGCTCGCGCACCTCGGGCTCGACGGTACTCAACTGATTCTTCACGTCGATACCGTTGGCCCGGCACATGGCCAGCAGATCCTTACTTTCCATGTCCAGCTCGCGCGCCAGCGCGAAGACACGGATTTTCTCTTTCGTCTGCTCTTTCTGCAAGCGGAACTCCTCTGGGAGACGGCAGGAGGCAAGCCCCCTCTACGCAACGGCGCCGCACAGCACCCCTGACTACTTATTCTAACCACCCTAGATTTCTTGGAAAGAGGAGAACGCGGCTTCCTCCCGAATGCCCCACGGGGTCTGCCTGCTCCCCTTCGGCGCCGGACCCTGCAAAGGTGCCCGGCGGTTCGCCTCACGGCTTTTCCTCCTGGTGCGTCGGTTCCTCCTCAGACACCGTGACGGTGGGGGCAGGTTCACCGAAGATCTGTGCCGCGGTCAGCGGTTGTTCTTCCTGGGGGGCGCCGGCGTCCGGGCCGAAGATACTTTCGACGGTCGGCCTGGCCTCCTCGACGGGCGCCTCGGCACGCCCGAAGAGTTGCTCGGGCCGCGGCACGGCGCCCGCCCCAACCGGGTGGGCGGCCTCGCCTGTGGGGGCCGTCGTGCCGCCCTCGCCCGCCTCCGCGCCTGGCGCCGGTCCGGCTTCCGCCAACGCCCGCGCTTCCTGCTCCGCGGCCGCCTTCGCCTCGCGCTGCTCCTCCTCGACGCGCTCGGCCGCTTCCTCGGCGAACGCAATGATGTCCTCCGCCTGGTCCTCCGTGAGACCCGAAAGCTCCGCCAGTTCCGCAGGCTCCACGAACGTCAGGTCGTCGTAGGACAGGAACCCTTCCTCGATGAAGCGCTCGACGATCTCGTCCGTCACCTCCGGCAGCTCGCCGAACCACCCGACCGCCTTCTCGATCCCCTCGTTCAACTCCTCGTGCGTCATGATCTCGATGTCCCAGCCGGACAGCTTGCTGGCCAGCCGAACGTTCTGGCCGCGCCGCCCGATGGCGAGCGACAGCTGGTCCTCCTTGACGAGGACGATCGCCCGGCCGAGCCGCTGGTAGAGGAAGACCTCCTCGATGGCGGCCGGTTGCAGGGCGTTCGGGATGAGAACCTGCATCGAGTCGTTCCAGCGAACGATGTCGATACGCTCGCCGCTGAGTTCGTCCACCACGTTTTTGATGCGGGAGCCGCGGACGCCGACGCAGGCGCCGACGCAATCGACCTTCAGGTCGATGCTGGAGACGGCGACCTTGGCGCGGTAGCCGGCCTCGCGGGCGACGGCACGGATGGCAATGGTGCCGTCGGAGATCTCGGGGATCTCGTTCTCGAATAGCCGGCGGATGAAGTCCGGGTGAGTCCGCGACAGGATCACCTTGACGCGGTGGCCGACCTTTTTGACCTCCAGCACCACCGCCTTGATGCGTTCGCCGACGTGGTGCGTCTCGCCGGGGATCTGCTCGCCGCGGGGGAGGATGGCCTCGGTCCGGTTCAGGCTGACGATGCAGGCACCGCCCTCGTGCCGCTGCACGGTGCCGGTGACCAGCTCGCCCTTCTGGGCCTGGAACGTGGTGAAGACGTAGTCGGATTCCGCCTCGCGGATCTTCTGGATCATGAACTGTTTGGCGGCCTGAGCGGCGATCCGGCCGAGGAAGGCCGGCTCGATTTCCTCGCCGGCGCGAACGGCGTGCATCTCGCCGGTGTCGCGGTCGATCGTGACCGCGATTCCCTCCTCTTCTCCGTAGTGCTTCTCCATCGCCAGCTTCACGGCGCCTTCGATGCCCTCGATGATGATGTCGCGCGAGATGTTCTTCTCGTGCTGCATCTGATCCAGGACGCGAAGCAACTCGGAGCCTTTCATCGTCGGTCCCTCTGGCGAGCAGTCGGCGGTCAGCGGCGGCTCTGATGGCGGTTGGATCGCCGAGCGTTGACCGGAAGTCAGGGTAACAAAAAAAGTGGGAGTTGTCCCACTTTGATGCCTCCGGGTTTCCCCGGAGGGCCCCGCTCCAGCAGCCGCGCCGGGGTCAATCCCCCAACCGCCGGCCGGTGGTGCGGTCGAACAAGTGAGCGCGGTCAAGGCGGCAGCGAACCGCCACCTTCCGCCCCTCTTCTATTCTAACCTGTCCCGCCGGGCGATGAAACCCCTCGATTCGTGCGGGGGCTCGATTTCCGTCGCAGCTCGTCAGGCCGACCAGGTAACCCCGTGCGGTTCGCTCGACGAGGACCGCTTGCATTTCCCAGGCGTCTGCAGCTGGCGTGGTCGGCTCGTCCGGCCCCACCTCGATATCTTCCGCCCGCAGCCCGACCGTCACCGCCTGCCCGGCGTGGGCTGCCCACCCGGCCGGCAATCCGCACAGGCAGAGCCTGCCGTCATCCGTGAGCAGGGCCAGCCGTTCGCCCTGGGTGACAAGGCGGCCGTCGAAAAAGTTCACCGGCGCCCACCGGAAGAAGCCGGCCACGAACCGATTCGCAGGGTGGCTGCAGATGGTTTCCGGCTCCGCCAGCTGCTGGACGGTCCCCCGCGCGAGGACGGCAACCCGATCGGCGAGGGCCAGCGCCTCAAGTGGATCGTGGGTAACGTAGACCATTGTCGTGGGAAACCGCCGGTGCAGCAAGTGCAACTCGCGGCGAAGTTCCGTGCGCAGCGGCGCATCAAGGCTCGCCAGCGGCTCATCCAGGAGCAGGATGGCCGGCCGACGCAGCAGCGCCCGCCCCAGCGCGACGCGCTGCTGCTGCCCCCCGGAGAGCTGGGCGGGAACACGCTCCAGCAGGTCGTCCAGCCCGAGCAGCTGCGCGACTTCCGCCACCGTCGGACCGGAGTTCGCTGCAGGATCCGGCCCGACCGGAAAGGTGAGGTTCCGGCGAACCGTGAGGTGCGGATAGAGGGCCGGGCGCTGGAACACCATCGCCACCCCCCGCCTTGACGGGGCCAGGCCGGCCGCATCTCGCCCTTCCAGGCGGACGACGCCGGCGGTCGGGGTTTCGAGTCCGGCGATGAGGCGGAGGGTCGTGGTCTTGCCGCACCCGGAGGGGCCGACCAGGGCGAGTACCTCGCGGCTCCGAATGTGCAGGTCGAGTCCGTCCAGAGCGCGAGCGCCACCCGGAAATACCTTACGGACCCGCTCCAGCGCAATTGCCGTCATCGTCCCTCCCTCCGCTGTCCCAGCGTAACCGGCCCGCGCGCGGCCCGTCAAGCCGGTAAAGCCCACGGGTGCTGCCGCCTGCCCTGTTCATGGCAATATGTACAAAAGTATAATCACTGTGAGGAGGACGAATCATGAACAATGACCGAATTGCGCGGCGACTCCTGGACCACGCGCACCAGCTGGCGCAAAACGCGGACAGCCTTTACCGCATCCGCGCCTACCGGCGGGCGGCGCAAGCGATCCTCGCCCTCGATCAGTCCGTGACGGAACTCCTTGCCGCGACCGGGACGGGGGGGCTGGAGCAACTGCCCGGAATCGGGCCACACCTTGCCTTCACCATCGAGCAACTGGTGCGCACCGGGGACTTTCTGACCTACGAGGAAGGCGTGGCGCGGGGGCTGGTGCCAGCGCGAAAACGCCGGTCCGCCCCGGATTGGGTGTGTTCTGTTCGTTGACGATTGGATCCGGCGGCGGTTATAACTGCGGGAGAAGACACCACCCAGAAGCCGGAGTACCGGGATGTTGCAGCGCGTGCGGACTCTGCTGGAAATGATCCGGTTCAGTCACACCCTCTTCGCGCTGCCGTTCGCGCTGCTGTCGGCGACCCTGGCCTGGCACGTCCAGGGCCGGTTCTCCTGGCTGGAGCTGGCCGGCATCCTCCTGTGTCTGGTGTTCGCCCGCAGCGCCGCGATGGCGTTCAACCGCCTTGCGGACCGTCACCTCGACTCGGCCAACCCACGCACCGCCGGCCGTCATCTCCCGAGCGGGCTACTGAGCGTGGGGGCCGTGTGGACCTTTACCCTCGCGAGCGCGGCCGGGTTCGTCGCCGCGACGCTACTGTTCCTGCTCGCCGAACCGCCGAACCGCTGGCCGGTGATGCTGGCCGTTCCGGTCCTGGGATTCCTGCTGGCGTATTCGTACACGAAGCGCTTCACGGCGCTGGCCCACTTCTGGCTCGGGGCGGCGCTGATGCTGGCTCCGCTGTCGGCGTGGATCGCCATCCGCGGGATCCCGACTGTGGAGGATCTTCTCACCCCGTTCGTGCTCGGGCTGGCGGTCCTCTTCTGGGTGGCCGGGTTCGATATCATCTACGCCTGCCAGGACGCCGAGTTCGACCGGCGGGCAAAGCTGTCGAGCGTGCCGGCGCGGCTGGGGGTGCGGGCCGCGCTGCGCGTGTCAATGCTCTGTCACTTCCTCATGCTCGGGGTGCTCGTGGCGCTGTACTGGGCGGCCGGTCCGCACCTCGGGACCGTCTACCTGGCGGGGGTGGGAGCGGTGGCCGCGCTGCTGATCTACCAGCACGTGCTGGTGCGGCCGGAGGATCTGACGCGCGTCAACCAGGCGTTCTTCCACGTCAACGCGGTCATCAGCATCGGGCTGTTCGTGGTGGTCCTCGCCGACCTGTGGCTCGGCGCCGGCCGGTGAGTCCCAGCGAGCCGGAAGCGTCAGCGACGGGGTCGTCAACCGTTCCGTCGCTGACGCTTCCGGCTCGTCAGTCCGGTGTCTCGCGGTAGATGCGGTCGAACTGCGCCGCACAGCGCTGGAAGATCTGCATCAGGGCCAGGTCGAACTGCCCTGCGGACGATTCGAGCATCACCTGCAGCGCTGCGGAGTGCGACAGGGCGGGCTTGTACGGCCGACGCGACCGAAGAGCGTCGTAGACGTCGGCGATGGCGACCATCCGGGCGGCGAGGGGGATGTCGCTGCCAGCCAATCGATCCGGGTAGCCCTTGCCGTCGTAACGCTCGTGATGGTGGCGAACGATGTCGATCGCCATCTGAAGGAACGCCACGGCCTCACCGTGCTGTTTCGCGACCTCCTGCAAGGGCTCGGCGCCGATCAGGGTGTGCGCCTGCATGAGGACGCGCTCCTCGGTGTCGAGCTTGCCGGGCTTGAGGAGGATGTGGTCCGGCAAGCCCACCTTGCCGATGTCGTGGAGCGGGACGCAGCATTCCAGCATCTCGATGAACGGCGCATCGACCTGAGCGGAGAAGAACCCGGACCGCGCCGCCTCCTCGGCCAGGGCACGACAATAGCGCTGCATCCGCGTCAGGTGGGCGCCGGTTTCGGTATCCCGCTGCTCGACCAGCCTGGCGAGGGCGAGGACGAGGGCGTTGCGGACCTGGACCAGATCCGTGTCGCGCGCCCCGAGGCTCGCCTCCAGCTCGCGGTTGACCGCCAGCAGGTGGGTGTGGAGCACGTCGGTCCGGTCCTGCGCGTCCTTGAGCCGCAGGGCCGCCTTGACGCGCGCCTTTAGCTGGGCTGTGCTGAACGGCTTGGTGACGAAGTCGTCGGCCCCGCCGAGCAGCATCTGCGCCATCGTGTCCGAGTTGGCGTGGCCAGAGGCCATGATGACCTTCAGGTGCGGGCTCGGCGGGTTCGCGCGGAGCCGGCGGCACACTTCCGTTCCCTGCATGTCCTGCATGTTGATGTCGAGAACGAGCAGGTCATACGGCTTCTCGTAGGCCATCTTCAGGGCCGTCGGTCCGCCGGACGCCTCGTCGCAAACGAGCCCCTCGGTCTGCAAGATGTAGCGGCAGAAGACCCGGATCTCGTTCTCGTCGTCAACCAGCAGCACGCGGTGGAAGGAGGGTTGCGGCCCCGTCTGGTCGGTCGGACCCGGCTCCGCGTGGATGCGCACACCGTGCAGAGAAGGCCGCGCTTCGTCCGCCCGGCTGTGGTCCCGCAGGTCCGGCTTCAGAAACGGCAGCAGGGCACGCATGACCGCCGCCGGATTCTGGAAACGGTCGTTGGGCGAGAGGGCCATCAGGCGCTGCACGACACCGTCGAGTTCCCGCGAAAGGTCCGGCCGCCTGGCCCGCATCGAGGGCGGCTGCTGGCTCAGCCGGGCCGCCAGTTGCTCGACCAGACTGCCGCGTGGCGGGAACGGCGGGTCGCCGGTGAGGCACCAGTAGAGGGTGCCGCCCAGCGCGTAGAGGTCGGCCCGAATATCGACCTGGTGCGCATCCTCGACCTGCTCCGGGGCCATGTAGTCGAGTGTCCCCAGTACCGTTCCCGGCTCCGTCACCCCGGTGCGGAAATGGCTCGCCTGGTAGTGGCGGGCCAGACCGAAATCGAGGAGCTTGGCCTGGCCCTCCGGAGTGAGCTGAATGTTCGACGGCTTGATGTCGCGGTGGACGAGGTTGTGCTTGTGCGCCTCGGCGAGGGCGCTGGCGATCTGGTGGCCAATGTCGGCCGCCTTGTGCGGCGACAGAGGCCCGTTGTCCCTGACGTACTCCTCCAGATCCTGCCCCGGAACGTACTCCATCACGAAGAAGTGCAGAACGGGCAAGGACGGCCCCTCGCTGGCGAGTTCGCCCGCATCGATCGCCCCGACGATGTTCGGGTGCTGTAGCTGGGCGATGGCGCGGATCTCGGTCAGGAACCGTCTCAGGATGCGCTGATCCTGGTCGGACGACAGCGGAAGCACCTTGATGGCGACCTGCTTGCGCATGCGCATATGCTCGGCGCGGAAGACCACGCCCATGCCGCCTGCCCCGAGCCGAGCGAGGACGCGATAGTTGCCGAGGATCAGCCCGAAGGTCGTCCCGGCCCCAATGCGCCGCTCCTGGTACTCGGTGATCAGCCCGTATTCGACCAGGCGCGGCAGCAGCTCCTCGGTTCGCCTGCAGGCCGCCAGATGCTTCCGGGCCTCGTCGGCGAGGGCTTCCCAGTCCTCCGGCAAGACGAGCGAGGATTCGAGAAGATCCTGCAGCACCACCTGGGCGACCGGGTCCGGACGGAACGGCAAGGCGAGCACACCGGACGAGCTGGAAGGCAACTGGCAGGTCAGCCTGGTATCCATGAGCGTCCTCTTGCCGAACGTGACAGGCCGTGGCGTGGAGGCGGTGGGGGGGGGGAGGATGTACGAATCAGCCCCCTGGCGGGGGGCGATCGGCACTTCCGGGTCTCCCAGCGTCATCCAACTATAGGCCACAAACCGAGACCCCGCAACGGCCCGGACCGTGGGGAGAGAGGCCGAACTATGTATGAGATGGGGTTGCGAGAGAACGGACGCAGTCGTTGAACTGAGTCGGGGCGGCGGGACTCGAACCCGCGACCTCCTGGTCCCAAGCCAGGCGCGCTAGCCAGCCTGCGCTACGCCCCGCGGAGTCATTGCACTGAGTACCCTACCAGAAACCGCGCCCGGAGCCAAGCGCCCCCGCCGCGCTTTGCGCCGGGCGCCCGGGCCGGCCAGGGACAGAACCCTGTCCCTTCAGGAGCTTGAACGAGTCGAAGAAACAGGCGGTTTCCTTTCCGTTGACCCACGCGGGGGAGCCGATGGCGATGAGCTGGTAGAGGCGATTGCCCACGGCAAAGAGGCGGGTGCGGATGAGGCTGTCCTTTGGGCCGTCGAGCACCAGCTCGCGGCCGGGGTACTGCTTCTCCAGCTCGATGCGCGTCTCCGATCTCAGCTTGCCGCCCGAGCGGGAAACGAGGCCGTCGCGCGCGTTGTCGAGGCGCCGCTGTTGCAGGCCCGGCTGGGCGGTGTCGTCGGTGAAGCGCGTATGACTCACGGCGAGCGTGCCTTCCTTGAGGGCGACGGCAAAGGTGGTCGTCGCGGCCGCGCCGGCGTCCGTCCTGGCCTTCTGTTTCTGCTCGATCGGGGTGCCGGGAAGGAGGACCGAGAAGCCATCGGCCGCGGCGGTGAAGGGCTTCCATGCGGGCCGCGACGGCTCCTGAGCGAGAGTCGCCGCGGCCAGGGTCAGCAGCAACAAGGCGGAGAGAGTTCGCATCGGCGTGGCCCCCTGCGCGGCGACTACTTGCGCAGCACTTCGAGGATGCGCATGAAGTCGTCGTTGGACTCAAAGCGGAGAACGATCTGCCCGCGCTCCTTCCCGCGGAGTTTGATCTCGACGCGGGTGGCGAACCGCTGTCGGAGATCGTCCTCGATGCCCTTGACGTGGGCCGTCTTCTCCTCCGGGGCCGCCTGCGGTTCGGCGGCCGCCTCCGTGGCTGCGGCCGCCTCCTCGCGCTGCTCGCGGAGGAACTGCTCGGCCGCCTTGACGCTCAGGCCGCGCGCGATGATCTGCTTGCACAGGGCGATCTGCTGTGCGTGGTCCTTGACGCCCTTGAGCAGCTTGGCGTGCGCCTCGCTGATCTGGTTGACGCGAACGGCGTCCTGGACCTCCGAGGACAGTTCGAGGAGGTTGACGAGGTTCGCAATCGTCGAACGCGCCAGGCCGACGCGGCGGGCGAGATCCTCCTGACTGACGCCATAGCGATCGAGGTAGTCCTTGAAGCCCTGAGCCTTCTCGATCGGGTTGAGGTCGGTGCGCTGGATGTTCTCGATGAGGGCGGCCTCGAGCACCTCCTGATCGTTGAAGTTGACAACGCGAACCGGCACCATCGCCAGGCCGGCCTCCTGGGCGGCACGCAGGCGGCGCTCGCCGGCGACGAGCTGATACTGCCCGCCGTCCACGACGCGCACCACCAGGGGTTGCAGGATCCCGTGACTGCGGACCGAATCGCTGAGCGAGGCGAGTTCGTCCGGATCGAAGTTCTTGCGCGGCTGGAACGGGTTCTGGTGAATCCGGTCCAGGGGCAGCTGCGTCTGGTCGGTGGCGACCGGGGCGTCGGTGGCATTGTCCGCCTCACCGAGGAGGGCTTCCAGCCCCCGCCCGAGCCTGCGCTTCTCCATGACCTCACACCTCCAGTCGAGTGGCCAAAAGCTTCTCCGTCCGTGCGGACATTCTAACACCACCCGACGATCCGCGACAACCGAGGTTGGCCGAGCGGTCTCTGCGCGTGTTCCGCGCGGAACAACCGGCACGATCGCGCGGGCTCAACCAGCCCCTCCGATTGCCTCCGCCCCCCCTCGCAACCGGCGCAGGTAGTCCCGCGCGGCGAGGATGTCTGCCACGGCGGTTGGCCCGCCCTCCCGTTCGATCACCAGCGCCCCCGTGTAACCGAGGACCGCGAGCTGCGCGAGCAGCGCGGGAACATGGACCCGTCCGGCTCCGAGCGGAACTTCTTCACCCAGCACCCCCGGTTGCAGGGGCGGGATGCCATCCTTGCAATGAACCCCGCGGACCAGCGGACCGAGCTTCTGGAGGGCGCTCGACGGGTCGTCGGTCCCGTAGAGCAGGAAGTTCGCCGGGTCGAAGTTGATCCCCACGTTCGCGCGGTCCAGGGCACGGACGAATCGCAGCAGGGTGTCCGCCGACTCCTGCCCCGTCTCCAGGTGCAGGGTCTGGTGACTGGCGGCGCAGCGATCGGCGACGGTCCGAACCGTCTCGACCAGCCCGCGGTCACTCGCCGACGTCTCGTCCTCGGGAAGGAAGCCGAGATGAGTGCCGAGCGACGGGGCGCCGACGTCGCGGGCGAGGTCGCTGTATGCCAGGGTCACCTGAAGCCGATGTGCCCGCAGTTCGGGAATCGCCAGCCCCACGGTTCGAGCGATGGTCGGCAGATCGCGATAGTCCTGCCCATCGTACCCGACGAACATGGTGTCGATGCGTAGGCCGCTGGCCCGGGCGGCAGCAACGTAGGCGACGCGCTCCGGGCCAGTCAGCCACGCCTCGCGCAGGGTGTTGGTGTGGACCACCCGGAAGCCGTGGTCCCGGGCCGCCTGGAACGCCTTCAAGCGGTCGGGCTCCAGGTTGTTGAGCATCACACCTATCTCCCACATGGTAGCCTCCCTTTGGTGCGACCAGCCCGGAGCGCCCGGCGTGGGCGCTCCGGGCTGGTCCGCTGGCTTGCCACTGTCCGTTTGACCACGGCCGCGGTTGCTCTTTTCTTCGTCGCGGGGTTCGGAGTAAGATTCGCCGGCCGTCGCGACGATTGGAACCGCCGCGGCGGAGGGCACGGAACAGCCCGGCAAGAGAAGAGGATGGCGGATGAAGGGACTCATCGCGGCGGCGGGCCTCAGCGTCCGCCTGCAGGATCTCAGCGACAGGCGGAACAAGGTTCTCCTCGACCTCGGCGGCGAGACGCTGCTGGGGAACCTCCTCACCCAGTTCGAGCGGGCGGGCATCCACGAAACCTACGTGGTCGTCGGCCACGATGCCTTCGCCGTGCAGGATCACTGCGGCAAGCGCTGCACCTGCATCCTCAATCCGTTCTACGAACAGTACGGCATCCTCGGTAGCTTCTGGGTCGCCGAGTCCGCCCTGAGCGGCTCTCCCTTTCTCTTCAGCACCGGCGACCACTACTTCGGCCGCGAGCGCCTCGCCCGGTTCCTGCCCGACCAGCCGGACGCGGACATCCTCGTCGATGTGGCGATCAAAACCTGTGACGACGAGGACATGAAGGTCTACATGGACCGCTCGGGTCAGTTCCGGACGATGAGCAAGAACTTCCTCAAACACGGCACCGTGCTCGGGGAGTTCACCGGCTGCGTCCGGTTCAGCGCCGAGGGGTCCGCTCAGTTCTTCACCACGTTACACCGCCACGTCTGGCAGCACGGCATCCAGGGGTACGTCGCGGACGTGCTCTGCACCCACCACCGCAAGTGGCCCCTGGCGTTCCACCTCAGCGACGACCACGACCGCGTGGAAGTCGATTTCCCCTGCGACCTCACCCGAGCGCGACAACTCTTTCACCGTCAGCAACCGTCCCGGTTGACCGGCTGACTTCGGATGACAGGGTGACACAGTGACAGGGTAACCGGATCTTCCCGGCTACCACAGCGCTGAATGTACGCCCTGTCACCGTGTCATCCCGTCCGTCACGTCCGCTTCCCATCACTTCACGGAAGGAACAGAGATGAACCGAGCCCCCGTCCTGATCCGGGTCGATGCGACGCCGGAGACCGGCTACGAGCACCTGGCGCGCTGCCTGACGTTCGCGGCGGCTCTGCAGCGCAGGCGGCGCCCCGCGTACTTCCTGGCGCAGCTCGAACCGACCTCGCTGGCGTTCCTGATCAAGCGTGGCGGCAACGAGTGGCTCCCCGCCGACGCGGCCGCCGGCACCCACGAGGATCTGGTGGAGACAATCCAGGAGATCCGCCGGGTGAAGCCGTCGTCGGTGCTGGTGGACGCCCCCGGTGTCCCCGAGGGCTACCTGAGCGAGGTGCTGGGTTCGACCAACCTTCTGGTTTCCATGGACCACTTCGCCAACATCCGCTTCCCGTCGCACCTGGTCATCAACCCGCTGCTCGGTCCCGGCAAGGAGAACTACGATCACGTCCCCGGCACTCAGCTCCTGCTCGGGCCGCGCTACGCCCTGGTGCGGTCGGAGATTCGCCGCCTGCGTCAGGGGCGCGCCCAGGAACCGCCGGCGCTCTCCTCGCCGAACGGCAAGGCCGGCGCCGGCCACTACCGGGTACTGGTGTCGCTCGGCGAAGACGATCCGCACCGGCAGGCGCCCCAGCTGGCGAAGCAGTTGCTCCACATCCCGCGCATCGCCCGGGTGGACGTGGCGGTGCGCTCGCACCACCCGGACCTGGAGGCGCTCCGCGCGCTCGCCGAATCGCACCCCGATCGGCTGGAGGTAGCCGTGGAGCCGGCCGAGATCGCGGCCAGGGTGTCGCGCTGTCACTTCGCCGTGACGAGCGGTAGCGGATGGTCGCTCGAACTGGCGTGCGTCGGGGTGCCGCAGCTCGTCATCGTCCAGAGCGAGGGCCACTGGCCGACCGCCCAGCGCCTCGAGGAAGAGGGCTGCGCCACCTGCCTGGGGTGGCACGAGAACGTGTCGCCGACCACCATTCGGCAGGCGGTGCAGAACCTGCTCAACGATCCGCTCGAACGGCAGGCGATGGCCCGGTGTGCCCGCAAGCTGATCGACGGCCGCGGCCCGGACCGCCTGGTGACTGCCCTGGAGGTTCTCCTCCACCCGTCGCGCCTGATGGACTTCAGCGAGGCGGCATGACGTCCAGCCACGGATGAAGGCAGATGAACACGGATGAAGAAGGAGCGAGGTGCCCGCCTCCCACCCTTGCGTTGCGTCCTCCTGACAGGGTATCCTACTTCTTCTTGATCGGTGTTCATCTGCCTTCATCTGTGGCCACCACTCATGGATCAAAATCAGGTCGCTGCCATCCTGTCCGAGATCGGCACACTGCTCGAACTCCAGGGCGAGAACGCCTTCCGCTGCAACGCCTACCACAACGCTGCCCGGGCCATCCAGCAACTCGACGTTCCGCTCGCTGACCTCGTCGCGGCCGACAAGCTGCGCACCATCCCCGGCATCGGCGAGACGCTCCGCGACAAGATCACGACCCTCGTCACGACCGGAAGCCTCAAGTTCTACGACGACCTGCGGGCGAAGACGCCGCCGGGGCTGTTGCAGATCCTGCGCATCCCGGCCCTGGGGCCGAAGAAGGTCAAGTCCCTGCACGACCAGCTCGGTATCGACACCATCGAGAAACTCAAGGCCGCGTGCGCGGCCGGCCAGGTGGCCGAGCTAAAAGGGTTCGGCGCGAAGACGCAGCAGAAGATTCTCGAAGGGATCGACTTCCTCGGCCAGGGCGAGGACCGGGTGCGCATCGACCAGGCACTGCCCCTCGCGCAGCTGCTTCTCGAAGGGCTCCGCAGCGCCCCGGGTATCGTCCGCATGGAGTTGTGCGGGAGCCTTCGCCGGCGGCGCGAGACGATCAAGGACATCGACATCCTGATTAGCTCCGCCCACCCGGTCCCGATCATGGAGGCGTTCGTCAAGCTGCCGCAGGTGATCTCCGTCGTCGCTCACGGGGAGACGAAGTCGAGCGTCGTGGTGGGAGCGTTGGATGAGTCGGGGCACCGGATCGTCATGAACGCCGACCTGCGCGTCGTGGCGGACCAGCACTTCCCGTTCGCCCTGTACTACTTCACCGGGTCGAAGGACCACAACGTCGCCATGCGCGCCCGCGCCCAGAAGTACGGGCTGAAGCTGAACGAGTACGAGCTGGCCGGGCCGGATACCCGCATCGAGGCGAGGACCGAGGCGGACATCTTCAAGGCGCTCGACCTCGATTACATCCCGCCGGAGCTGCGCGAGCACACCGGCGAGATCGACGCGGCCGCGGAGCACCGCCTCCCGCACCTGGTCGAGGCGAGCGATCTGCGCGGCACCTTCCACTGCCACACGAACTACAGCGACGGGCACAACACGCTGGAAGAGATGGCCCTGGCGGCGAAGAAGTTCGGGTACACGTACCTCGGGATCGGCGATCACTCGCAGTCGCTGACGGTGGCCAACGGCATGTCGGCGGCGCGCGTCCGGCAGCAGCACGAGGCGATCGACGCCCTCAATGCCCGCCTCAAGGGCATCCACCTCTTCAAGGGCGTCGAGTGCGACATCCTCGCCGACGGCAGCCTGGACTACGCCGACGCGATCCTCGCGAGCTTCGATTACGTCGTCGCGAGCGTCCACACGCACTTCAACCAGCCCGAGCCGGAGATGACGGCCCGCATCGTCAAGGCGATCGGCCACCCGCGCGTGACCATGCTCGGTCACGCGACCGGGCGGCTCCTGCTGCGGCGCGAGGGGTACAAGGTGGACATCGAGGCCGTGCTCCAGGCGGCCGCGAAACATGGGGTGATGGTCGAGATCAACGCCCACCCGATGCGGCTCGACCTGGACTGGGTATACTGCAAGCGCGCGAAGACGCTCGGCGTGCAGCTGGTCATCAACCCGGACGCCCACCACACCGAGGACATTGCGTACACCGCGTTCGGGGTGAACGTCGCACGGCGCGGCTGGCTCGAAAAGAAGGACATCTTCAACACCCACACGACCGCGCAGGTAACGAAGATCCTGGAGACGCGGAGGAAGAAGGCCAGCGCCAGGAAATGAGGAACCAAGAAAGCCCACGGGTCGCGTCCCGTGGGCCGAGTCCCCGGCACTTCACCCACCGGACGCGACTCGTGGGCTTTTTGTGAATCACCGAGCCCTGTACCGGGTGTTGGCCGTGAGGTAAGCCTCGACCCGGTCGCGCCGGGTGATGGCGTTCGCCAGAAACCGCACCGCCTGCACGAGCCGCTCGTCCGGTTCCGCGCAGCTGAATCGAATGAACCCCTGTCCCGCCGGCCCGAAGCACTCGCCGCCGAGGCACGCCACCCCGAAGTGCTCGTCCGCCCCTTCGAGCAGGTACATCGCCAGGCCATGCGACACGATGCCCAGATCCTGGCAGATCGTGGACACGTTCGGGAAGGCGTAGAACGTGCCGGCCGGCATGAGTACCTCGACTCCCGGCACCTTCTTCAGCTCCGCGACGAGCAACCGCACCTTCGCGTGAAAGCGCTGCATCACCTCGTCGCGCTCGGCGGCGTCGTATTCGAGGGCTGCCCGGCCGGCCCACTGCACGAGCGGCGGCACACACGAAAGGGCGGTGTTGATCATCTTGCCCATCGTGTCGATCAGGCGCGGGTTGCTGATCGCGTAGCCAAGGCGCCAGCCGCTCATGCTGTAGGACTTGCTGAACGTGTACGCGGCTACCGTCTGCTCGATCATGCCCGGCTGCCTGAGCAACGTGTGGTGCTGGCCTTCCCAGACCATGTGGCAGTAGGGCTCATCGCTGAACACCGCCACGTCGCGGCCGCGCACCAGGTCGGCGATGCCGCGCAGATCGTCCTCGGTCGTCACACCGCCGGTCGGGTTGTGCGGCGAGTTGAGGAAGATGGCGCGCGCACGCTCGGTGCGTTTCACGAAGTCCTCGACCGCGTTCAGGTCGGGCCGGAACTGGTTCTCCTGGCGTAGCGGAACGTGGACCGGCTCGGCCCCGCGCCGCTCGATATTGGGTCCGTAGGTCGGGAAGTGCGGGCTGAAAACCAGAACCCGGTCGCCGGGATCGAGGACCGCCTCGCAGAA
>JADLBT010000021.1 GCA_020847555.1 Gemmataceae bacterium
CACGACTTCAACAACATGCTCGCCGTCGTGCTCGGCCGCTGCGAGGTGCTGCTTGCCCAGGCGCGGCGTAACGCACCGGTGGAGCACCTGATCGCGCACGCCGAGGTGATCCGCCAAACCGCGCTCGACGGCGCGGACGCGGTGAAGCGGCTGCAACTGTTCTCCGGGGCGAGCCGCGCGACGGAGCGTGAGCCGGTCGATGTTGCCGACGTGATCAGCGATGTCGTGCAGTTCACGCGCTTCCGCTGGCGGGACGCCGCGCTGCAACGCGGGATCACGATCACGGTTGAGACCGAGATTGAGCCGTTGCCGCCGCTGATGAGCAGCGCCGCCGGTCTGCGCGGCGTGCTGGCCAACCTGGTGCTGCACGCGGCGGACAGCCTGCCCGCGGGCGGTGTGATCCGGCTGAAGGCGGCGCGGCAGGATGACCTCATTCTGATCACGCTGCGGGCGATCGGGGAAGGCGCCGCGGATGCGCCGGGCGCGCGCGTGTTTGCACCGTTTACCACACCCGGCGACGCCCGCCGTCCCGCGCTCAGCGCCGCGCAGAGCATGACGGTGCAACTGGGCGGCACGATGACCGTGCAGGCTGACGATGACGGCAGCTACGCGGTCGTGCTCGCCTTCCCGTATGCGCCCGCGCCGTCGCAGCCGACACCGCTGCACGTCCTCCGTCGCTACGCGGTGTTGCTGGTCGATGATGAACCGGCGGTGCTGAACACGACCGCGGCGCTGCTGCGGACGCAGGGGCACGCGGTCACGACCACCCCGCTGGCGATCGACGCGCTCGCCCGGCTACAAGCGGCGGCGGCCGATGAACCGTTTGATCTGCTGATCACCGACCTCGCCATGCCGGACATGAACGGGCTGCAACTGGTCAGCGCCGCCCGCGCGGCCGGTCTCGACCTGCCCTGCATCATCGTCACCGGCTGGGACATGGACCTGGACATGGAGACGCGGCGGCGTGCCGGTGTCGATGCCGTGCTGACCAAGCCGTTTACGCTCGATGAACTACGCGCCGTGATCGCCCGCGCGATGGGCGACGCGCCGGCCTAGCGTCGGAGGGTTCAACGACCGGCGCAGCGTCACCCTGCCGGCAACGACGCGGCTCGGGCGGGTCCGCCGCGCGGAACGCCGGACGGATGCGCTATCGGCCGCCGGTGACGCCGCCGGAGGCGGCCAGCAACTGCTCAAGCTCCATCTGCCATTCCAGCGCCTCGCGCCGCCGGGCCGGGGTGTCTGCCTGCTCCTCGTAGAAGGCCTGGCCCCACTTCAGGTGCTCCTCTTCTTCAAGCAGGATGTGCTTGAGGATGCGCACGGTGGGGCCGTCGCAGATCGGGTCGGTCAGCTTGAGGTGGTGGCGGTAGTAGACCGCCAGATGCGTCTTCAGCACGCGATACAGCCCGACCACGCGCAGCAATTGGTCGTCCGCCGACTGCATCGTCTCAACGAACGTGAGGAACTGCTCGTTCGGCGGCTCGGCCTTGGTCGAACTGCGCAGCGTCGGCGGCGAGGCGAGGTCCGCGCCCTCCAGCACGCGCAGTTCCGGCAGGCGCTGGCCCAGCCAGAAGGCGTGGATCGAGTCCTCGTAGCAGTGCTCTCCGAGGGCGAACTTCGCCTTGATCGCCGGGGTGGTCGGGGCCCAGCCCGCCGCCGTGGTCATGCAGACCATCTCGGCGAAGCGGTAGTGGATGATCCGGCGGGCGTTCTCGTCCACGCCGAACGCGCCGCCGACCATGCGCGTGTCAACACAAAGCTCGGGCATCTGATCCTCCAGCAGAGCCGCCGCGGGCGAGTTATCCGCACGGCGGGGGTCTTATGTCGCGTGGAGCTAGGGACAGGTAGAGTCAGGTGCGTGCCGCTGCCAGCCGCCGCGCGGTCTCCTTGGCGGTCCGCTTCGCCGCCTGCTCGCGTTCGTAGCGCCGCCGCGCCCAGGACTTGGCGTAGGCCTTCGCCTCGGCCAGCACGATCGGGTCGTGGACGTACTCCGGGTCTTTGGCGATGCAATCCACCGGGCAGACCTGCGCGCACAGGCCGCAGTCGATGCAGCGCGCCGGGTCGATCACATGGGTGCGCTTGCCGGTGGTGAAATAGTGGATGCACTCGGTCGGGCAGGCGCGACGGCACAGGCCGCAGTTGATGCACGGGGTCAGGTCGATCGTGTAGGCCACGGGGCGTCCTCTCTGGTCGTCGCTCGCGGTGGTAGGCGTGCAGTGCTGGGCCGTCGTAGCGGTCTGTTCGTGCCGGGGCTAGCCGAGCGCGCTTGCGCCCCGCTCGTCCTCCTCGGCGAAAAAGCGGCGGATCTCCTCGGTCTGGTCGCCGCTGAGCTGCGCGCGCATCCGCTCGTGGCGGGCGTGTGCCCGCAGCGCCCGCTGCTCCTGCTCCGGGTCGCCGTCGCACAGCCGCTTGACGAACCAGTCACCGATCGCGGTGTGCGTCACCTCGTCGGCCCAGTTGTAGTCGTAGCAGTGCTCCATCAGCGGGTCATCGATCTGGCGGCCGAGTTCACAGGTGCCCTGGAACAGCGCCAGCGCCGCGCCTTCCAGCGACACGTTGGTGGTGGAGAGGCTGATCAGCGGGTCGGCTGGGTCGTCGCCCAGCGCCTGCCGCTGCTGCTGCCGCGCCGCCGCACCGCCCTGGCCACCGGCGAGCGAATCGGGGTATTCGCCCACGTGGCCCTCGTAGGACTCCAGCAGGCCGATCGCGAGTTGGGCGTGGCGCACCTCGTCCCAGGTCTGGCGGGCCATCGCCATGATCAGCGTGTGCGGCACGTCCCAGTGCTGCCACTCCACCACCTTGCGCGAGAAGGCGTCCACCCCAGCGAACTCGGCGCTCATGATCGTCGAGACCAGCGCCTTCCGCAGCTCGATGTTGCTCGGGTCCACGGCCACCAGCCGCCTGAGCGTGTCGGGCCCGTCGTTGGCGGGCGAGCCGATCCGCTCGGCCAGCCGCTGCCGCTCCTCCTCGGAGATCGTC
>JADLBT010000022.1 GCA_020847555.1 Gemmataceae bacterium
GCGCTCGCGGCTGGTAGCCACCGCAGCTGCCACCGAACACGGAGTTGTTTGGTTCCTGGTTTCCTGGTTCTTCCCGCGCAGCGGGGCAGGATCAAGGTTTCTTGGCGGTGCCGTTGCGCACCTTGCACATGGTAACGCGGTTGCCTGGCGGGTGGAAGACCACGTCGGTCATGTAGTGACGCATCAGCAGCAGGCCGCGGCCGCAGGGGCGTTCGAGATTCTCGGCGGACATCGGGTCGGGCACATCTTCGAGGTCGAACCCCGGTCCCTCGTCGATGATCTGGATGTCGAAGCGTTCCGTATTCACCCGGTAGGTGATACGGACCTTCTTGCCCCGATCGAACTGGTTGCCGTGCTTGATGGCGTTCACCAGGGCCTCTTCGAGGGCCAGCTTGATACTGAAGATGTCGCGATCGTCGAAGCGATGGGACTGAAGAGCACGTTCGATCTCTTCCTGGACACGACGAGCTTCGGCCGGGTCGCTGGGAATGATGACTTCCAGAACCCCGGCGGGGTTAGGTTCGTGCATGAAGCCATTCTCGCAACGAAGGAGTGCATCAGGCACAGAAGGCCACCTCCTGAAATTCGGCCACAATCCTGTGGTCGAAGCTGTTGGCTGGAGAGGCTAACCCCCTCGCACGCCCCACGGGATCCTCCACCGCGGACTCAGCGCCTGACCGAGAAGTTCCTTTCCTCCGTCTCTCCATCAGCAGCGACCGGCAACACATCAGGAGTTTCCACAAGTAAGTGACGAGAGTGGAAATCCCTGGTTAGGTTGCTTCAGCCGGCGGCACGCGGGGCACCCGGGATTCGTCGGGCCGACCCGACGGTCAGGGGGACCAACCGGGTTAGAACGCCTGCAGGGCGGCCTGCTCCTCTTTCTGGATGTTGAACAACTTGTTCAGTTTTGTGATCTCGAAGACCTCGTAGATCTGCGGATCGATGTTGCACAGCACCAGGCGTCCGCCTGCCGCGTTGACCTTTTTATTCAGAGTGATGAACTTGCCCAGGGCTGCGCTGGAGAGGTACTCGACGTTGCCGAAGTTGAGAACCAGCTTGCGACGGCCCAGCTCATCGACGAGGCTGAAGAGCTGCTCGCCGATGATCTGGATGTTCTGTTCGTCGAGGATTTTCTTGTCGGTAAAATTCACCACGGTCACATCGCCGATGTCTTCGACTTCCAGGCGACGACGACGCGGTTGCGAGGACATACTCGGCACTCCTTCAGTTTCCCAAAACCCCGTCGGATGCAGTCGTTACCTGTTCCGGACCGGACGGAGTGGGCTAAAAACAGATTAATGCATGTTAGACTCATTACTTATGTTGTCAAGCAATTTCCGGGAACAATCCACCCGCGCACCCGCCCACCGCCTCATCCCGCGCGAACCGACGGCTGAACTCGCCTTACCGCAGCACCTGCCGGCGACACGCGACGGCGAGGCTCGCCTCGTCATGCACGTCGCGCACGTCGATCCCCTCGGCCAGCAGTCGTGCCAACGCCGCCTCCTGCTTCTCCTCGCCGAAGATGACGAGCAGCGCCGTGACCGCGTACCCACGGCGTTTCAGGTTCCCCAGCGCCAGCGCCGTCTCGGCGGTCACCTCGCCGAGGACCGCCGCCACAGTCGCGTCGCGCGGCAGTCGGCTGGCTGTCTCGACCACCAGTTGCGGCACCGTCAGCCCGTCCGTCAGCTCCACGCGGGCCAGCGTCTCCAGGATGCGGTGGAACTGCTCCGGCCCGCGGCGCGTCTCGACCACCAGCGGCTGTAACCGATCGCTCTCCTCCGCCATCGCCGCGCTGGCGAGGGCCGCGTCGCGGGTGCGGTAGTCGTGGGTCCAGCCCTCCTGGCGGATGCGGTCCGCCGCGTCGCGGCCGTTCGTCACCAGCCCGACCTGCTGCCCCAGCTGATAAACCGCATGGGCCAGCGACGCCGCCGCCGTGACGGCCAGCTCCGACCGATACGGCTCGCCGCGCGCCGGGTAACTCGCTGCGTGCAGGTCCAGGAGCACCGTCAACCCCGCGATCACCGACGGCTCATAGAGCTTGCTGTGCAGCACCCCGGTGCGCGCCGTGGCGCGCCAGTGGACGCGATTGAGCGGGTCGCCCGCCTCGTACTGGCGCACGCCCGCGATGCGGGTCGGATCCTCGTACAGCCGGTGCGTCAGCCGGATCTCGCCGACCGGCCGGCGCGACGCCAGGTCGTACCCCTCCAGCGGCACCACCTGCGGATACACCAGCACGAACTGCGGCGCCGTCCCGACCCGGTAGCGCCGGTGCAGCCCGAACAGGTCGCCGCTCTCCAGCACGAGCGGCCCGATCTGGTAGTAGCCGCGCATCCTGAATTCGACGCGGTAGTCCAGCTCGACGCAACCGCGGCCCCAGATCAGGGCCAGGCGCACGCGCTTCTTGCGGACACGCAGCCGGGCTCGGCCCTCGACCAGCGCCCGGGCGGGCAGCATGTCCTCCAGCAGTACCCACGGCACCGGCAGCGCCCCGGCGTTGCGCACCACGATCGCAACCGCCACCTCGTCGCCGACCTCCGCCGTTTGCCGATCGCAGCGCCGTTCGGCCGACAGGTTCTCCGTCCACGACCGGGCCAGGAAGCGGCTGACCACCATGACGCCGAGCAGGACGTACATGGCATACGCCAGCAGCCCCGTCTCGAGGACGAGGGCCACGAACAGAACCAGGGCGGCGCCGAGAAACCATTTCATGAGGAGCGGTCAGCGGTCAGCGCCTTCAGCGCCGGCACGGGGATCTCCGCGATGATGTCGTTGAGCACGGTCGCTGGCGTGACGCGCCGCAGCCGGCTCTCGGGCTTGAGGATAAGCCGGTGGCCCAGTACCGGCAGGATCATGCGCTTGATGTCGTCCGGGAGGACGAAGTCGCGCCCGGCGATCGCGGCCAGCGCCTGGCCGGTGCGGAACAGGGCGATCGACGCCCGCGGGCTGCCGCCGAGCGACACGTCCGGGTGTTCGCGCGTCGCCTGCACGATCTGCAGCAGGTAGCGGCGCACCTTCTCGTCGAGGTACACCTCGCGTACTGTCTGCTGGCAGGCCAGCACGTCGGCGGCGGAAACCACGGGCGACAGGTCGTCAATCGGGTGGGCGCGCTGCAGCCGCTCCAGCATCCGCCCCTCCTCGTCGAGGGTCGGGTAGCCGAGGCTGAGGCGGACCAGGAAGCGATCGAGCTGGGCCTCCGGCAGCGGGAACGTCCCCTCGTGATCGACCGGGTTCTGGGTGGCGATGAGGAAGAACGGCGGCTTGAGGGTGTGCGTCTGCCCGTCCACCGTGACGCGCCGCTCGCCCATCGCCTCCAGCAGGGCCGACTGAGTGCGCGGCGTGGCGCGGTTGATCTCGTCCGTCAGGACGATCTGCGCGAAGATCGGTCCGGGGCGGAACTCGAACTCCGTCGTCTTCTGGTTGAAGATCGACACCCCGGTCACGTCGGTCGGCAGCAGGTCGGGCGTACACTGCAGCCGCTTGAAGGTGGCGCCGACGCTGCGCGACAGGGCGCGGGCGAGCATCGTCTTGGCGACGCCGGGCACGTCCTCCAGTAGCAGGTGCCCCTCGCAGAAGTACGTCACCAGCGACAGGATCAGCTGCTGTCGCTTGCCGACGATGACCTTCTCGACGTTGGCGATGATCTTGCTGGCGGTGGCTGCGACGTCAGACATGGTGTTGAAACCGGCGCCGTCGGACCAGCCCGGAGCGCCAGCGCCGGGCTGGTCC
>JADLBT010000023.1 GCA_020847555.1 Gemmataceae bacterium
CCTCGCGCAGCAGCGGCACGACCTCCTCGAAGAAGCGCAGGGCGCCGTCGGACTGCGGAAAGTCAGTGAAGCGGACATTCAGATGCGTCACGCCAAGGTCCGCGAACCGCCGCAACTGCTCCACGGCGTCGCCCGGCTCGCCCACCACCGCCGCGCTCGGCTGATTCGGGGTGTAGTACGGGCTGCGCTCGGCCAGCCGCTGCGCCTCGGCCCGCGTCTTCGCCACCGCCACCGCCCCGATGGTCGCCGTCTTGACGATGCCGTCGTAGTCCCGCCCGATCTCGTCGCAGTGCTGGCGCAGCACGTCAAGTTTCCGCTGCACCACCTCAAACGGGCTGCCCGGCACGTTGTACCAGTCCGCGTGGCGGGCTACGACCCGCAGCGCCAGTTGCTCGCCGGCCGCCCCGATCATGATCGGCGGCAACGGGTCCGGCTTCGGCTCGCAGTAGGCGTTCTCGATCTGGAAGTAGCGGCCCGCGAACGAGGCCGGCGTCTGGGTCCAGAGCGCCCGGATCACCTGTACGGCCTCTTCTAACTGGCGGATGCGCGTGGCCGGCGACGGGTACTCGAAGCCGTAGGCATGGTACTCGCCCGCGTGCCAGCCGGCCCCCAGCCCGAGGATCAGCCGCCCGCCGGTGAGTGTCTGGGTCGTCGCGGCCATCTTCGCCAGCAACGCCGGCGAGCGGAATGAGTTCGCCAGCACGATGGTCCCGAAGCGGTACGACGGGAACGCACCGGCCCAGTGCGCCAGGGTGGACCAGCACTCAAAGCTGTCCCACTCAGGCCGTGCCCAGGGCGCTTCGGGGAGCAGGTGGTCCTGTACCCAGACCGTATCAACGTGGCCCTCGAGCCGCCGCAGGTACTCCGCGACCTGCTCCCGCAGCACCGTCCCCGGGGCGCCGTCCGCCGCAAACGTCGCCATCCGCCAGCCGAATTCGAGCCTTGCCATCGTGCTCCCCACCCCCTGGACCGGCAGCCGCGCCGGCCCCGCCTGCTTTCGCGCAGCCGCGCCGCCATTGTACGACCCGGCTGGATGGCGGCCGACCAACCGAGCGCCCGCACGGCCCCGAGGCAGAAATCGGGGAGCGGTGGCAGTCTTAGCGCGTGGGCTGGGGCGCGTCCGTGTCGATGTGCCGCAGCACCACCACCGACCGCGGTCCCACGCGGTACCGTTTGCCGTCGAAGCGAGGCGGGCGGCCATCCGGCTGATCCGGGTGCATCGTGTCGAGGGCGACTCTCCAGGTGCCGCCGTGGTTCACCTGCGGGAACGTGAACGTGAGCGCCCTGTCGCTGGTGTTGAACAGCAGCATGATCGACTCGCCCACGATGGGCTGCCCGTTGTCGTCGGTGATGTCGGCGGCCTGCCCCGCGAGGTAGACGCCGACTGCGCGGATGCCCCCATCCTGCCACTCGGCCTCCGACATCTCCTGGCCGTCCGGGCGCACCCAGAGGATGTCCTTCATGTCGCCGCCCCGAATCGGCCGGCCCCGGAAGAAGTTCCGCCGCCGCAGCACGGCGTGCTCCCGGCGCAGGCGGATCACCCGCTGGGTCCAGCGGAGCATCGCCTGCTGCTCCTCGGTCAGTTCCCACGGTTGCCAGGAGATCTCGTTGTCCTGGCAGTAGACGTTGTTGTTGCCGCCCTGGCTCCGGGCGATCTCGTCGCCGTGCAGGATCATCGGGACGCCTGACGACATCAGCAGCGTCGTCATGAAGTTCCGCATCTGGCGCGCACGGAGCGCCTGCACATCAGGGTTGTCCGTCTCGCCCTCGGCGCCGCAGTTCCACGACAGGTTGTGGCTCTCGCCGTCGCGGTTCCCCTCGCCGTTGGCGTCGTTGTGCTTCTCGTTGTACGAGACGAGGTCGCGCATGGTGAAGCCGTCGTGCGCCGTCACGAAGTTGATGCTGGCGTGGGGGCGCCGCCCGTTGTTGGCATACAGGTCGCTGCTACCGGTCAGCCGGTAGCCAAGCTCGCCCAGGGTGCCGGGGTCGCCGCGCCAGAACTTGCGCATCGCGTCGCGATATTTTCCGTTCCACTCCGTCCAGAGCACCGGGAAGTTGCCGACCTGGTAGCCGCCCTCGCCGACGTCCCACGGCTCGGCGATCAGCTTGACCTGGGAGAGCACCGGATCCTGGTGGATGATGTCGAAGAACGCCGAGAGCCGGTCCACCGCGTGTAGCTCGCGGGCCAGCGCGGCCGCCAGGTCAAAGCGGAAGCCATCGACGTGCATCTCCAGGATCCAGTAGCGCAGGCTGTCCATGATGAGCTGGATGGTGCGCGGGTGCAGCATGTTCAGGGTGTTGCCGGTGCCGGTGTAGTCCATGTAGTACCGCCGGTCGTCCCCGACGAGGCGGTAGTACGCGGCGTTGTCGATGCCCTTGAACGAGAGCGTCGGCCCGAGGTGGTTGCCCTCCGCTGTGTGGTTGTAGACCACGTCGAGGATGACCTCGATGCCAGCATTGTGCAGCGACTTCACCATCGTCTTGAACTCGTTGACGCGGGCGCCCGCCGTCCTGGCCCGGCTGTAGCCGGACTCCGGGGTGAAGTACGCGATGGAGTTGTAGCCCCAGTAGTTCCGAAGCCCCTGGTCGAGCAAGTGCTTGTCGTGGACGAAATGGTGGACTGGCATCAACTCGACGGCAGTGATGCCCAGTTCTTTCAGGTAGCGGATTACGCGGTAGTCGGCCAGGGCGGCATAGGTGCCAGCCGTGTCGGGCGGCAGGTCAGGGTGGAGCCTGGTGAAGCCCCGCACGTGCGCCTCATAGATGATCGTCTCGTGCCAGGGGGTCTTCGGCGGGCGGTCGTCGCCCCAGGAGAACGCCGGCTCGATCACGACGCCCTTCGGTATGCCCGGTGCGCTGTCGCTGTGGTCCATCTCCAGGTCGGCGTCCGGGCGGCCGTCCAGCGGGTAGGCGAACATCGCTTCGGACCACTCAATGCGCCCCGTCAGCGCCTTGGCGTACGGGTCGATCAACAGCTTGTTCGGATTGAAGCGGTGGCCTTCGTGGGGCGCCCACGGCCCGAAGACGCGGTAGCCGTACAACTGGCCCGGGCGGGCCTCGGGCAGATAGACGTGCCAGACCAGGTCGGTCTGCTCGGGCATCCGGATGCGGACCGTCTCGGGCGCCCCGTACGGCTCGTCGAACAGGCACAACTCGACGGCCTCGGCATTCTCGCTAAAGATCGCGAAGTTGACGCCGCTACCGTCCCAGGTGGCGCCGAGAGGATACGGCTGCCCCGGAAACATCCGCACGGTCATCGAGGAGTCCTCCACACACCAGTATCCGACATCGTGTCGGATCGGCGCGCGGTGAGAGCGCAAGATTCGGGCCACGCCACAGGGCTTCAAGGTACGCCCGACCTCGCGAGTGGTCTTCACAGGGCCGCGGCGGCGGCACCCTTGCGACTGGGGGCAGGGCGTCCGCGCCTCGAAACGGGCGCATCATGCCGACGCTCGGTCGGCGGTGTGATCTGAGTCACAGCAGCGAAGGCGGACGCCTGCTAGCGTAGGCGCATCCCAGGGCAAGCGCGCCGAGCGTACATCCGAAGGAGGGGCACTCGTGAGCGACAAGACCGACCGACGTACCGCCCTCAAGCTGTTCACTGCCGTGCCGCTCAGCCTCGCCATGAGCGCCGCCCTCGCCGACGCGGCGACGGCGCAGACGTTGCGCGCGACGTCTGATGCCCGTGCCGCGACCGGGGCCGATGCGCCGGACGCCGGGTTCCGCACGACGGCGACGCGCGTCGGGATTCCGGCCGTGCGCGGCGTTGTGTCCCAGTCCATCGCCGATGCGTCCGTCATCAACGACTGGAACGCAACCGCCATCAACGTCATCGTCGCCGACGCCATGACCGGCGCGGCGGAAGCAATGGTCTACCTGGGGTTCGTGCAGGCCGCCGTCTACAACGCCGTCGTCGGCATCACCCGCCGCTACGCACCCTACAAGTCGAACGCCCAACCCGGGCCGATGGCCTCGCCCCAGGCGGCAGCCGCGACGGCCGCGCACCGGGTGCTGATGTCGTATTTCGGCCACGTGCCGGCCGCTGTGACGCGGCTGACTGAGGCCTACGCGGCATCGATCGGCCCGGGTCCATACGATCCCTCCACGACGCAGGGGATCCAGTACGGCAGGCAGACCGCCGAGCGCTTCATCGCGCTCCGCTCCGAGGACGGGCGGTACGGCCCGAACATCTTTGAGAAGGCGGCGGCTCCCGGGATCTGGCGTCCGACCGCGCCCGCCAATGCACCGATGTTCGCCAAATTCCTGTGTGACACTGCGCCGTTGATGATCGAGTCGTCCAGCCAGTTCCGACCGGCGCCCCCGCCCGTCCTGACTTCCGCGGAGTATGCGACGGACTTCGAGGAGGTGAAAGCGTTCGGCTCAAAGGAGGGCTCCGCGCGGACGCCACTGCAGACCGAGACGGCTCTGTTCATCTCGACTATCGTTCCGGGGCCGTATCATGCCGCGCTGCGCGACCTCGCCGTTCGCCGGGAGATGGACATCAGCGACCGCGCTCGCCTGTTCGCGGCTGTCAGCATGAGTGTTGCCGACGCGATCATTACCTGCTGGGACAGCAAAGTTCATTACGGCTTCTGGCGGCCAAGCACCGCGATCCAGTTGGCGGAGGAGGACGGCAACTCGGCCACCAGCGCCGACCCGACCTGGGAACCGCTGCTCCCGAACCCGCCCTATCCAGACTACACCAGCGGCCTCAATGCCGTGATCGGCTCCTCAACACGCGCCCTGACCCGGGTGGTCGGCACGGACCGCATCGACCTGCACATCACCTCGCCGGTGACGAACACCACCCGCCACTATGAGATGGCGGGCCCCATCTTCACCGATGCGGTTGACGGCCGGGTCTGGGCGGGTCTCCACTTCCGCTTCGCGGATGTGGCCGCGATGGCCCAGGGCCAGCAGGTCGCTGACTGGGCCCTCGACCGCTACTTCATGCCCGCCTAGCGCGCAGTGGGAGTGTGACGGCCGACGAGGGTGTGGTCGTCGGTCGTCTGCTCCGCACACGGCCATCCAGCGTCTCGGCAGGGAGCCTCGCCGATCTTGAGCTGCCCTTCAGTCCTGTCCGGCGAGGTTTGGCGGATCCGCCGAGTGACCAGGGCTGACCACGGGTACGATGTACTAGACTTCCCAGCATGGCCCGCCAGAAGCTCGAAAAGACGAACGCCATCCGTCTGCTGGAGGCGAAGCGCGTCCCCTACGAGGCACTCACCTACGACCCCGAGATTCACTCGGCGGTCGGGGTGGCCGAGGTGCTGGGGGTGCCGCCGGAGCAGGTCTACAAGACGCTGGTGGTGCTCCGCGAGGAGCCGCGCAGCCGGCCGCTGCTGGTGATGATCGCCGGGCCAGACGAGCTAGACATGCGGCTGCTGGCGCGGTCCATTGGCGCGAAGGCCGTCAGGATGGCCCCGCAGCGGGACGCCGAGAAGTTGACCGGCCTGCTGGTCGGCGGGATCGGGGCGCTGGCGCTGGTGAGCAAGCCGTTCGAGCCGTGCATCGAGCGGGCGGCGCTGGCGCACGAGTGGGTGCTCGTGAACGGCGGGCGGCGCGGCCTGAACCTGCGCGTCGCCGTCGAAGACCTGGTGCGCCTGACCGATGCCCGCGTGGTGGACGCCGTGCGCCGCGACGACGTTGCAGGGGCGGACGGCGCCTGACGCCGCTCGCAATCCAATCCGCACAATCAACATGCACAGGTGGTCGCCGCGATGTTCCGCTGGCCTGTCGAGTTCACGCCGCTGTCGCACGGTGCCGCCGGTCGTCCGCGCCCGGCCACGCTGGAGATCACCCCGCGCGGCGCCGTCTTCACGCTCGCCGCGCTGACGCACACCGGGCACCCGGCCCACCTCGCCGTCATCGACGCCTACGTGAAGGGCCAGTTGCGACAGACTGACGCGACCGGCCTCGGCCAGGACAGCCGCGTCGTGCTGTCCTCGCTGGCGGCGCCGCTGCTGGCCGCCCACGCGCTCGGCGTCGAACGCCTGAC